>NZ_LIQZ01000627.1 GCF_001418655.1 Streptomyces phaeochromogenes | reverse complement strand
GTCGTGCGTGTCCCCAGCCCTCCTCCTGGTGGCAGGGAGAGGTACCGGGAACAGCGTAGCGGACGAGCGTGGGGGCTGGGTGGGCAGTGGTCCGGGGGTGGCCTGTGGGCGGGCTCGGTGTCGGTGTGCTGCCCGTGTGGTGCCCGGGTGGGGTTCCTTTCGGTCGGGTGGGAAGGCAGCCCTCTGGCCCTGGGCCCCGGCACCTAGAGGTCATGTAGAGGTCTTGCCCCCCACTCACCACCCACACGGCAACCCCGCCTCGATCACCGTCGGTCCTCCGGTCGGGCTCGTCAGCCGTACCGTGCCGTCGAGTGCCGCGACCCGGCGGCGCATTCCGGGCAGGCCCGAGCCGGTTGTCTCGTCGGCGCCGCCGTGGCCCTTGTCGGAGACGGTTACAGTCAAGCCTGCTGCTACGCGGGTGAGTTGGGCCGAGGCCCGGCCCGAACCGCTGTGTTTCGCGGTGTTCGTCAGGGCCTCGGCCACGGTGAAGTAGGCGGCTGCCTCGACGCCCGCCGGGGCCCGGGGGCCAGTCTCCAGGTGGCCCGTGTCGGCGGTGACGTCCAGGCCGCTGCTCGCGGCGAGTGCCCGTACGGCGCCCGCCAGTCTGCGGTCGGTGAGGATCGGTGGGTGGATTCCGCGGACGACGTGGCGGAGCTCCGTCAGGGCCTCCTCCGCCTGGTCCTGGGCGAGGTCCCGGAGTTTGCGGGCAGTGGCGGGGTCGTGCTCGTACGCGCGTTTCGCCAGGCCGAGGCGCATTGAGAAGGAGACCAGGCGGGCCTGGGCGCCGTCCCGCAAGTCCTGTTCGACGCAGCGCAGTTCGGCCTCTTGGCCGACGACCCCTCCCGCCTTCGTCGCGGTCGGTTCCTCGCCCCGCTCGCTCAGACGTGCCCTGGGCGAGGGCTTTACGAGGGCGGTGGGCCACCTGGCCTCAAGGTCCGTCAGGCGGGTGATCAGGGAGCGGACGCGCGGGGAGCGGTTCAGGAGTCCGCAGCCGACGCCGTCCACCAGCAGCTCCGTCGGCCACAGAGGGAGCATCATGATCGGCAGCAGGGTGGCTTAGCCGTATTGGGCGAACATCCAGCGCAGGTCCATGAGTGTGTCGGGGCGTGGACCGCGGTGCGCAGCCGGGTGCGGAGCGGGTCGTCGTCCAGGGGAGGCATGCCTCCGGGATCCGCTCGACCGCTCGCCCGTCCACTCGGTCCCCGGCGGCGCTTGCCCCGGCGGTCCAGTGATCCGGCGTCACCGTCTCCGGGAGCAGCCCCGCGCCCACCACCGCGATGGCGCCCGTGGCCGTGATCAGCAGGGCCGTGAGGACGAGCATCGTGTCGATGGTCAGGACCGTGGCCCGGGCCAGCTGGACCGTTGTGCTGGCCGCCTGCCGTGTCGTCTTCCTCACGCCGTTCGGGCTTGGAGCTGCCGCGGGGTGCCCCGCGCATGGAGAGCGGGGCCCCGTCCTCGTGGTGTAGCCCGCTACACCACGG
>NZ_LIQZ01000626.1 GCF_001418655.1 Streptomyces phaeochromogenes | reverse complement strand
GGGAGCGGCTGTGGGCGGGCCAGGTGATATGGGTGATGACCGGGGGTGCGTCGGTCAGGGGGACGGCGGTGTGTTCGGACCAGAGCCAGGCGCGGGCGGAGTCGGGGAAGACGGCCATGGTGCGACCGAGGGCGATCAGCTGGGCCAGCTGCGTCTGGTCGCGGATCTCGGGACCCGGGCCGGGTGGGTACGTGCCGTGGCGGGGCCAGCGGGCGGCCGGAAGGCCGGGGATGTCGCTGACGTCGGCCAAGGTCAGTGACTTGTGCGCGGCGAGGGGGTGGTCGGCGGGCAGGATGGCGATCTGCCCCTCGGCCAGCAGTTCCTCGCTGTCGAACCCGGCGAGGGAGTTGAACGGCGTGTGCATGAGCGCCACATCGGCGCGGCCGTCACGCAGCAGCTCTTCCTGCTCACAGAAGCCGCACGGCAGCACCTCGATCTCGGCGGCATCGGGCTCGGCCGCGTAGGCGTCGAGAAGCTTCTGCAGCAGTTCGTGAGCCGCGGCGGCCTTCACCGCCAGCACCAGGCGATTGCGGGGGCCACCCGGGCTGTCGGCGCCACCGGCGCGGCGGGTGCGGCGGGCGGCGGCGGTGGTCGCGTCGAGGGCCGCGCGACCCTCCTGCAGCAGCACTTCGCCGGCGCCGGTCAGACGGACGCCTCGGCGNNAAGTGCAGTTCCTCGGCCACGGTCACGAAGTACCTCAACTCGCGGGTCTCCAGGGCGTCCATGGCCACAGCGTAGCTTCCGGGTGATACCCACCGGGTATGACAGGGCACCGTATCGGTGTTGGCCGCACCGTCCGTCCGCGAGTGAACATCAACGGCATGAGCGAAACGAAGATCGCGCTGGTCACCGGCGCGAACAAGGGAATCGGGTACGAGATCGCGGCCGGTCTTGGCGCCCTCGGGTACCGCGTCGGCGTGGGGGCCCGTGACGAGGTCCGGCGCGAGACTGCGGTGGAGAAGCTGCGCGCCGCCGGGGTGGACGCGTTCGGGGTTCCGCTGGACGTGACCGCCGACCTGAGCGTCACCGATGCCGCGGAACTGGTCGAACGGCGGGCCGGGCGCCTGGACGTCCTGGTCAACAACGCCGGTATCTCGGGGGAGATGGGGCCGGGTTGGATACAGGACCCGACCGCGCTCGACCTCGACCTGGTCCGCACGGTCGTGGAGACCAACGTCATCGGTGTCATCCGGGTGACCAACGCGATGCTGCCGCTGCTGCGGCGCTCGACGTCGCCGCGCATCGTCAACGTCTCCAGTTCCGTCGCCTCCCTCACCCGGCAGGCGGACCCGGACATCGAGATCGGCCCCGTCATGGCGGCCTACTCACCGTCGAAGTCGTTCCTCAACGCCGTCACCGTGCAGTACGCCCGGCAGCTCGCCGACACGGACATCCTGATCAACGCCGCCTGCCCGGGCCTGGTCGCGACCGACTTCACCGGCTTCCAAGGCCCCCGCACCCCCGAGCAGGGCGCGGCCACGGCGGTCCGCCTCGCCACACTGCCCGACGGCGGCCCGACCGGTTCGTTCTTCGAGGAC
>NZ_LIQZ01000625.1 GCF_001418655.1 Streptomyces phaeochromogenes | reverse complement strand
GCGCACACCCCCCTCGCCCGCGCCGAGCACTTCCTCTGGCTCACCGCGCGCGTGCTGGAGCAGCGCCGTTTCGCGTACCACTTCCTGGGCGGCGACGCCGACGCGGTCGAGACCGCGCTGTCCGCCTACCGCAACGAGGACGACGGGTACGGTCACGCGCTGGAACCCGATCTGCGCGGCCCGGTCAGCCAGCCCCTGCACACCGGGCACGCACTGCACGTCCTGGACTCGATCGGGCGCTGTGGCGGGCAGCGGGTGGAGCGCATGTGCCGCTATCTGACCTCCGTGTCGACGCAGGACGGCGCGCTGCCGACGATCCATCCCAGCCAGCGCGGCTATCCGGCGGCACCCTTCCTGCCGATCGTCGACGACCCGCCCAGCGAGCTCCTCGCCACCGGCCCCGTGGTGGGCCTGTTGCACCGCAACGAGGTCTGGCACGCCTGGCTGTTCAGGGCCACCGACTTCTGCTGGCAGGCGGTGGAGTCCCTGGACAAGTCGCATCCGTACGAGATCGAGGCGGCCGTCGCCTTCCTGGACTCGGCGCCCGACCGCCCGCGCGCGGAGGCCGCCGCCGACCGGCTCGGCCGTCTGGTGCGCGAACACCGGCTCGCGGCGCTGGACCCGGCACGTCTTGAGGCGTTCCCCGTGGCCCCCGATTACGCGCCCGGAGAGCACCACTTCCCGTACGACTTCGCGAAGACCCCGGGCTCACTCGCGCGCGCGTGGTTCACCGACGCCGAGATGACGGGCTCCCTGGAGTTCCTGCTCAACCAACAGCAGAAGGACGGCGGCTGGCCGGGACGCCGACGCCAGTGGGCACCGAGTACGGCCCTGGAGGCACGCCCCATCGTGACGATCGAGGCCCTGCGCACGCTGCGGGCCTATGGACTGCCCGTCGGTTGACATCGACGCCACTCCGCTCGGCGGCCTGGCCGAGCCGATCACCGACCGACTACCGGTCGCCAGTTGCCGCTGCCGCTCCGCTCGCCGACGGGGCCTCAATCAGGGGGCACACGCACGCGTGCCCCCTCTTTGGCCCAGCCGGACACCCCCGTCTAAGCCCAACGTCGCCTCAGCCCGTACCCACCCGATCCACCCCTCCCCTCAGCCGGCCATCGCCCGCACCCCGGCCGTGACGAGCACGGCCGCAGCGACGACCAGCAGGAACGGGGCACGCAGCAACAGCGCCACGGCAGCCGCGGCAAGCCCCGCCGCCTTCGCGTCCAGCACCAGGACGCGTCCGTCGGCGAAGGTCTGCTGGGCCGTGAGGGCGGCCAGGAGGGCGACGGGCAGCAGAGCGGCGAGCCGCTGGACGAGCGGTCGTTCCAGCAGGCCCGCCGGAATCAGCAGCCCGATGAGCTTGACGGCATAGCAACCGACGGCGGTGAGGCCGATCGCGATCCAGATGTTCAACGTCCCTCCCCCACGGTGTCGTCGTCTTCGGCCGGGCCGGTAGGCGCCCGACGACGCCCTTCCGCCCACAGGACGGCCGGAGCGGCGAGCGCGGCCACCAGGACGGGAACACCGGCAGGCAGGACGGGCAGCAGCCCGAGCCCCAGGACGACCGCGAGTCCCGCGACGACCCGCTCCATGGTGGTCTTGAGCATGGGTGCGAGCAGCGCCAGAAAGACGGCGGGTCCGGCCGCGTCCAGGCCCCAGGCGTCGGTGTCTCCGATGGCGTCGGCGCCCAGTGCGCCGAGCAGCGTGGTGAGGTTCCACAGCACGTAGAGGGTGAGCCCGGTGACGGTGAAACCGATCCGCACGCTGCGCCGCGTGGGCTGGGCGAGAGCCACGGCGGTGGTCTCGTCGATGACCCACTGGGCGGCGAACGGCCGCACCGCGCGCGGGAGGGCCAGCAACTGCGACAGACGCAGCCCGTAGAAGGCGTTGCGCACCCCCAGGAAGAACGCGCCCGCCGCGGCGGTGAACGGGTTGCCCCCACCGGCCAGCGCCCCCACGAGGGCGAACTGGGAGGCTCCGGTGAACACCAGAAGGCTCAGTGCGCAGGTCTGCAGCAGCGTGAGCCCGCTGCCCGCCGAGGTCACCCCGAAGGCGAAACCGGACAGTCCGACGGCCACCCCGACTCCGAGGGCGTCCCGTACGACGGCGGCGTCGGGTTTTCCGCCGTCTTCACTGCGTATGTCTGCGAGAGCTGCATGTTCTGCCACGCCCCGGACGGTACGAGAATCTCCCGCCGCGATTCTTGTACGTTCTTGCGCTCGCGCTGATACGCGCCCGGCGGCACGCCCACGATCCGCGTGAAGTGCCGATTGAGGTGCGGTTGATCCGTGAACCCCACCGTGACGGCCGCCTCCGCGGGCGCGACCCCCGAGTCCAGCAACCGACGCGCACGCCGTACCCGGACATCGGTCAGCCACGCGTGCGGGGGCATCCCGTAGGCGTCCCGGAAGGCGCGCAGCAGCGCGAAGGGGCTGGTCCCGAGATCTCCGGCGAGCCGCTCCAGGGTGGGCGGCTCCACGATCTGTTCCTCGAGAACGGCACGCGCGCGTGCCGCGACTCCGGCTCCCGCGGTCCGCGGGACCCGCTCCGGCAGCGGCCCGCCGTTCACCCGCAGCAACCGGGTCACGGCGACGCGCAACAGCGTGTCGGCGGCCAGCGCGTTGCCCTCCTCGGCGGCCCGCAACACCTGATGAACCAGCATCACGGCATACGGATCATCGATGACCGGGCTCACGAACCCCGGAGTACCACGAAGAGCGGTGGTCTCAGCAGCGATCTCGGCCACCAGCTCCGGCGACGGATAGACGGCCCCGTACCGCCAGCCCTCAGGAACCCCGGCCCGCCCCGTGTGCGGCGTATCGGGATTGACCAGTGCCAGACACCCGGCCCCCGCGTACTGATCCGCCCCACCGTGGTGAAAGACCTCGACACCGTCGGCGATGGCGGCGATGACGAAGTTCTCGTGCGTGTGCCGGACAAAGGTCTTCTGCACATACCGAGCCCGCAGCAGATCGACACCGGGCAACTCCGCGAACTGCCAGTGCCGAGCCCTCTCCTTCCCAGCTCCAGCCATGCCCCCCATTCTCCGCCATCGGGGCAAACACGGGACGGGCACACCCCACGACCCGCAGCCGTCGGCCCCGGCCCCTCCAAGGCGGCAGGCGCACGGACGGCGGCCCGCAGCCGATCCCTGACAGCCGATCCCTCCGCAGGTCAGCGCCGTTGTCAGTGCCCGGGTGCAGGATGGACGCATGGTCAGCTCCGCACACCGAGCCCTGGACGGCTTCTCACCAGCGACCCGTGCCTGGTTCACGGGCGCCTTCGACGCGCCGACGGCGGCCCAGGCCGGGGCATGGCGAGCCATTGGTGAGGGCTCGGACGTGCTGGTCGTGGCCCCCACCGGCTCGGGCAAGACGCTGGCCGCGTTCCTCGCCGCCCTCGACCAGCTGGCCTCGACCCCGCCCCCGGCCGACCCTAGGAAGCGCTGCAGGGTCCTGTACGTGTCACCGCTGAAGGCGCTGGCGGTCGACGTGGAGCGAAACCTGCGCAGCCCGCTGACCGGCATCCGGCAGGAGGCGGTGCGCCTGGGCCTGCCCGAGCCCGAGGTGAAGGTCGGCATCCGCTCCGGCGACACCCCGCCGGCCGAGCGCCGCGCGCTGTCCACCCGCCCGCCGGACATCCTGATCACGACCCCGGAGTCGCTGTTCCTGATGCTCACGTCGGCCACGCGCGACGCGCTGACGGGCATCGAGACGGTGATCCTGGACGAGGTGCACGCGGTCGCGGGCACGAAGCGCGGCGCCCACCTCGCCCTCACCCTGGAGCGCCTGGACGAGCTGCTCCCGAAGCCGGCGCGCCGCATCGGCCTCTCGGCCACCGTCCGCCCGGTGGACGAGGTCGCCCGCTACCTCTCCCCCCACCGCAAGGTCGAGATCGTCCAGCCCCCGTCCGGGAAGGAATTCGACCTCTCCGTAGTCGTGCCCGTCGAGGACCTGGGCGAGCTCGGCGGCTCCCCCGTCGCGGACTCCGACACGGCGGCCGAGCGCCCCTCGATCTGGCCGCACGTCGAGGAGAGGATCGCCGACCTGGTCCAGTCCCACCGCTCGACGATCGTCTTCGCCAACTCCCGCCGCCTGGCGGAGCGCCTCTGCAACCGGCTCAACGAGATCGCGTACGAGAGGGCGACGGGCGAGCCCCTGGAGGAGCACCACGCGCCGGCCGAGCTGATGGGCGGCTCGGGCGCGGCCCAGGGTGCCCCGCCGGTCATCGCCCGCGCCCACCACGGCTCGGTCTCCAAGGAGCAGCGCGCCCTCGTCGAGGAGGACCTGAAGGCGGGCCGTCTGCCCGCGGTGGTCGCCACGTCCAGCCTGGAGCTCGGCATCGACATGGGCGCGGTGGACCTCGTCGTCCAGGTCGAGTCACCGCCGTCCGTGGCGTCCGGCCTCCAGCGCGTGGGCCGTGCGGGCCACCAGGTCGGGGCGGTCTCCACCGGCGTGGTCTTCCCCAAGTACCGGGGCGACCTCGTCCAGGCAGCCGTGGTCACCGAGCGGATGCGCACCGGCTCCATCGAGTCCCTCCGCATCCCGGCCAACCCCCTGGACGTGCTGGCCCAGCAGATCGTCGCCATGACCGCGCTCGACACCTGGCAGGTCGACGACCTGCTCACCACGGTCCGCCGCGCGGCGCCCTTCGCCTCGCTTCCGGAGTCGGCGTTCACAGCGGTGCTCGACATGCTCGCGGGCCGCTACCCCTCCGACGCCTTCGCCGAATTGCGGCCCCGTGTGGTGTGGGACCGCGTCGCGGGTACGGTCACGGGCCGCCCCGGCGCCCAGCGCCTCGCCGTCACGTCCGGAGGCACCATCCCCGACCGTGGCCTCTTCGGGGTCTTCCTCGCCGGCGCCGACCCCAAGAAGGGCGGCGGCCGGGTCGGCGAGCTCGACGAGGAGATGGTCTACGAGTCCCGCGTGGGAGACGTCTTCACGCTCGGCACCAGCTCCTGGCGCATCGAGGACATCACGCGCGACCGCGTCCTGGTGTCCCCCGCCCCGGGCGTGCCGGGCAGGCTGCCGTTCTGGAAGGGCGACCAGCTCGGGCGTCCGCTCGAACTGGGCCGCGCGGTGGGCGCCTTCCTGCGCGAGGTCGGATCGCTGCCCAAGGACGACGCCCGCCTCCGCCTCCTCGCGGCGGGTCTGGACGCCTGGGCCGCCGACAACGTCCTGTCCTACCTGGCCGAACAGCGCGAGGCCTGCGGCCACATCCCGGACGACCGCACCATCGTCGTCGAGCGTTTCCGTGACGAGCTGGGCGACTGGCGGGTCGTCGTGCACTCGCCGTTCGGCGCCCAGGTCCACGCCCCGTGGGCCCTCGCGCTGGGCGCCCGCCTCTCCGAGCGGTACGGCATGGACGCCCAGGTCATGCACGCCGACGACGGCATCGTCCTGCGCCTCCCGGACGCCGACCTGATGGGCCTGGACCTGCTCGACCAGGAACCCACCAAGCTGGGTACGGAGTACGACTCCGACCAGGCACCCGTGGGCGCGGCGGATGTCGCCTTCGACAAGGGCGAGGTCAATCAGATCGTCACCGACCAGGTCGGCGGCTCCGCCCTGTTCGCGTCCCGCTTCCGCGAATGCGCCGCCCGCGCCCTGCTCCTGCCGCGCCGCAGTCCCGGCAAGCGCACCCCCCTGTGGCAGCAGCGCCAGCGCGCCGCCCAACTGCTCCAGGTGGCCAGTGAGTACGGCTCCTTCCCCATCGTTCTGGAAGCGGTCCGCGAATGCCTCCAGGACGTCTTCGACGTACCGGGCCTCACGGAACTGATGGGCGACCTGGAGTCCCGCAAGGTGCGGCTCGTCGAGGTCACGACACCGGAGCCGTCCCCCTTCGCCCGGTCACTGCTGTTCGGCTACGTCGCCCAGTTCCTGTACGAGGGAGACTCCCCGCTCGCCGAGCGGCGTGCCGCGGCCCTGTCGCTGGACTCACGTCTGCTCGCCGAGCTCCTCGGCCAGGCGGAGCTGCGCGAGCTCCTGGACGCCGACGTCCTTACGGAGCTGGAGAGCGAGCTCCAGTGGCTCACGGAAGACCGCCGCACCAAGGACGCCGAAAGCGTCGCGGACCTCCTGCGGATGCTCGGCCCGCTCACCGACGCCGAACTGGCCGAGCGCGGCGCCGATCCGGAGTGGGCCCGGGACCTGGCTTCGGCCCGCCGCGCCATCCGGGTCCGGATCGGCGGGGCCGACCACTGGGCGGCGATCGAGGACGCGGGCCGACTGCGCGACGCGCTCGGCACGGCGCTGCCGGTCGGCGTCCCGGAGGCCTTCACCGAGCCGGTCAAGGACCCGCTCGGCGACCTCCTCGCCCGGTACGCGCGCACGCACGGCCCGTTCACCTCGACCGCGGCGGCGGCCCGCTTCGGGCTGGGTCCGGCCGTCACCGAAGGGGCGCTGCAGAGGCTCGCCGCGGCTGGCCGTGTCGTACAAGGGGAGTTCCACCCGGCGGGGATCGGCCAGGAGTGGTGCGACGCGACGGTGCTGCGCCGGCTGCGGCGCCGTTCGCTGGCCGCACTGCGCCATGAGCTGGAGCCGGTGCCGCCCGCCGCGCTGGCCCAGTTCCTGCCGCAGTGGCAGCACCTCGGCAGCGGGCACGGCCTGCGCGGTATCGACGGACTCGTGCGCGCCATCGAGCAGTTGCAGGGCGCTTCGGTGCCCGCGTCGGCGCTGGAGAAGCTCGTCCTGCCGTCCCGCGTCGCGCACTACGCCCCCGCGATGCTCGACGAGCTGACGGCCGCCGGTGAGGTCGTCTGGGCCGGAGCGGGCGCGCTGCCCGGCAAGGACGGCTGGGTGTCCGTCTACCTTGCGGACACCGCGCCCCTCCTCCTGCCGCCCCCGCATCCCCTGGAGCTGACCGCGCTCCACCAGTCGGTCCTGGACGCCCTCTCCGGGGGCTACGGTCTCTTCTTCCGCCAGATCACCGACCAGATCCGCGCCACCACGCACCCCGATGCCACCGATCCCCAACTCGCCGACGCCATCTGGGACCTGGCCTGGTCGGGCCGTCTGACGAACGACACACTCGGCCCGATGCGCTCTCTCCTCGGCTCGGGCCGCACCGCGGGTTCCACCGCGCACCGCGCGAAACGCACAGTGCCCCGCGGACGGTACGGAAGCCTGACGGCCGCCGCACGCCCTCAGTCCCGGACGGGCCCGCCGACCGTCGCGGGCCGCTGGTCACTGCTCCCCGCTCTCGAACCCGACGCCACGGTCCGCGCCCACGCCCTGGCCCGCACCCTGCTCGACCGGCACGGCGTGGTCACCCGGGGCGCGGTCGCCGCGGAGGGCGTGGAGGGCGGCTTCTCCGCCGTCTACCGCATCCTGTCCGCCTTCGAGGAGAGCGGCCAGGCCCGCCGCGGCTATGTCGTGGAAGGGCTCGGCGCCGCCCAGTTCGCGATGGACGGCGCGGTGGACCGGCTGCGCGCGGCGGCCAACGCCCGCGAGCGGGGCGAGGCCCTGCCCGAGCCCGGGTTCCCGGGCATGCCCCTGCCCGGCGGTCGCCCGAGCGCGCGCACACCGGGCCACGCCGACGGTCCCGCCGAACACCCGGACCCATTCGACGACAACACAGGCTTCCCCGTCCCTGACGACTTTCGGCCGGACAACGACCCGTACTCCCTGCGCGGCGGTTCCGGACCGCCCTTCCCCGGCGCCCCGACGCCCAGCACCGATCATCGATATCCACCCCCCTCCGCCGACACCCCCCGTAC
>NZ_LIQZ01000624.1 GCF_001418655.1 Streptomyces phaeochromogenes | reverse complement strand
AACGGCCTCGTCCTCAAACGCGGACGGGCTGAAAGTCAGCCCCCGCTCACCCGCGCCGCCTACTTCTCGCCCGACTCCACCCTCTTCTTCAAGCCCGCCAGCGCCCGGTCGATGATGACCTTCTCCGCCTTGCGCTTGATCATGCCGAGCATGGGGATCTTGACGTCGACGGTGAGCTGGTAGGTGACCTGGGTGGCGCCGGTGCCCGCGGGCTTGAGGATGTACGAGCCGTCGAGGGAGCGGAGCATCTGGGACTTGACCAGGGTCCAGGAGACCTCGTGGTCGCCGGTCCAGGTGTAGCCGAGGGTCTGGTCGTCCTTGATCGCGCCGGCGTCCATGACGAGGCGTACCTGCTCGGCGCGGCCCTTCTCGTCCGTGGCGAGCACCTCCGCCTCCTTCACCTCGCCGGTCCAGTCCGGATAGCGGGCGAAGTCGGCGATCACCGCCATGACATCGGCCGGTGCCGCCTCGATCGTGATGCTCGAGCTGGTGTGTTCCGCCATCGCCGTGGCTCCTCCAGATGCGGTCCGGACATAGGGGTGTTCTTCGTGGTACGAACGCTTCCTACCTGTGTATGCAGCGTGAAGGCTACCGCGCGGCGGACTCCCGGCCGCCCCCGGCCCTGCGACCGCCGGTAGCCCTCACCACTCCAGCACCCACGGCTTCCCCGTTCCGGCGAAGTGACCCACGTTGACGCACTCCGTGGCGCCGACGCGCATCCGCCGGGCGAGCGGTTGGTGAACGTGGCCGAAGAGCGAATAACGCGGCCTGGTGCGCCGGATCGCGTCGAGCAGCGCCCGGCTCCCCCGCTCGAAGCGCCGCGCCACCGTGTCGTAGACGAGCTCGGGCACCTCCGGCGGGATGTGCGTGCACAGCACGTCGACCTCGCCGACGGCTTCGATCTTCGCCGCGTACTCCTCGTCACTGATCTCGTACGGCGTCCGCATGGGTGTGCGCAGGCCCCCGCCGACGAAGCCGAAGACACGGCCGCCGATCTCGACCCGCTCGCCGTCGAGCACGGTGGTGCCGGGCCCGGCGTACTCCGACCACAGGGGCGGCACGTCGACGTTGCCGTAGGTGGCGTACGTCGGAGTGGGGAACGCCGAGAACAGTTCGGCGTACTGCTTGCGCACGGCCTTCTCGATGGCGGGTCCGCGGTCGACGCCCGCCCACAGCCGCGCGCCGAAGGCCCGGGCCTCCTCGTAGTGGCGGGCGGTGCGGAGCTCGACGATGCGGTCCGTGTTCTCGGTGCCGAAGAGGTCCGGGAAGATGCCGCGGGAGTGGTCGGCGTAGTCGATGAAGAGCACGAGATCGCCGAGACAGATCAGGGCGTCCGCGCCGTCACCGGCCCTGACCAGGTCACGGACATTGCCGTGTACGTCGCTCACTACGTGGATGCGCGTCTTTCGGGCCTCGCCGCCCGGGCCGCCGATGCCGTTGGCGTCGCCGCCTTGTGTGCCTGCCATGGCGATCAAGGGTAAGCCTGTGGAGCAAACGTGTGTAGACGCGGGCGGACCTGCGGTTACCTCCCAGTCAGTAACGTGGTGGACTACTCTGCGCGAAGAAACACTCAAGAGGAACACCAACGCGTGTGACGCGGGGAACATCTCACCCGACCCCCCTGTCGTAGAGGCAGTACCGGCGGGTAACGTCCGGGCAGTCCAGTCGTGCTCAGGGTTTCAACCACCTTGGGTCCCAGAGCACACGCCCGAGCCTTGGACCGCTCCGTCGCATCACACGAAGTCGTGGCGTCGGCGCCCTATGAGGAGCAGCAGTCTTGCGCGAGTTCAGCCTTCCGGCTTTGTACGAGGTCCCCGCGGACGGCAATCTGACCGACATCGTCCGCAGAAACGCCGCGCAGCATCCGGACGTGGCGGTCATCGCCCGTAAGGTCGGCGGCACTTGGACGGATGTCTCGGCCACGACCTTCCTCGCCGAGGTACAGGCCGCCGCCAAGGGCCTGATCGCCTCGGGCGTGGCACCCGGCGACCGGGTCGGCCTCATGTCGCGTACGCGCTACGAGTGGACGCTCCTCGACTTCGCGATCTGGAGCGCGGGCGCCGTCACCGTGCCCGTGTACGAGACCAGTTCGGCGGAGCAGGTGCAGTGGATCCTCGGCGACTCGGGCGCGACCGCCGTCGTCGTGGAGCTGGACGCGCACGCGGCTGCCGTGGAGTCGGTGCGTCACGGGCTGCCCCACCTCAAGCACGTCTGGCAGATCGAGGGCGGCGGTGTCGAGGAGCTGGGCCGGGCCGGCAAGGACGTCACGGACGCCGCCGTCGAGGAGCGCAGCTCGCTCGCCAAGGCCGACGACCCGGCGACCATCGTCTACACGAGCGGTACGACCGGGCGCCCCAAGGGCTGCGTGCTGACCCACCGCAGCTTCTTCGCCGAGTGCGGCAACATCGTGGAGCGGCTGCGCCCCCTGTTCCGTACGGGTGAGTGCTCGGTGCTGCTCTTCCTGCCGCTCGCGCACGTCTTCGGGCGGCTCGTGCAGGTCGCGCCGATGATGGCGCCGATCAAGCTGGGCATGGTCCCGGACATCAAGAACCTCACGGACGAACTCGCCTCGTTCCGGCCGACGTTGATCCTCGGTGTGCCGCGCGTCTTCGAGAAGGTCTACAACTCGGCGCGGGCCAAGGCGCAGGCGGACGGCAAGGGCAAGATCTTCGACAAGGCGGCGGACACGGCGATCGCGTACAGCCGCGCGCTGGACACCCCGTCGGGCCCGTCGATCGGCCTGCGGATCAAGCACAAGACGTTCGACGCACTCGTCTACAGCAAGCTGCGCGCGGTGCTCGGCGGCAAGGGCGAGTACGCGATCTCGGGCGGCGCCCCGCTGGGTGAGCGACTCGGCCACTTCTTCCGCGGTATCGGCTTCACGGTCCTGGAGGGCTACGGCCTCACCGAGTCCTGTGCGGCCACCGCCTTCAACCCGTGGGACCGGCAGAAGATCGGTACGGTCGGCCAGCCGCTGCCGGGTTCGGTGATCCGTATCGCGGACGACGGTGAGGTGCTGCTGCACGGCGAGCACCTGTTCAAGGGGTACTGGAACAACGAGGCCGCGACCGCCGAGGCGCTCGCCGACGGCTGGTTCCACACCGGTGACATCGGCACGCTCGACGAGGACGGCTATCTGCGGATCACCGGCCGCAAGAAAGAGATCATCGTCACCGCGGGCGGCAAGAACGTCGCCCCGGCCGTGATCGAGGACCGCATCCGCGCGCACGCGCTGGTCGCGGAGTGCATGGTCGTCGGTGACGGACGTCCGTTCGTGGGCGCGCTGATCACCATCGACGACGAGTTCCTGGGCCGCTGGGCCGAGGAGCACGGCAAGCCGGCGGGTTCCACCGCGGTGTCGCTCGGACAGGATCCGGATCTGCTCGCGGCGATCCAGAGCGCGGTCGACGACGGCAACGCCGCGGTGTCGAAGGCGGAGTCGGTGCGGAAGTTCCGGGTTCTCGCTCACCAGTTCACCGAGGACTCCGGCCACCTCACGCCGTCCCTCAAGCTCAAGCGCAATGTGGTGGCGAAGGACTACGCGGACGAGATCGAGGCCATCTACCGGGGCTGAGCCCCCACGGGCTACCGGGGCTGGGCCCCACGGAGAAGCCTTCCCCACGAGACGTCTTGGGCGCGGTGGTCCAGACCGTGCGGGTTGGTTGTGGCACCGTCGCGCAGTTCCCCGCGCCCCTAAAACGGGGACGTCTCTTCCAGGGGCGTGGGAGCTGCGCGATCAGGCGCAACCAACCCTCAGCCGTACCCGCGGACCCCTACAACAGCTCCTTCAGCCTCTCCGCCAGCAGGTCCCAGCGCCACTTCTCCTCGACCCACTCCCGGCCCCGCTCCCCCATCCGGCACCGCAGCTCCGGATCGCCGAGCAGGGCGATGATGCGGTCGGCCGCGTCCTCCGGGGAGCCACCCCGTACGACCCAGCCGGTCTCGCCGTCGAGGACGGCGTCGGGCGCACCGCCGGAGTCGCCGGCGACCACGGGAAGCCCGGTCGCGGAGGCCTCCAGGTAGACGATGCCGAGCCCCTCGACGTCGAGGCCCCCGC
>NZ_LIQZ01000623.1 GCF_001418655.1 Streptomyces phaeochromogenes | reverse complement strand
GGGTTTGGCTGCGGGCCGGTGGGGGCGGTCGCGCAGTTCCCCGCGCCCCTAGGGGGTGTGCTTGAGGTGGGTGCGTCGGTGCGGGTTGGTTTGGGCTGAGCGCGCAGTTCCCCGCGCCCCTTAAAAGCCAAAAGACTGCGCCGTTCCCCGCGCCCCTTAAAAGCGAAGAGATTGCGCCGTTCCCCGCGCCCCCTGAAAGCCAAAAGACTGCGCTGTTCCCCGCGCCCCCTGAAAGCCAAAGGACTGCGCCGTTCCCCGCGCGCCTTGAACCTGAAGGTCGCCCCCCTTCAAGGGGTGCGGGTCAGTGTGTGATGCGGGACGGGAGCCTTCGGTCGGTGTCTCGGGCGATTGCTTTGGCGATCTTTTCGGCGTCCAGGGAGAGTTCGCGGAACATGCCGCTGATGGGGTTGGTGAAGCCGGTGAAGTAGAGGCCGGGGGCGTTCTTGGGGGTGCGGGGGCCGTGTACGACCGGGCGGCCCCGGGTGTCCAGGACGTCGAGGTGGCCGACCACGCCCTCCAGGGAGCGTCGGTAGCCGGTCGCGGCGATCACGGCGTCCGGGGCGATGCGGTCGCCGCCCGCGAGGACGACCTTGCCGTCCTCGAAGCCGTCGACCGCGGGCACGACCTCGACGCGGCCCTTGCGGACGGCGTCGATCAGGCCGACGTCCTGTACGGGGATGGCCCCCTCGTTCACCCGGGAGTACAGCCCGGTGTCGGGTCGCGGCAGCCCCTGCGCCGACAGGTCCGGCACGCTGACCTTGGCCAGCGGCCCGGCCATCCGGTCCACCAGGCCGACCGGCAGCCGCCGGCAGAGGATGCCGGTGAACTGGGCCGCCCAGCCGGCCGTCGACCGGCGCACGATGTGCGGCGCGGTCCGCACCGAGAGCCGTACGCGCGAGGCGCCGCCCTCGACGAGGTCGACGGCGATCTCGGCACCGGTGTTGCCGACCCCGACGACGAGGACGTCACGTCCGGCGTACGGGCCGGGGTTGCGGTACTCGCCCGCGTGCAGGAGTTCGCCCTTGAACGCGTCCCGGCCGGGCCAGTCCGGCACGTGCGGTGTGTGGTTGTAGCCGGTGGCGACGACGACCGCGCTGCCGGTCAGCTCGCGCCCGCCGGTGGCGTGCAGCAGCCAGCCGCTGCCGTCGGCGGAGGGCTCCACGCGGGAGACCTCGACACCCGTGACGATCTCCAGCTGGTGGTACTCGGCGTACTTCTCCAGGTACCGCACCACGTTGTCGCGCGACACCCACCGCCCGAACGAACGCGGCATCGGCAGCCCCGGCAGCCCGGACAGCCGTCGCGTGGTGTGCAGATGGAGCCGGTCGTAGTGCTGTCGCCAGGACGCCCCGACGCGCTCGGACTTTTCGAGCACGACGGCGCGTACGCCCTGCGCGCGCAGCGCGTGCGCCGCCGCGAGACCGCCCGGGCCGCCGCCGATGACGTACACGGGGCGGTCGGCGGGGGGCTGTGCCGCGGGGTCCGCGGGCGCTGTGGAGTCGGCCATGTGCCAGAGCGTATTCATCTAGTCACTTGATGGGTCTCGGTCAAGCCCGGAATTGGTTGCGGATTGATCACGGCTGTAGGAGGAGTGCGTGGGGCTCGTGGCGTAGGGCGTCTGGTTGTGGGGGCTTGGTGAGACGCGGCTCTTGCGCGTACGCCGTCCGTACGCTGAACTGACGTACCGTCAGATCCCGTTCGGCGGCAGGGGAGTTCATGGACACGATCTGGCTCACCGGGGCGGAATGGGTCGCCGTGCTCCGTATCGGCCTCGGGCTGTGGTGGCTGGAGAGCTGGCGGCACAAGGACAAAAAGGGCTGGTTCGAGCGCGGGACCGGGATCGCGTGGGCGTCGGATGTCGCGGCCAAGCACCGGTGGAACGCGGTGCGCAGCGGCTTCGACGTGGTGGTCGCGCCACGGCCGCGCACGATGGCGTACGTCGTCGTGTACGCGGAGCTCGCCCTCGGGCTCGGTCTGGTCGTGGGTTTCCTGACCCCGATCGCCCTTGTCGGCGGGCTGCTCCTCAACCTCCTCTACCTCGTGCTGATGATCCACGACTGGGCCGAGCAGGGGCAGAACGCGATGATGGCGCTGATCTCCCTGGTCGCCCTCTTCGCGATGTCGTGGCAGACGTGGTCGCTGGACAGCGCGGTGGGCTTCTTCTGATGGCCGGGCCTCTTCGGGTGGGGGTGCTGTGGTGACCGGAGCGCGGTTCGATCTGCCTGAGGTCGACGCCTTTACGCGGCCGTACTGGGACGCCGCCGCCGAGGGGCGGCTGCTGCTGCGCCGGTGCGGGGCGTGCGGGCGCGCCCACCACTACCCCCGCGAGTTCTGCCCGCGCTGCTGGAGCGAGGACGTCACCTGGGAACCGGCGAGCGGCCGGGCCACGCTCTACACCTGGTCCGTCGTCCACCGCAACGACTTGCCGCCCTTCGGCTCCCGCACGCCGTACGTCGCCGCCGTCGTCGATCTCGCGGAGGGGCCGCGGATGATGACCGAGGTGGTGGGGTGCGGGGCGGAGTCACTGCGGGTGGG
>NZ_LIQZ01000622.1:1175-1510 GCF_001418655.1 Streptomyces phaeochromogenes | reverse complement strand
CGGCGTCCTCGTGGACAGTGAGCCGATCTCCAACACGCTGCTGGCCGCCTATCTCACCGAGCTGGGACACCCCACCTCGTACGAGGAGTCCCTGCGCGACTACATGGGCGCCGCCATGCACCGCGTACACGACATCGTCGAGGAGCGGACCGGGGAGCGGCTGCCCGCCGACTTCGACGATGTCTTTCACGCTCGGGTGTTCGCCGCCTTCGAGCGGGAGTTGGAGCCGGTGGAGGGGGCCGTGGAGGTTCTGGAGAAGCTGGCCGCGGACGGGGTTCCGTACTGTGTGGCGTCGTCGGGGAGTCATGAGCGGATCCGGGTCGGGCATCGGAAGA
>NZ_LIQZ01000622.1:0-1146 GCF_001418655.1 Streptomyces phaeochromogenes | reverse complement strand
CGCTCGGGGTGCGGGCGGCCGTCGCGGCAGGGATGGATGTGTACGGGTTCACGGCGATGACGCCGGCCGAGCGGTTGGCGGGCGCGGACCGGCTCTTCGGGGACATGGGCGAGCTGATCGGCCTGCTTCAGAGCTGACTTGCCGTCCACATGGCCGCCGAGCTGATCCCAAGTTGATCTTCCAGCGGCAGAGTTGAACAAAATTCATCTTTGAACCGTCTACCCACGGGTAAGTCTGAGCCCTACGCTGAGCCGCCATGACAGATGTGCTGCGGCGTGGCCGGGCTTCTTTGGCATTCAGCTTCTTCGCCCAGGGCGTCGCCTTCGCGCTGCTCGTGACACGAATACCCGCGATCCAGGATCGGTACGGGATATCCGACGCGTTGCTGCCCGCCTTCCTCGCTGCCGTGCCGATCCTGGCCGGGGTCGGCAGCGTCTGCACCGAGCAGTTGGTGAAGAGGGTGCCCCCCAGTCACGTACTGCGCTGGTCGCAGCCGGTGGTGCTGCTGGCGCTGCTCGGGGTGGGGGCCGGCGACGGGCTGTGGGCGATCGGGCTTTCGCTCGCGGCCTTCGGGCTGGCCGTCGGGTCGCTCGACGCGTCCATGAACATGCTCGGGGTGAGCCTTCAGCACAGGTACGGGCGCAGCATCATGCTCGGGTTCCACGCGGCGTTCAGCCTGGGCGGGATCGTCGGGGCGTCGCTCGCGTGGGTGGGGGCGCACTGGGATCTGGCGTTGTTCGTGTCGTATCTGCCGGTGGTCGTGGTGCTGTTGCCCGCGGCGTTCGTGGGGAGCCGGTGGTACGTCGACGGGAGCGGGCCCGAGGCCGAGGTGAAGGCGCAGGGCGAGGACGGGAGCGGCAGCGGTGGCGGCGGTGTCGGGTTCAAGTTGCTGCTGCCTCTGTGTCTGGTGATGGCCGTCGCGTACATCGGGGACTCGACCGTCTCCAACTGGAGCGCCAAGTATCTGCAGGACGTGCTCGGCAGTTCGGAGCAGCTGGCGACCGTTCCGTACAACGTCTATATGGTCACCACGCTGATCGGGCGGGCCGTCGGGGACTTCGGGGTGCGGCGGTTCGGGGCCGTGATGGTGGTGCGGGCCGGAGCGGTGGTCGCGGCTGTGGGGTTCGCGGTGGTGGCCGGGGCGCC
>NZ_LIQZ01000621.1:364-2275 GCF_001418655.1 Streptomyces phaeochromogenes | reverse complement strand
CGAGGAGGGTGTCGCCGTACTGGGTGAGGCCGTTGTCCGCTGCTCGGCGGGTACCGGTGTCCGCGGCCCCAACACCCGTACGGCCCACCGATAGTGCCGTACGGCCTTCGCCACGCCTATCAGACCGGTGAGCCAGAGGATGAACCCGATCCCCATCACGAGCACCACGTCGCTGTAGGCGTCACGTCCGGGCCTCGCCTCCGTCACCCCCGCGAACGACGTCCACAGCCCGAACGCGCCGACGGTGAGCGAGGAGAGCAGCCAGAAGAGGCTCAGGCCGGAGGAGCGCAGGCGGGCGTCGGTGGGCGGATGGCTGTCCAACCGCAGCCAGGCGTCGAGAAGTTGGCTGATATGCCGGTCCCGCCGGACGGCGAGGACGACGGCCACGACGGAGGGTGCCAGCGAGGCCAGACCGAGGACCGCGAAGAGCGGCCCCAGGATGAACCCGGTGGGATCGCGCTGCTCCAGTTGCTGCAACGGCAGCACCAGCAGCGCCCATCCGATGATCGCCGCGACCGCCAGCAGCCACAGCAGCAGCACCCGGTGCACCCCGAGACTGCGTCTGCGCAGCTCCTCCAACGCCCGCCCACGGTCCGCCAGCAGCGCCGACCTGTCGGGCCAGCCGCTGACGTACGCGGGCGGCGGAGGCGGCAGCGTTGGGCCGGGCATCGAATCCTTCGGGAGGGCGAGGGCGAACCAGGCGGAACGGGACGGCGGAACGGGGTGGATGAGAGCGGGAGAAAGCGGGAGAGCGAGGCGAACGGGACTGAGCGGATCGCGACCGTGCGGTGCGGCATGTCGAACAGTGCCACGCCGACGCTACCCCGCCGCTGTACCCGTGCGATGCCCATCCAAGCCGGACCGATGCCCGAACGGCTTGAACTCCCCCGCTCTCTTCACTCAATCCCTGCCTGTTCCCGCCTATAACCCCCGCCTATAGCCCCTGCCGGTTCGCCGGCCGGCTCACGCCACGCGCGTGGCCCCCGCGAACGGCATCTCGTCGATCGGCGCCACCCGCACCGGCGCCGACGGATTGGGTGCGTGGACCATCTGCCCGTTGCCCACGTACAGCCCCACATGGCTGATGCCCGAGTAGAAGAACACCAGGTCGCCGGGGCGCAGTTCGGACCGCGACACCCGCTGTCCCGCGTTGATCTGCGCGTACGTCGTGCGGGGCAGTTCGATCCCCGCGGCACGGTACGCGGCCTGCATCAGCCCCGAGCAGTCGAAGGCGTCGGGTCCGGTGGCGCCCCACACGTACGGGCTGCCGAGCTTCCCGTACGCGTATGAAATCGCTGTCGCCGCACGGGAGTTGGGGGCAGTGGTCGACGCACCCGTGCCACCGCCGCCCAGGTCGCGCGGGCCCGCGGCGGAACGTGAGGCGCGGGCGGTGTCCGCGTCGTCGGCGCCGATGCGGGCCCGGTCCGCGTCCGAGAGCCGCGACAGCAGATCCCGTGCCTCTCCCAGCTTCCCGGTGACGGTGGTCTTGTGCCGCTTCAGCTCCGCCTGCCGTTCCTTGAGCGAGGTGAGTTCGACATGGGCGGCCCCGCGCAACTGCTCGATCTCGCGCAGCTGTCGGCGTACGCGCGACACGTTCGAGGCCTGCCTGCTGCCGGCCCGCTCGGCGAACGCGGCCCCGTCCAGGTACTGGTCGGGGTCGGAGGAGAGCATGAGCCCGAGTGCGGGGTCGACGCCGCCGTCCCGGTACTGCGCGGCGGCCAGTGAACCGAGCGCGTCCCGCTCGGAGTTGAGCCGTTCCGTCCTGCGCGCTGCCTCGTCCTGGAGGGTGTCCAGGCGGCCCCGCGTCTTCGTCGACTTCTCCTTCGCGCCGTTGTACTTCTCGGTGGCGACCTCCGCCTCCTGGTACAACTTGTCGACCTTCGCCTTGACCTGAGCGGGTGTCAGCTCGGG
>NZ_LIQZ01000621.1:0-226 GCF_001418655.1 Streptomyces phaeochromogenes | reverse complement strand
GGCGGTGGTGGGGAGCCGGTCACCTGGTGAAGGACGCTAAACCTGGGACCGTGGCGGGGGTAACGGCATGTACGGAAGTGGTGGGACTCGGACATGAGCTGACCGGGTACGACCGCGATCCGGGCCCGGGGCCGCCGACTTGACGTGGTGCGGTGACCGATGCGCGGATTGTCGGGAAACGGGCGGCGACCCGGTGCTATGGGCTCCGCCGGGGGCGGTGTGCGGT
>NZ_LIQZ01000620.1:972-1152 GCF_001418655.1 Streptomyces phaeochromogenes | reverse complement strand
CGGCCGATGCGGTCGGAGAGGGTGGCCCAGAGAGGGATGGCGCCCAGGGCGACCAGGTTGGCGAGCGCGCCCACCCACAGCATCGACGTACGGTCCATGCCGACCGAGTCGCTGGTCGCGTACGACAGCGCCCACACCGTGAAGATCGTGCTGACCGAGGCGACGAGCGCGGCGGCGACC
>NZ_LIQZ01000620.1:0-956 GCF_001418655.1 Streptomyces phaeochromogenes | reverse complement strand
CGGGATGAACACCAGCGTGGCGAGGAGCTGGCCGCCCTGCGTGCCACTGAGCGTGAAGCTGGTGAAGAAGCCGCGTTTGTTGGGTGGCGCGTGCTCCAGCGACATGGAGTTGGCGCTGGCCTGCTCGCCGGCGGCCGAGATGCCCTGCAGGACACGGCAGATCACCAGGAGCACCGGGGCCAGCGTGCCGACCTGGTCGCGCGTCGGCAGACAGCCGATGAGGAACGTCGAGACCCCCATCAGGATCAGCGTGAAGACCATGATCTTCTTGCGGCCGACCTTGTCGCCGAAGTGGCCGAGGAACAGCGCGCCGACCGGCCTGGCCGCGTACGCGACACCGAACGTGGCCAGCGACAGCAGGGTCGCGGTGGCCGGGTCCGACTCGTCGAAGAAGACCTCGGGGAAGATCAGCGCCGCCGCGCTGCCGTAGATGAAGAAGTCGTAGTACTCCAGCGCGCTGCCGATCCAGGCGGCCGTCGCAGCCTTCTTTGGCTGGCCGGGTGGCGCGTCGAGGGGCGCTGCGGGGACGGACACGGCTTGCTCCTTCGGGGGAACTCCAACGTAAGCGGAGTGAGCGGAGGGGGAGAAGTGCCGGATCCCTGGGGTGACGGGGCGGCCGTGCCGGGGGCTACCCGGCTAATTAACCCACTGGATAGTTAGTAGCGGTTGGCTACGGATGTTGCGCTCACGTTTCCCGGGTGTCAAGAGGTCGTGCCGAAGGATCTTGCGGTGCCCTGTCCGTGCCCCGCCTGCGTCGCGCCGCGTCCCTCAGTCCGCCGAGCGGTCCGCCGTCAGATAGGCGATGACCATGTCGCCCAGCATGTTCCGGTAGTGCTCGCGCTGGGCCGGGTCGACCAGGTCGCGGCCGAACAGGGCCCCGAAGGTGTGCCGGTTGGCGACCCGGAAGAAGCAGAACGAGCTGATCATCGCGTGCAGGTCGACGGCGTCCACGTCGG
>NZ_LIQZ01000062.1 GCF_001418655.1 Streptomyces phaeochromogenes | reverse complement strand
TGGCCGCGAAGAGCGGGAAGATCGCGCCGCCGCCGAAGCCGGAGACCATCGAGCAGACCAGGAAGAACGGCATCGAGCCCATGTTCCCGGAGAAGAACACGCCGAACTGCGAGCAGCCGAGGACGACACAGACGATGACGAGTGTGTTCCGGCGGCCGTAGCGGTCCGAGATCCAGCCGATGACACCACGTCCGGTGCCGTTGACGATCGCCTTGAGTGACATCGCGGTGGCCACGATGCCGCCCGCGAACCCCATCTCCTTTCCGAACGGCACCTGCATGGCGATGCCGAAGATGTTGATACCGGCCGTGCACAACAGGCAGAACCACATCATCCACAGGACGGGTGTCCTGGCAGCCTCCCGCGGTGTGTACTGCTTGACCGCAGGCGGGTTCTTTGCCAGTGCCCGCACGACCCGCGGGTCGTCGGAGGTCTTCAGCGGGTCGACGTGCGCGGGCCACCAGTTCTTCGGCGGGTCCTTGAAGAACCAGCCGGCGACGGCGACGACCGTGCAGCAGATCACGCCGACCATGACCAGCACGGTCTCGTAGTTGGACAGGTCCATGTACGAGGTGAACAGGAACACGAAGGGCACGGAGCCGTAGGCGAAACCGCCGTTGACCATGCCGGTCTTGCCGCCCTTGCGCTCCGGATACCACTTGCCGACCATGTTCACGCAGGTCGCGTAGACGAGGCCGGCGCCGATGCCGCTGAACATGCCGAAGCCTATGTAGGCGACGATCACGTGCGGCGCGTACGCCAGAGAGATGTACCCCAGGATCGTGCCGAGTGCGCCGAGCATCATGGCGTACCGCGCGGGCAATTTTCCGCTTTCGCGCAGCTGGCCGGCCGGGAAGGCCACGGCTGCCTGGAAGAAGATCCAGACGCCCATCAGCCAGAAGATGTGCCCACTGTCCCAGAGGTGGGCCTCGTGCAGGGTGTCCTCGGCGGATGTGAACGCGTACTCCGAGGAGCTGATGCCCATCATGCCCATCCAGGGGAAGAGCACCATGGTCCAGCGTGGTCGCCCCATGATGTCCCGGTCGGTCTCACCGATCCGGTACAGGCGGCCGTTGCGGTCCGTCACCTCCCTGTAGGGGACGGGTGTCGTGAAGTCGGTGGTTGTCATGTCGCGTAGCACCCCTTGCGTCGAAAGATCTGGCCAGCGCCCCCTGTCCAATTCCTTTCGTGTGCGCACGGGTCCCGGGGCGGGCCGACGCGCACCGTCGGCCCGCCCCTTCACCGGGTCAAGTCATGAACCGCCCCCCAACAGCGCCCGCCGCGCGCCGCCTCACAGCAGCCCCGCAGCCCGCGCCCAGCGATACTTCGCGCCGAGGACGGCCACCGGCTTCTCGGTCGTGTACGGGTAGGCCACGACCCCGTGCTCGTAGAGGTACTGGCAGGCCTCCTCGACCTCGACGTCGCCCGCGAGCGATGCCACGACGGGCTTCTCGATCCCGCGCTCCCGGAATTCGGCCACCACGCGCGCGGTGAGCTCGGCGAAGACCATGGGAGGGGTCACGATGGTGTGCCAGTAGCCGAGGACGAGCGAGTGGATCCGCGGGTCCTCCAGGCCGAGCCGGATCGTCGCCTCGTACGTCGACGGCGGCTCGCCGCCCGTGATGTCCACGGGGTTGCCGGCCGCGCCGAAGGGCGGGATGAACTTCCGGAAGGACGCGTCCAGGTCCGGCGGGATCTCCATCAGGGAGAGGCCGTTGTCGGTCACCGCGTCGGACAGCAGGACGCCGCTGCCGCCCGCGCCCGTGATGATCACGATGTTGTCGCCCTGGGGAGTCGGCAGCACCGGCAACGCGCGCGCGTACTCCAGCATTTCGTTCAGACCGGGCGCCCTGATGACACCGGCCTGCTTCAGGATGTCCTCGTACACGGCGTCGTCGCCCGCGAGGGCACCCGTGTGCGAGCCCGCGGCCTTGGCGCCGGCCGCCGTACGGCCCGCCTTCAGGACCACCACCGGCTTCTTGGGGACGGTCGCCCGCGCGGCCTCCACGAAGGCGCGTCCGTCCTTGAGGTCCTCCAAGTGCATGGCGATGCACTTGGTGTTGGGGTCCTCGCCGAACCAGGTCAGCAGGTCGTCCTCGTCCAGGTCCGACTTGTTGCCGAGCCCCACGATCGCGGAAACACCTGTCTTCGTAGTGCGCGCGAAGCCCAGAATGGCCATCCCTATGCCACCGGACTGCGAGGTGAGCGCGACGCCGCCCTTGACGTCGTACGGCGTGCAGAACGTGGCGCACAGGTCCTGCCACGTCGAGTAGTAGCCGTAGATGTTCGGCCCGAGCAGCCGGACTCCGTAGCGCTCGCCGATGGCCACGATCTCGTCCTGCAGCGCGTGCTCACCGGTCTCCGCGAACCCCGAGGGGATCAGGACGGCATTGGGGATCCCCTTGCGTCCCACCTCCTCCAGGGCCGAGGCCACGAACTTGGCGGGAATAGCGAAGACCGCCACATCCACCTCACCGGGAACGTCCGTGACACTCTTGTACGCCTTGCGGCCCAGAATGTCATCGGCCTTGGGGTTCACCGGGTGGATCTCCCCGGAGAAGCCGCCGTCGATGAGGTTGCGCATGACCGAATTGCCGATCTTGCCCTGCTCGTTGGAGGCACCGATCACGGCCACCGACGACGGCTCCATCAGCCGGCGCATGGTGCTGAGGATCTCGTCGCGTGTGTACTTCCGTCGCGGCTTGGCCACTTCCTCGGCGAGGATGACCCGGATGTCCGCGGCCATCGCGCCCTCCGGGGTGGCGATCACCGGGTTCAGGTCCACCTCGGCGATCTCCGGGAAGTCCGCGACCAGTTCGGAGACCCGGCGGATCTGCTCGGCGATCGCCCACCGGTCCACCGCAGGAGCGCCCCGCACGCCGCGCAGGATCTCCGCGGCCCGGATCGAGTCCAGCATCGACAGCGCCTCGTCCGCACTCACGGGCGCCAGCCGGAAGGTGATGTCCTTGAGGACCTCGACCAGCACACCGCCTAGCCCGAAGGCCACGACCTTCCCGAACGTCGGATCGGTCACCGCGCCGACGATGACCTCCTGCCCCTTGGGGAGCAGTTCCTGGACCTGTACGCCCTCGATACGGGCCTGGGAATCGTACGCCCGGGCGTTCTCGATGATCTTGTGGAAGGCGGCGCGTACGTCCGTCGCGCCCTCCACTCCGACGATCACGCCGCCGGCGTCGGTCTTGTGGAGGATGTCCGGGGAGACGATCTTCATCACGACGGGCCCGCCGAAGCGCGCCGCGTAGGAGACCGCCTCGTCGACGTCGGTCGCCAGCTCCTCGCCGGGGACGGCGATCGCGTACGCGTCGGCGATCACCTTGCCCTCGGGCGCGGTCAGCGCGCTCCGCCCCTCGGCCCGCACGGCTTCGAGGAGCGTACGCACCCTCAGCACGCGGTCTTCGGCCATCAATCAGATCACTCCGTTCGACTTGAGCAGGCGCAGCTCCTCGTCGCCGAGACCGAGCTCGCCGACGTACACCTCTTCGTTGTGCTCGCCCAGCAGCGGCGAACTGGTCACGTCCACGGGGGAGTCGGAGAGCTTCAGCGGACTGCCCACGGTCACGAAGTCGCCCCGCTCGGGGTGCGGCACCGTCACGACCATCTCGTTGGCCACCAGCGACTCGTCCTCGATGATCTCCTTGGTGGAGAGGATCGGGCCGCAGGGGATGTTGTGGGCGTTGAGCTGCTCGAGCACCTGCCACTTGGGGAGCGTGGACGACCACTCCTCGATGAGCTGGAACATCTTGGTGAGCTGGGGGAGCCGGGCTTCCGGGGTCGCCCACTCGGGGGCGTCCGCGAGCTCGGGGCGCCCGATGAGCTCGGTGATGGGCTTCCAGCCGACGGGCTGCACGATGACGTACACGTAGTCGTTCGGGCCGCCCGGCGCGCACTTGACGGCCCACCCGGGCTGGCCTCCGCCGGACGCGTTGCCCGACCTGGGAACCTCGTCGCCGAAGTCGTCGTTGGGATATTCAGCCAGCGGTCCATGCCCGAGGCGCTGCTGGTCCCGCAGTTTCACCCGGCACAGATTCAGCACGGCGTGCTGCATCGCCACGTTCACGCGCTGCCCGCGCCCCGTGTTCTCCCGCTGGAACAGGGCGGCGAGGATCGCCGCCACCGCGTGGATGCCCGTGCCCGAGTCACCGATCTGGGCTCCCGTCGCCAGCGGCGGCCCGTCCTCGAACCCGGTGGTCGACATCGACCCGCCCATGGCCTGAGCGACGACCTCGTACGCCTTGAAGTTGGTGTACGGGCCGTCCCCGAACCCCTTGATGGAGGCATAGACGATCCGCGGATTGATCTCCTGGATGCGGTCCCAGGTGAAGCCCATGCGGTCGACCGCGCCCGGTCCGAAGTTCTCGACCATGACGTCGGAGCGCCGGATCAGCTCGGTGAGGATCTCCTTGCCGCGCTCGGTCTTGGTGTTGAGGGTGATGCTCCGCTTGTTGCAGTTGAGCATCGTGAAGTAGAGGGAGTCGACGTCCGGCAGGTCACGCAGCTGCTTGCGCGTGATGTCCCCGGTCGGCGCCTCCAGCTTGACGACGTCCGCGCCGAGCCAGGCGAGCAGCTGGGTGGCGGAGGGACCGGACTGGACATGCGTCATGTCGAGGACGCGGATGCCTTCGAGGGCCTTGGTCGAGGTCGCCGGCGTCGCTGCCGTGGCTGACGCCGCAGTCGTTGCTGTCAACGGTTCCACCTCACTTGTACATCGTCTGGTTCATGGTTCCGGGGGCGTACGCGTCCGGGTCGACCCAGACGTTGATCAGTGACGGCTTGCCCGACTCGCGGGCGCGCTGGAGAGCCGGGGCGATGTCGGCGGGGTCGCGGACCTCTTCGCCGTAACCGCCCAGCATCTGGGCGAACTTGTCGTAGTGGACGTCGCCGAGGGTGTTGCCGACCCGCTCGCGCTCCAGGCCGTACTTGGCGGCCTGGCCGTAACGGATCTGGTTCATGGAGGAGTTGTTGCCGACGATGCCGACGAACGGGAGGTTGTAGCGGACGAGGGTCTCGAAGTCCCAGCCGGTGAGCGAGAACGCGCCGTCTCCGAAGAGGGCGACGACCTCCTTGTCGGGCCGTGCCTTCTTGGCGGCGAGCACGAAGGGGACGCCGACGCCGAGCGTGCCGAGCGGCCCCGGGTCCATCCAGTGCCCGGGCGACTTGGGCTGCACGACCTGACCGGAGAAGGTGACGATGTCGCCGCCGTCGCCGATGTAGATGGAGTCCTCGGTGAGGAAGTCGTTGATCTCGCTGACCAGGCGGTACGGATGGATCGGCGAGGCGTCCGACTTCAGGTTCGGCAGCCGCTTCTCGATGGCGGTCTGCTCGGCGGCGCGCAGCTCGTCGAGCCACTCCTTGCGCTTCGACGCGCCCCCGTTGATGCGCCCGGAAGCGGCCTCGGTGACCGACTTCAGGACCAGACCCGCGTCACCGACGATCCCGAGGTCGATGTCCCGGTTCTTGCCGACGGTCCGGTAGTCGAGGTCGATCTGTACGACGGTCGCGTCCTGCGACAGCCGCTTCCCGTAGCCCATGCGGAAGTCGAAGGGGGTACCGACGATGACGATGACGTCGGCGTTGGAGAAGGCGTACCGCCGCGACAGCTGGAAGTGGTGCGGGTCCCCGGGCGGCAGCGTGCCGCGCCCGGCGCCGTTCATGTACGCGGGGATGTTGAGAGCGCGTACGAGTTCGATGGCGGATTCGGTGCCGCGGGTCGTCCACACCTGGCTACCCAGCAGGATTGCGGGCTTCTCGGCGTGCACGAGCAGGTCGGCGAGCTTCTCGATGGCCTCGGGGTCACCGGCCGAGCGGGTCGAGGCCCGGTAGTGGCCGGCGGCGGGGATCCGAGCCTTCTCGACCGGCACCTTGGCGTCGAGGACATCGCGCGGGATCTCCAGGAAGGACGGGCCGGGCGCTCCGTGATAGCACTCGCGGAACGCCATCGACACCATGTCGGCGGCTCGCGCTGTGTCCGGCACGGTCGCCGCGAACTTGGTGATCGGCGTCATCATGTCGACGTGCGGCAGGTCCTGCAGGGACCCCATCTTGTGCTGGGTGTGGGCCCCCTGGCCGCCGATCAGCAGCATCGGGGACTCCGCGCGGAAGGCGTTGGCTACCCCCGTCACGGCGTCGGTCGTGCCGGGCCCCGCGGTGACGACGGCGCAGCCGGGCTTGCCGGTGATGCGCGCGTAGCCGTCGGCGGCGTGGGCGGCGACCTGTTCATGACGTACGTCGACGACCTCGATGCCTTCGTCGACGCAGCCGTCGTAGATGTCGATGATGTGGCCGCCGCAGAGCGTGTAGATGACCTCCACACCCTCCGCTTTGAGTGCCTTGGCGACCAGGTGCCCACCGGAGATGAGGTTCTGGCTGTTGTCGTCGGGCATGGCGAAGTCCTGTCCCTTCGTAGGGGATTGGGCGCGCGGAAGTGCAGCTCAGACGTGGTGCGCGCACTGTTCGTGGATGCCGTCGCGGTACATTGCATACAGTTGACGAATACTGTATGAAGCTTGTTATCCCGCATCCAGTGGGTGGTGTCCAGGGGGCGTGCGGCACTTTTAAGAGGGAGCCGAGATGGACCTGTTCGAGCACCAGGCAAGGGAACTCTTCGAGGAACACGGCATTTTGGTGCCGAGGGCGGAGGTCACGGACTCGCCCAAGGAAGCACGCGAGATCGCCCGCAGGCTCGGTGGCCGCGTCGTCGTCAAGGCACAGGTGAAGACCGGCGGACGCGGCAAGGCGGGCGGCGTGAAACTCGCCGCGGACCCCGCCGCCACCGAACTGACGGCACGCCAGATCCTCGGTATGGACATCAAGGGCCACACCGTCGGCAAGGTGATGCTGGCCCAACCGGTCTACATCGAGAGCGAGTTCTACGTCAGTTACGTACTCGACCGAGCCGCCGGCCGGTTCCTCGCCATCGCCTCGGCCGAGGGCGGCATGGACATCGAGGAGGTCGCCGCCACCCGGCCGGACGCCGTGGCGCGCGTCCACATCGACCCCGCCGAGGGCGTCACCTCGGCGAAGGCGGCCGAGATCGCCGATGCCGCGGGCCTGCCCGCGCAGACCGTCGACGTCCTGGTCAGGCTCTGGGACGTACTGATCCGCGAGGACGCCGTACTCGTCGAGGTGAACCCCCTCGTCCGTACCGCCCAGGGGCAGATCCTCGCCCTCGACGGCAAGGTCACCCTCGACGACAACGCCCGCTTCCGGCAGGCGCGTTGGGGCGACCAGGAGTCCACGCACGACGATCCGCTGGAGGCTGCCGCCGCCGCCAAGAACCTCAACTACGTGAAGCTGGACGGCGAGGTCGGCATCATCGGCAACGGCGCCGGGCTCGTCATGTCGACCCTCGACGTGGTCGCGGGCTGCGGCGCACGCCCCGCCAACTTCCTCGACATCGGCGGCGGAGCCTCCGCCCAGATCATGGCCGACGGCCTCTCCGTCATCCTCTCCGACCCGGCGGTGAAGTCCGTCTTCGTCAATGTCTTCGGCGGCATCACCGCCTGCGACGCGGTCGCCGACGGCATCGTGCAGGCCCTGGAATCCGTCCACTTGACCAAGCCGCTGGTCGTCCGCCTCGACGGGAACAACGCCGTACGAGGCCGCGCGATCCTCGACGACCGCGCACACCCCCTGGTCCAGCAGTCCACCACCATGGACGGCGCCGCGCGCCGTGCCGCCCAACTCGCCAACGCCAGCTGAAGGAGCGGGACATGGCCATCTACCTCACCAAGGAGAGCAAGGTCCTCGTCCAGGGCATGACCGGCGGCGAGGGCATGAAGCACACCCGGCGCATGCTCGCGGCCGGCACCGATGTCGTCGGCGGCGTCAACCCGCGCAAGGCCGGGCAGAGCGTCGACTTCGACGACCGTGCCGTGCCCGTCTTCGGCTCCGTGCGAGAAGGCATCGAGGCCACCGGAGCCGACGTCAGCGTCGTATTCGTGCCACCCGCCTTCTCCAAGGCGGCAGTTGTGGAAGCCGCCGACGCCGGCATCGAACTCGCCGTCGTCATCACCGAAGGCATCCCGGTCCATGACTCGGTCGCCTTCACCGCGTACGCGAGGGCCAAGGGCACCCGGATCATCGGCCCCAACTGCCCCGGCCTGATCACCCCCGGCCAGTCCAACGCCGGCATCATCCCGGCCGACATCACCAAGTCCGGCCGCATCGGCCTCGTCTCCAAGTCGGGCACGCTCACCTACCAACTCATGTACGAGCTCCGCGACATCGGCTTCTCGACCTGTGTCGGCATCGGCGGCGACCCCGTCGTCGGCACCACCCACATCGACTGTCTGGCCGCCTTCCAGGACGACCCCGACACCGAACTCATCGTCCTCATCGGGGAGATCGGCGGTGACGCCGAGGAACGCGCGGCCGCGTACGTCCGCGACCACGTCACCAAACCCGTCATCGGCTACATCGCCGGATTCACCGCACCCGAGGGCAAGACGATGGGCCACGCGGGCGCGATCGTCTCCGGCTCGTCCGGCACGGCCCAGGCGAAGAAGGAAGCCCTGGAAGCGGCCGGGGTCCGCGTGGGAGACACCCCGACCGAGACGGCCCGACTGGTCCTCGCCGCACTGGACGAGTCAGGCTGAAGGAGCGTGATGTCACTCATAGTTGACGAGACATCACTTTCCGAGGTCGAGATGGATCGCTAGCGTCCTTCGCACGACGCCTCCGTACGCGAGTACTCCGAAGTGCTCGGAGTGCTCGGAGTGCTCGGAGTGCTCGGAGTGCTCCGAGCGCTCCGAGCGCGCCAAGCACTCCGAGTACGCCAAGTGCGCCCAGTACTCCCGTACGGGAGGCGAGCCATGCACTACCGCCCCCGACTGTGCACCGAGAGCGGAGCAACCGAATGGCACCCACCCTCACCCTCAAGTCCCACACCTCCTGGACCGACGCCTGGCAACGCTGCCTCACCGTGGCGCCGGAAGCCTTCCGGGACGACCGTGTCCTCAACCTCTGGGGCGCGGCCTGGCAGGCGGACGGCAGGGCGCTGCCCGCCACCAGCCCCGTGGACGGCAGCCCCATCGCGGGTCCGCCGCGCCTCGACGGCCTGACGGCCCACCAGGCCGTACGCGCCTCACTCGACCACCACCGCGCCTGGCGGCACGTTCCCCTGGACGAACGCCGGGCCCGCGTCGCGGCCACGCTCGACGCGCTCACCGAACACCGCGAACTGCTCGCCCTCCTCCTCGTCTGGGAGATCGGCAAGCCCTGGCGCCTCGCGCAGGCCGACGTCGACCGGGCCATCGACGGCGTGCGCTGGTACGTCGACGGAATCGAGCCCATGGTCGAGGGCCGGACCCCGCTCGACGGGCCCGTGTCCAACATCGCGAGCTGGAACTACCCGATGAGCGTGCTCGTTCACGCAATGCTGATACAGGCATTGGCAGGCAACGCGGTCATCGCCAAGACCCCGACCGACGGCGGCGTCGCGTGTCTCACCCTGGCCTGCGCACTCGCGGCACGCGAGGGGATTCCCGTCACCCTCGTCAGCGGCAGCGGGCGCGAGCTGTCGGAGGCGCTCGTGCGCGCGCCCGAGATCGGCTGCGTCTCCTTCGTCGGCGGCCGGGACACGGGCGCCGCGGTGGCCACGGCCGTCGCCGACCTCGGCAAACGACACGTACTGGAACAGGAGGGTCTGAACACCTGGGGCATCTGGAACCACACGGACTGGGACACACTGACCGCGGTCATCCCCAAGCTCTTCGACTACGGCAAGCAGCGCTGCACCGCCTACCCGCGCTTCGTCGTCCAGCGTGAGCTGTTCGACGACTTCCTGGCGGCGTACCTGCCGGCGGTCCGTACGCTGCGAGTCGGCCACCCGCTGGCGGTCGAGCACCCGGACGACCCGTATCCGCAGCTGGACTTCGGGCCTGTGATCAACGCGGCCAAGGCGAAGGACCTCCACGACCAGGTCGCCGAGGCGATCGACCGGGGCGCCGTCCCGCTGCACCGCGGCCGGCTCGCCGACGCGCGCTTCCTGCCCGGCCAGGACACGGCGGCGTACGTCCAACCGGTCACGCTCCTCAACCCGCCCCCGTCCTCGCCCCTCCACCACGCGGAACCCTTCGGCCCGGTCGACACCATCGTCCTGGTCGACACCGAGGCGGAGCTGCTCGCCGCCATGAACGCGTCGAACGGAGCGCTCGTCGCGACCCTGTCGACGGACGACGAGGCCACCTACGACCGACTGGCCCCGCAGATCCGCGCGTTCAAGGTCGGCCACGGCAAGCCCCGTTCACGTGGCGACCGCGACGAGCTCTTCGGCGGCTTCGGCGCGTCCTGGCGGGGCGCGTTCGTGGGCGGCGAACTGCTGATCCGCGCGGTGACGCGAGGACCGGCGGGGGAGCGGTTGCCGGGCAACTTCCCGGAGTACCACCTCATGCCGTGACCGCCGGTGGGCGGCGCCGTGCGGGGCGCCGCCCACCGGTTTCGGGGAGCGTCGGCGGTTGCGTCTTGGTGCTGGGTGACCGTCGGCGGCCCGACTGTCCGGCCGGGGGAAAGGTGGTGTCGCGCCTAGCCGATGCCCTGCCGGTCCGGGTGGAGGGCGAAGGCGCGGTCCGCGGCTTCCGGCACGGTCCGTTCCACGGCCTGGGTCAGCAGCGTGCGATGGCGGACCAGCGGCGCCCGACGGTCCTCGGGAACGGCACCGAGAAGATCGTCGAGCCCGGCCAGCAGACGGCGGGTGACCTGAGGGCTGGACACCGCGCACCCTCGGATCTCAGTGAAGGCGAGGTCGACCAACTCGGTCCAGTCCGGCACGGGTTGCACCAGTCGTACGGTGCCTTGCCTGTCCCGGTGCAACAGGGCCCCGAGCGGGCGTTGCGCCACCGAGGACAGGAACTGCACGATCCGGTCCACGGCCTGAACCGCCGTGGTGGGGTCGTTCACGGCAGACGACAGGGCGCGCAACGCGATGTCCGACAACTGCCGCAGCCCGAACCCCAGATCCTGATGGAACGTCCGCTCGGCACCCACGGACACCTGAAAACTCAGCGCCCGCAGCCCCTTCGTGGCGGGACCCCCATGAACGGCGAACACCGGCGTACCCGGCACGACGAAGTCCCCGATCCGCGGGACGAGCCGCAGCACGACACCGTTCTGCCGCGCCATCCGGACGAGGTGCGCGATGTCGACGTCCCGCAGTACGCCCGCGCGGCCGTGATGGGCGATGCGGGCGGTCTCGGGGCCGAGGTCGGGGTGTGAGGCGGTACTGGTATCGGCTCCGGTACCGATACCGGCGGGCCTCTCCACGGAGACGTCGAGGGGCATGTTCGCGACGACCCGCAACGCCTCCCTGGTGATCAGGTCGACGACGTGCGCGACGCGCATCAGCCGCAGCGTCGAGTTCACATACATCACGAACAGGACGACGCTCAGCCCCACCAGGATCAGCGTGAGGACGGACTGGACGAGCGGGATCGAGGCCACCAGCGCGGGATCACGCTGACTGTCGTACGAGGTGAGGACGAGCAGGGACTGGACGAAGGTGGCCAGAAACACCGCGAAGGTGGCCTTGGTGATCCGGCTCCGCACGAAGATCCGTACGACGCGGGGGCTGAACTGCCCGGCGGCCATCTGTACGGCGACCAGCGAGATGCTGAAGACGACGCCGATGAAGGTCATCATGGCCGCGCTGATCGTGGTGACCACGGTCTTCGCGTCCTCTGCGATCCCCAGCAGATCGCTGACGGCGTCCTCGTCGCCCGCGTCGCGCAGCGCGGTCAGGATCGCGTCGTCGGCCGCCGTCGCCGCGGACCACACCACGAACACCAGGAACAGAGCGGCGGTCGGAGCGAACCAGAACGTGTCCCGCAGATGCTCCCGCAACGGCGACAGGGCGCGGTGCCGCCGTCTCCGCGGCAGCCCGTCCGTAGTCTTCCAGTCACCCATGGTGAGACTGTAGGCGCACCCTCCGCACCTGTCGGGAACCCCCGCCGGGGCGAGGAAACGCAGGTGAAAGCCACTCCGAAAGCTTGGTATTGTTGTCCATGTCGCCACGGGGAACACCCCCGTCCAGGCGGCAGACACCTAGTCCGGGTGGCGGAATGGCAGACGCGCTAGCTTGAGGTGCTAGTGCCCTTTATCGGGCGTGGGGGTTCAAGTCCCCCCTCGGACACAATCTTTACGCACACGGATGGTGCTGGCCGGTTTCGGCCAGCACCATCCGTGTGTTTGCTTCGCGGGGTCGGCTTGGCGGAGGACTTGATGGTCTGGCGCGCGGCGGACGCACGCAGGCCGGATGCGGTGTGTGTCTGTTCCGTTTCAGTGAGCGACCGTCCTTCGGCGAGGGACGGGACCTGCGGCGCGGCCGACCGGTTACTTCTTCCTCGCGTCCCACGAGCCGGCGGCGAAGGTGTGCAGCAGGACGATCAGGGTGGCCCCAAGCCGCCAGTCCAATCCCGGCGCGTGCAAATGCAGCTTGTCGCCGCCGGATCTGAACTCCAGCGGGATCTGCCCACCCGCGCGCCACCTGATGCGCCGGGGGCCGCGTGCGACGCCACCCTCATTGCCGGGGACACTGTCGAAAATGCTGAACACGAGGATCAGCAGCTGCATGGGAAACGACAGCCACCACATGAACCACCAGAAGATCCGGCCCTTGAAGCCCACAGCCTCAGGGCCGCCGGGCTGAGTCACGGTCCAGCGGGTGCGCAGGCCCCTGCCGCGGAGCGCCTTCTCGCGCACGAGCGTGCCGATGAGCTCGCCGCGCGCTCCGAGCGCCTGAAACGTCGCGACACCGCCGGTGGCTGACAGGGTCACCAGGGTGGCCACCCGCTCCCGGCGGTGCTCGTCGGCCCACAGGACGAAGGAGCGAGCGCCGCTGCTGCGGGCCGCGAGGTATGCGGGTGTGCCGCCCGGCGGCAGCTCGCGCTCCACATACGCGACCACCCGGGACGGTCCCGATCCGTCGGAGAAGTCGACCCGGTCCTTGACCGGCGCCGGAGCGCCGTCGTGGACTCTTTCCCGGGAGGCTCGCATGGTCAGTACATTGCTCACCCGACAAGCTCCTTCGTGCTTGGGCAGATGGGGCGCCAGCAGCGCCCGTTCAACATCCGTCTGACAACTTCGCACGGGCTGACTCCGGACCAGGCCGAACTGGCCGGCAACCTATTGGACCTGGGTCTTTCGTTTTCCGAGCGGCGCGTGCGGGTTCTGTGTTCACTCGGCGCTTTCGTCGACCTTGAAGTTGTAGTTGACCTGTTTGCCGTTGACCGAGGTGGCGGTGACGGTGACCCCGAGGGTGTCGCTGCCGGCAGTGAGCTCGCAGCGGATCGTGGCGCCGACCCGGGCGGGGAGATGTTCAGGGCAGGTGACCCTGTCGGGACGCTTGCCGGTGTCCGCGGCGAGCTTGTCGGAGATCGTCTGCGCGACTCGGGCCTTGTGGACGGCCCCGCCCTCGTTGACGCCCGTGTTCTCGGGCTCCGAGGGATCGTCACCGACCGGCTGCTCCTCGGCCGACGGCTGTTCCTCGGCCGACGGCTGTTCCTCGGCCGTCGGGCGCTCCTCGACGGCTGCTGCGCTCTCACTGGCCGTCGCCTCACTCTTCTTCTCCGCGTCGCCGATGCTGAAGGAGCATCCAGTGACGAGAAGCACCGTCAGTGCGCCCAGCGCCGCCGCGGTCGAAATCCTCTTGTTGCGCCCCGTGTTCTGCATTCCGTCCCCGTGTTTGTAGGTGATGAGACAAAGATTCAGGACTGCATATTCGACTGAATCGGTTCTGCGTACCAAGGAGGTGCGGTCGCCCTTGATGCGGCGAACGCACCTCCCGTTACGCCGAAGTTCCCGCGACTTGTCGCCGGCATCCCGGCGGTGGATCAGCTGTTGGTCAGTTGCAGCTGATCCTCGCCCCGGTTTCCACGCTGTAGTTGGCCCACGACATCGCATCCCGCGTATTGGGTCCGTAGTCGCCGTCCGCCGCGACGCCCACCTTCTTCTGAACGGAGATGAGCGCCGACTCGGTGAGGGCTCCGAAGACCCCATCCGTTTCCAGCTTGTACCCGTAGCAGGAATTCAGGTTCTTCTGAAGGGCGCGGACTGCCGTGTTGCTCATCCCCCGGTCCAGCCAGCAATCGGACCAATCGCCGGTGACGTAGGGGATGTACTTGTAGGAGGTGGGGTTTGTGACTTTGTTGTAGACATAACTCCCGTGGCTGCAAGGGGAGGTGGCTGCGGACGCGGACGGCGCGCCGGCGAGAGCGCCGCCGAGGAGTCCGGCCAGAAGGGCCCCAGTGGCCATTGCCGACTTGGCCCGCCCGCTTCGGATTTTGATCAACTTTGCTCCACCTTTCGATTTTCGGACCGATTGCCCGAGTTCCTACAGGACAGAAATGCGGGATTGGCCCTGCCAATGCCGACTCCCCGGGCGCATGTAGTTCAGGGCGGCCGGGGAGCAACTCCCCGGCCTCCAGCAGGAGATCCTCCAGCCCGCGCCGGTTGAGCCAGCCGGCGCCCCGTCCGCGCTCAGCCCGCTCTGTCGCTGGTGACCTCGACGGCGGTGCCGAGGTTCGGCGCCGCGCTTCTGGCGAGTTCGACGGCGCGGTCCCGATCCACGCCCTCCGCCACGACGATGCTTACCGCCGATCCGGACACGGCATCGCGTCGCAGGCCCGCGCCGACGACCGGGTACTGGGCGAGCACCGCTTCGTACGCGGCGATTGCCTCGGCAGGGAAACCGTCGTTGAAGTCGCTCTCCACGAAGAGCCCCGGCCCTCTGACCCTCAGGACCATCACTCCAGCGAGTGGCCGGTGGCGGTCGCCCTTGGCGTACATGTCCTTGAACACCGCCAATGCGTCGGCGGCATCGACCGCGGTGACTTCGATCCGCCAGCGGTCGGTTGCTTCTTTCCAGGGCTCGTCATTGATGTCGGCGGCTGACACCCGGTCGTCGGCCGTCAGTGACCGCCACAGCGCCAGGACCTCTCCGGTGCGCCTCTCGTCCGCGACAACGGTGAAGGTGATTCCGTCCGCCGCGATCCGACCGCTGATCTTGGCGTGACGGGCGACGTACTCCCTCATCTCGCCCACCAGTTGGGTCACGCGGTCGGCCGAAGTGCCGTCCTTGAGGATCAGCGTGCCGGTCGACGATCCCTTGAAGGGCAGCGTGTTGTTCTTCGTGGTGTGGATTTTCGCCACGTCCGGCGTACCGGCCCAGTTCTCTTCGAAATCCGAGGCGAGTGCCGTGCCCTTGTCGATGGCGCAGCCGGTCAGCGAGGGCAGGCTCAGCACGAACGCGATGATCAGTACCGGCCACCGCAGGGCGCTTCTTCTCAGTGTCGTCTCCTTGTCGTCTCCTTGAGAGCGGGCGAGCACGCCCAGGGCCGATCAGCCCCGGAAGGGGTGGCCGCCCTTGACGAAAACCGTCCAGGACAGTCAGTTCCTGAAGTCCGGCCTCGGCCGGCCGTTGTGGCGCAGCCGGAGCCGACGCCGGGGGTGCGAGCGCAGCACCGGATGGAGGTTCCAGCCCCGCTCCGAGGCGGCGCGCAGGACGTAACCGGCGCCGGCGCCCCGGAAGTAGTGCGCTCCGAGTTCCAGGTCGCGGTGGTACTCGCGACGGTGCCGGGAGGTCTCCACGCGCCGGGTCTGCTTCTCGACGCGCCGGTCCACTCGCGCCCGGTAGTACGCCGTGTCGCCCTCCCGTACCAGCGCCACCGCGGTCACGCACCAGAGCGGGAGGAACGGCACCCGGCCCAGCGTGGCGTCCAGCATCCGTATCGCACCGTTCTCGGCACGCGGCACCATGTAGACGATCAGCTCGGCCACCGGCGCCACGCAGTAGAAGCAGGCGGCGAGGAAGACCCACACCACCCACCACAGCGGCAGGAACACCAGGGTCAGGGGGAGAAGCAGCAGCCAGCGCAGCGCGGCCGGACGGACGGGAAGCGGTCCCCAGGCGGGGTCGTCGTAGTCATGCACGGATGGTGTCTTTTCCTCGCCGTTGACGCCGTTGACGCCGTTGACGCCGTTGTTGCGTGCCGGGCCCTCGCAGCCGTCGGGGTCGTACCGCATGGTGCAGGGACTTCTACAGGGACAAGCGGCTAGAAGTCGCGGCTGGCGCAGCCGTTGCGCGTCCCGTCCTGCGTGTACCTGGCCCACTTCAGGTTCTCGAACACCTGCTCGCCGTACAGCCCGTCAACGGTGATTCCCTCTTGGCCCTGGGCGTACTTGAGGGCGTCTCGTGTGGCCGGGCCGAATTCGCCGTCGACGGCGATGGATCGCCCGTAGCACGACTTGAGGGCGAGCTGAAGGGCCTCGACACCGACTCCGGTGCTGCCGTAGTCCATCCAGCAACGCACGTTGTAGTACCCCTGATACCACACGTCCGGGATCTTGATCGACTGCGATGAGGTCGTGTTGTACATGATCTTGTGGCTGGACGCGCATTCCCCGACGTACGTCCACGCTGCCGCCGAAGGAGAGACGGCAACGGCGCCGCCGAGCAGGCCGGCGGTGAGGGCGCCGGTCGCCAGAAGGGATCTGGACCGCTTGCCGAGACGAATGGGCATGGTTGTACCTCTCGTTGAGGGGAGGAAGTGAACTGACCGTGCGTCAGGCGCGCACTCGCACCCGCCTGGATGCGGGCCCGCCACGGCAGGTGTCAGTCCCGTACGACAGGGACTACCGGTGTCAGCCCCGTACGACGGGGACTGCCGGTGTCGGCCCCGTACGACAGGGACGTTAGCCCGGCCCGGTCGGTGAGTGTGCCGGTCGTTCGCCCCACAAGGAACGGCCGCCGCACGTACCGGAGGCGAATGGGCGTTCTACCTTGATCGTGGGGCAACTACCCTTGTTTCTGCGCGACATGGGGGATACGAGGGGGAACAGGGATGGCCGCTGAGCCGATAGAGGGCCCCAGGTCCAGCGAGCGTCTGTTGATCCTGGCCCTTGAGCGGTTCGGGGTGTGGCTCCGGTCCATCGTGGTCTGCCTGTGTGGTGCGCTGGGCGTCGTCTCGGCGGATGCGGCGGAGGTTCCCCTGGCGTTGTCTCTGCTGGTGCCCGCTTTCCTCGCCTGTGGTGTGCGCCTCTACTCACTGCGCCGCCCGCGCCTGTTCCCGCTCGCCCTGCTGTGGACGCTGGACGCGGCCGTCGTGGTGCTGACGGGGCTGTCTCAGCCGGTGATCGGCGGCGAGGCCGCGAATGTGATGGTGGAGGCGATGGTCGGCATCAGCGTCGTCGCCTTCCAGTACGAGTGGGCGACGCGACCGGTGGCCGGGGCCGCCCTGGCCGCGTTGGGGGCCGGCGTCAGCGTGCTGGGTGACGTCCTCTCCTCGCCTGGGCAGGGCCCCGACGTGGTGCCCCTGGTGCGCATGCTGATCCAGGTGGGCCTGTCGAGGGCCGCGTACCTCATCATTCGGGGGCTGGCCAGGGCGGCCGACCGGTCGGCCGCGGTCAGGGCGGCGGCGCGCCGGGAGATGGAGGTCGCCGCCGCACGGAGGGCGACCGAGCGCGAGTACCTGGCGACCCTGCACGACACGGCGAGTGCGACGCTGCTGATGGTCTCCCAGGGCGACGGCCGGGACTGGTCGTGGCTGCCTCCGCGTGCCAGACAGGATCTGGAGGCCATGTCAGCGGTGCCCGGATTCGAGACGGGGAGCGTCGACCTCGCGGCTCTTCTCGGCTGTGTGCCCGAGGGGGAGGGGCAGGCCAGGGTGCGCCTCAAGACGCGCATCGATGGCCCGCTCGCGATTCCGTCCGGCCCCGGGCTCGCGATATTCAACGGGGTCCGAGAGGCCGTCACCAATGTGGCACGCCATGCCGGGGTGCGGGAGGCGGAGCTCAGGGCATGGACGGAGGGGGACGGCGCCGTCGTCGAACTGTCCGACGCGGGACGGGGTTTCGACCCGGAGTCCGTCCCCGCGCGGCGACGGGGCATCAACGGTTCCATCATCGGCAGGATGCACGCGGTCGGAGGCTCCGCCACGGTCACCTCCCGTCCGGACACCGGGACCCGCGTGCAGTGGCGCTGGCACGGCCAGGCCCTGGCGCCACAGGCAGGGGACAGAGCACAGGCGACCGGCGTACCGCACCCGCCCCGCGCCCAGGTACAGCACACGGCCGACGTCCGCTTCATCCGCGGGCGGCTCCTCTACGGGACCCAACTGGCCGTGCTGCTGATCAGTCTGGTGTGGCAGTTCACCATCTCGCTGCGCCGGCTCGTGGTCCACCAGGACATGTACCGCCCCGCATGGGCACAGACGGCTGCCTTCGTCTGCCTTGCCGCCGTCGCGGTGATCGGGGGTGCCTATCTGCTGCGTGGCAGGCGGATCCCGCCGAGGGTGCGCTGGTTGAGCCTGGGCTCGGTGCTGGCCGTTTCGGCGGTATGCGCGTTCACGCTCCCGCCGGAGCAGTCGACAGGTGCGCCGGACTGGGCGTTCGGAGTGGTCGGCTGGCATGCGCTGTTCCTGCTGGCAGACCTGCGGGCCGGGGTGTTCGCGGCGTTTCTCGGGGCACATGTGGGGCTCAACGCGACCGCTGTGTTCCTGTCCGGGGAGCCAACCGTCACCCAGTGGGCCATCATGGGGATCTCCACGATAGGTAGCTGCGGCTTCCAGCTCTCCGTCGGTGTACTGATGACGTACCTGCTCCACGGTACGGCGCCGGCAGCCGGGACCGCGGCCGCGCGGGAGGAAGAACTGCGTACCCGGGAACGTATCCACGAGGACATGCAGCGTGATCACAAGGAGCGCTATCGCGCGCTGACGGCGACGACCGTGCCGCTGCTCGTGGGCCTCGGCCATGGCGTGCTGAGCCCGCACGACGAGGAGGTCAGGCTGCGGTGCGGCGTGGAAGCCGCCCGTATGCGCCGCCTGTTCGCGGAGAGCGATGCCGTCCTGGACCCGCTGCTGAACGAGTTGCGGGCGTGCGTCGAGGTGGCCGAGCACCAAGGGGTGACTGTGAGCCTGGCAGTACGAGGCCGGCCGGGTGAGGTGCCCGTCGAGGTACGCCGGGAGCTGATCGACCCGGTGGCGGTGATTCTGGGCCGAACCCGCTCGACCGCGAGGGTGACTGTCGTGTGGACACCCCGCGCGGTACGCGTGAGCGTGGTCAGCGAGGACTGCGCGGGTGGCCGGGGTACGGACGAGGCCGCTCAGGCACCCGGGCGTGCCACGAACGCGCAGGTGGCCGTGGAGCGAACGATCCGCGGCGGAAGTGTGTGGGTGGAAGCCGGCTGGAGAAGACCGGCGGCCTCCGGAGTTGACCTCACATGAGTGACAACGCACCGGTCAGCGTGGTCGTCGTCGACGACCATCCCGCCATCCTCTCGGGCATAGAGGCGTGGTTCGCCGCAGCACGGCGGCCCATCACCGTGGTCGCGGCCGGCGACTCCGTACGGGAAGCCTGGACCGCGCCGGGCAGCACGGCCGACGTCGTCGTCCTGGATCTGCAACTCGCCGAAGGCGGCCCCGCCTTCGGCAGCCTCCGAAGACTCGTCGACGCCGGTCGCCAGGTGGTCGTCTACTCGATGCGGGACGACGAGAAGACGGCGCTCAACTGCCTGGACCTGGGAGCCGCGACCTATCTGACCAAGAGCGAGGGCCGGGACCACCTGGTCGAGGCGACGCTGGCAGCGGCGGACGAGCGGCCCTACATGCCGCCCGCACTGGCCGGCGCGCTGGGGACGAACACCCGCGCCGACCGTCCCCAGCTCTCCGTGCGCGAGGAGAACGTGCTCATCGAGTGGTTCCAGTCGGAGTCGAAGGAGCTGGTCGCGCAGCGTCTCGGGATCTCCGTACGAACGGTCAACTCGTATCTGGACCGGGTGCGCATCAAGTACGCGAACGTCGGCCGGCCCGCGCGGACCAAGGCAAGCCTGGTCGCCCGCGCCATCCAGGACGGGCTGGTCGACGTGGACGACCTCTGACCGGGCGGCCACTGACCCTCACGGCGAGTTGCTGTGGCTGCTACTTGCCCCTGCCCTCGCACAAGCCCGCCTCACCCACCTGTTCCTCGAAGACCGCGATGTGACGGATCCCCTGACCGATCGGGTTCTCCATGGTGGTTCTGGACCCAGTAGGTCACTTCGACGCTTGATCTCGCTCTTGGAGAGCGCCTCCTTCTTTGGACTGGGCAGCTGATCCCTGGCCGTCTGCCGGCTCCAGTACGACACGACGGCTTGGGCCCAGAGCCCTCCGACGGCCGCGACGGAGCCGGCTCCGGACCGGGAGGCTCCTCGCGGAGCCGTGCCCGGACGTGGTTCGGCGCCGGCCGATGGCGTGCGCGACGTAATCGGGCCCGTCTCTGCGGTGCGCTGGTCACTCGTCCTCCTCGGCCCGGCAAGGGCGTTGATGCTTCCGCGGCTCCCGCAGATCACTCGCTGAGTCCCCGCTCGTCGACCATGCCAGAACCTGAGCGGTGTCCGGGGAGGTGCCGACGAGACCGGTGCCCCGCCCTCCGAGAGGAGTGCGGGGCACCGGCGTCCTGCGTGGATGGTCGGGACAGGTGTGCCGACGGGGCTCCGGCGCCCGTTGCCGGTGGCCGGAGACCCCTGGCTCAGCGGTTCATGCGGGCGGCGGACGCCCCGTTGGGTGTGCCGGTGATGGTGAACTGCGAGCCCGGCTCGATCAGTACGCTCCCTTCGGCCGAGTTCGTGATCGTGACGTTCGTGAGGGTGGCGCTGCCACGGGCCCCGCTCATCGCGAGGATGCCGGAGCCGTTGTTGGACCCGTCGATCTTCACGTCGGTGATCTTCACGCCCGGCATCGCGCCGCCACCCGTCTTGAACTGGATGCCGTCGTACGTCGAGTCGAAGATCTCGGTGTCACGGATGGTCACGCCCGGGATGTCCTGGCCCTGGGCGAAGAGGGTGATGGCGCCGAACTCCTGGTCCTCGTTCCAGAACGCGCCGCCCGTCCGGTGCAGGGCGTTGCCCGCGATGAGGGTCTGCCCGGTGAACGGGAGCGGGTCGTGGTCGGTGGCGAGCATGATGCCGGGGTAGTTCATCGTGTCGGCGATGACGTTGTTCTCGATGGTGTTGCCGTAACCGCCGTACACCGCGATGCCGTTGGCCCGCCACGGCAGCTGGATCGTGTTGTTGCGGAAGTGGTTGTCGTGGCCGATGTCCACCGAGGTGTCCTTCACGTACTTGCTGGCCCACACGGCGAGCGCGTCGTCGCCGGTGTTGCGGAAGGACGAGTTGTAGACGGTGGAGTTACGGGTGCCGTTGGCGAAGTTGATGCCGTCGGCGTAGGTGTTGCGGATGCGTACGCCCGAGAACTCCAACTCGTCGCCGGGGCCCCACAGTTCGGGGATGTTGGAGTAGTCGCGGCCGGCCCACACGCCGACGTTGGCGTGCTCGATCCACACGTTGGTGATCTTCGTGCCCTTGCCGAAGCGGCCGTTGAGTCCCACGCCGCCCTCCTGGTTGCCGTCGCCGCCGCGGATGGCGCCCGAGCCGAAGATGGCGATGTCGGAGATCTGGGTGTTGTGGTCGATGTCGAAGCCGAAGTTGCCCTCGTGCGGGTGGTTGATGCCACCGGCCTGGTGGGGCGGGGTGAGGGTGTAGAGCTGGGAGTGCCACATGCCCGCGCCGCGGATGGTGACGTCCCGGATGCCGACCTGGTTGTACTGGCCCCGGTTCAGCGGGTCGTCGGTGAGGATCTTCTGTTCCTGGCGCCACTGCCCGGCCGGGATCCACACGCAGGAGATCTGGCCGTTCTGGTCGGCGGTGACCGCCCGCTGGATGGCGTCGGTGTCGTCGAGTCCGTCGCCCGGGACGGCCCCGTACTCGGTGATCGAGGTGCAGTTCGCGGGCTTGGTGGCCGCGGGCGCGACCTGTTCGAGGTCGACGAGGTCGATGACGTAGAACGCGGCCGTGTCGCCCGCGTCCCGCTGGAGGCGGAACTTGGTGCCCACCGGGTAGCTCTGCGACAGCAGCGCGTGCGACTCGTCGAACAGCCGACGGGCGTCGCTGCCCGGCGTGTTGGTCAGTCCCTCGGGGTCGTCGGTGGTCCCGTACAGCCAGCTGTGCTTCGACGACAGGTTGAGCTTCTGCACGAAGGTGCCGTTGGCGTACAGGCTGATCGTGGCCTGTGCTCCGCCGCCGCCCGCGGCGTCCGGGAGGGAGTTGCGCACCACGATCGAGTTGGAGGGAGCCGTCGAGGTGAACTCGACGAACTGGCCGGTGGAGTTGAGCCTGACCGACTTGCGGCCCGAGGACTCGGTGGCGAAGTTGGTGTGTCCGAAGGTCCGCTTGGCGTCGGCGGTGAGCAGGGTGCCCTCGTAGCGGCCTTCCTCAGCCTCCAGTTCGGCGTACGGGACGGCGGCGCCACGGCCGACGACGAGGGACTTGGCGAGCACGTTGTTGTTCTCGTTGGTCTCGTCGACGACCCCGGTGGCGTCGGCGGTGGCCGTGAGGGTGGCCCCACCGCTGGTGGCCGTCCACGTTCCGCTGATCGCCACGTTCGCCGTGGCTCCGGACGCCACCTGGCCGGTCGTGCCGTTGAGCGTGGTGGAGCCGACCTGGAGCCTGGTCACGGAGCCGGCCGGCGCCGCGGTGGTGCCGCGGTTGTGCACGGCGACGGTGAAGGAGACGGACGAGCCGACGGCCGGGTTGGCCGGGTTGGTGGTGATACCGCGTACTTCGAGGTCCGGGCCGGGTGCCTGGCCGACGACCAGCCGGTTCGCGGCGGTGCGGCTGTTGTTGCTGTCGTCGAGTTCGGCGACCGTGTTGCGCGGGTCGACCACGGCGGAGACGCCGTAGTCGCCCGCGGGACGGGTGCCGGCGGCGACGGCCACCGTGGCGGACGCGCCCGGTTCGAGCGCGGGTACGGTTCCGCTGCCGACGGCCGTTCCCTCCAGGCTGACGTCCGCGGTCGTGGCGGCCGAGCGTGCCGTGCCCGCGTTGCGGACCGTGGCGTTCACGGTCACCGCGTCCCGCTCGGAAGGGGCAGCGGGGGTCCAGTCCAGCCCTGTGACGGTCAGGTCGGGTGCGGGTGCCGCGGTCCCGACGACCTGGAACTCGGCGACCTGGCCGCCCGGTGCCCCGGTGTTGGAGAAGAAGCGCAGCCGCAGGTCGGACCAGCGGCCGGTGACCGGGATGGTCACGGAGTTGTTGTCCCGGGAGGGACTGAAGGCGTAGTCGGCGGGGTCGCGCAGCGAGGTGAAGCCGCTCGCGGAGTGTTCACGGCCCAGCACCTGGATGCTCTGGGTCCTGGCCCCCCACACCTGGTCCGGGTTGAGCTTGACCACCACGGCGTCGACGTCGGCGTTGGCCCCGAGCTTGACGGTGAGGTCGGAGGGGTGGCCCGCCGCCTCCCAGTAGGTGGAGGTGGAGTCGTCGGCGGCGTTCGCGGCGACGAAGTTGTGGACCGAGGAGGTGGCCTCGACGGGCTTGTTGCGGGCCAGGTTGGTGCCGGTCGGCGGAGGCGTGGTGCCGCCGTCGTCGCCGTACACCTCCAGCTCGGAGAGCTGAGCGGCGTTCCAGCCGGTGTTCCCGGTGATGTGCACGCGGACATAGCGCGCCTCGGCCGGGGAAGTCAGGCTGACCGGGACGGTGTTGGCCTGCGCGGGGTTGAACGCCCGGCCGGCCGAGGCCGCGAGCGTACGGAACGTGGAGCCGTCGGTGCTGGCCTGCAGGGACAGCGTCTGGTTACGGCTCTCCCAGGTGGCGGGCAGTTTGAGCACCACCTGGTCGACGGTCCGGGTCGCGCCGAGGTCGACCTGGACCCACTGCGGGAAGGAGCCGCCCGGCCCCTCCCAGTAGGAGGCCTGAGTGCCGTCGGTGACGTTCCCGGCGGTGTAGGGGCCGTTCGAGCCGCCCGCGGTGGCCGGACGTCCGAGCGCGAGGTTGGCGACGGCCGCCGCCTTCGCGCGATCGCTGTCGACCGGGGCGGTGGCGGCCCGGGCGCTCGACGTGACGGCCAGCGGTATCAGCCCGGTCGTCATGAGCGCGGCTATGACGGCACCGGTCAGTGACCGGCGACCGAGGGGTCTCCATCTCATGGGGTCCTCTGTTCCGTGGGGGAGGCGGAAGCGCGACTGACGGGCCGGGCACGCCGGAGCAGGCACAGGGGAGTTCAGAGGGGGAGTGGAGTGTCCGTCGAGGAATGCACCGGCCTTGCGCGCAAATTGAGCTGCTCAGTCGATTCTTTGCGGAAACTACGCCCACAGGTTTCTAGCCCGTCTCCGCTTTGTCAACGGTCCCGGTATCACCGGTAGTTGACGTGGAAGCGGCTTGCGTTGCTTGCGTGCCCGCTTGCGCTTTTCCGGCAGCTCGCGCGAAAGTCGCTGGCCCGGTGCTGCAGCAGGTGGCAAGGACCCGCGGGGCTTGCATTTCGGGCATGCTCACGCCATAGACGTACCGTCAGGTGTCTGCAACTCTCTGATCGATCGACGCAAAAGAGAGTGCGCACGACCGCACATCGAAGCGCGACCTGCACCCCCACGGACACCCACCCACACAGCCGCCCCGGGGCCGCCCACATCCGGTTCGGGACGGAGATCGGGGACACATGAGACCGCAACGCCGGGGATGGCGGGGGATCGCCGCCGTCCTCACGACCGCTCTGCTCCTGCTGGGGCTGCCGTCGCTGACCGCCGCCGCGGCGGCGGCCGGGCCCAACCTCGCCGCCGGACGGCCCGCCACCGCCGGCAGCGCCCACGCCGAATACGCCGCACGCAACATCACCGACGGCGACCAGGGAACGTACTGGCAGAGCGCGGGGACCAGCCTCCCCCAGTGGATCCAGACGGACCTGGGTGCCACCGCCCGTGTGGACGAGGTGGTACTGAGGCTCCCGGCGGGCTGGGAGAGCCGCAACCAGACCCTGTCCGTCCAGGGCAGTGCGGACGGCACGAGCTTCACCACGCTGAAGACCTCCGCCTCCTACGCCTTCAGCCCCGGCAGCGCCAACACCGTGACGGTGACCTTCCCCGCCGCCCAGGCCCGGTACGTACGGATCGACATCACCGCCAACACCGGGTGGCAGGCCGCGCAGCTCTCCGAGCTGGAGGTCCGCGAGTCCGGTGACTCCTCGGCGAACCTGGCACGGGGGCGCACGCTCACCGCCGCCAGTCACCACGAGACGTACGTGCCGGCCAACGCGGCCGACGGCAACAAGGCCACCTACTGGGAGAGCCGCAACAACGACCTGCCGCAGTGGATCCAGGCGGACCTGGGTTCCTCCCTGCGCGTCGACCGGGTGGTGCTGCGCCTGCCCGACGGCTGGGGAGCCCGCAGCCAGACCCTGAAGATCCAGGGCAGCGCCAACGGCAGCGACTTGTCCGACCTGACCGCCTCCAAGGCCTACGCCTTCGCGCCGGGCGACGGCAACTCGGTGACGATCTCCTTCGACCCGACGACCACCCGGTACGTGCGGGTGCTGGTCACCGCCAACACCGGTCAGCCCGCTGCCCAGTTGTCCGAACTGGAGGTCTATGGCCCGGCGAGCGGCGACACCGAGGCGCCGGACGCCCCCGCGGACCTCGCCTACACCGAGCCCGCCACCGGCCAGATCCGGCTGGCCTGGAAGGCGTCCGACGACAACACCGGTGTGACCGGCTACGACGTGTACGCCAACAACGAGCTGCTCACCAGCGTCGCGGGCACGGTCACCTCGTACACCGACAACCGTCCCGCGAGTGCCACGGTCTCCTACTTCGTGCGGGCCAGGGACGCCGCCGGGAACGTCTCCGGCAACAGCAACACCGTCACCCGCCGCGGCGAGACCGGTGACACCCAGGCACCCACGGCACCCGCGAACCTGGCCCTCACCGAACCGGCCGCCGGGCAGATCAGGCTCGCCTGGAACGCCTCCAGCGACAACACCGGTGTGACCGGCTACGACGTGTACGCCAACAACGAGCTGCTCACCACGGTCGCCGGTACGGTCACCTCGTACACCGACAACCGCTCCGCGAGTGCCACGGTCTCCTACTTCGTGCGGGCCAAGGACGCCGCCGGGAACGTGTCGGGGGACAGCAACACCGTGACGCGCAACGGCACTTCGGGCCCCGGCTCCAACCTCGCGGTCGGCAGGCCGATCACGGCCTCCTCGACCGTGCACACCTTCGTCGCCGAGAACGCCAACGACAACAGCACCTCCACCTACTGGGAGGGCTCCGGCCATCCGGCCACCCTCACCGTGAAGCTCGGAGCCAACGCCGACGTCTCCTCGCTCGTCCTCAAGCTCAACCCGGACAGCGCCTGGGGCGCCCGGACCCAGAACATCCAGGTCCTCGGCCGCGAGCAGGACGCCACCGGCTATTCCAGCCTGGTCGCCGCGAAGGACTACGCCTTCAGCCCGTCGAGCGGCAACAGCGTGACCGTTCCCGTCACCGCGCGGGTGGCCGACGTGCAGTTGCGCTTCACCTCCAACACGGGCGCCCCGGCCGGGCAGATCGCCGAGTTCCAGGTGATCGGAACCGCCGCGCCCAACCCGGATCTTGAGGTCACCGCGCTGACCGCCTCGCCGGCCTCACCGGTCGAGTCCGACGAGATCACCCTCACCGCCACCGTCCGCAACAGCGGCGAGGCCGCCGCACCGGCCAGCGCCGTCGCACTGCGCCTGAGCGGCACCAAGGTCGCCACCGCGGCCGTCGGCGCCCTCGCGGCCGGAGCGCAGCGCACCGTCACCGCCTCCATCGGGGCACGGGACGCAGGTACCTACCAGCTCAGTGCCGTCGCCGACGACGCCGGTGCGGTCATCGAGCAGAACGAGACCAACAACACCTACACCAGCCCCAGTTCACTCGTCGTGCGCCCGGTCAGCAGCTCCGACCTCGTGCCGGTGCTGACCACCTCACCGTCCGGCCCGGCGGACGGCGACACCGTCACCTTCAAGGTCGCCCTGCGCAACCAGGGCACCATCGGCTCGGCGGGTGGCGCGCACGGCATCACCGTCGCACTGGTCGACTCCAAGGGCGCCACCGTGCGGACCCTGACCGGCTCGTACGACGGCACGATCGCGGCCGGTGCCACCACCGGCGCCGTCACGGTGGGCACCTGGACCGCGGCCAACGGCTCGTACACGGTGCGTACGACCGTCGCCGCCGACGCCAACGAACTGCCGGTCAAACGGGAGAACAACAGCGCCACCCAGTCCCTGTTCGTCGGACGCGGCGCCAACATGCCCTTCGACATGTACGAGGCGGAGGACGGCGCGACCGGCGGCGGAGCGGCGACCGTCGGGCCCAACCGGACCGTCGGCGACCTCGCCGGAGAGGCGTCGGGCCGCAAGGCGGTCACCCTCAACAGCACCGGTGAGTACGTCGAGTTCACCACCAAGGCGGCCACCAACACCCTGGTCACCCGCTTCTCCATCCCGGACTCCGCGGGCGGCGGAGGCATCGACGCCACCCTCAACGTCTACGTCAACGGCACCTTCCGCAAGGTGCTGCCGCTCACCTCGAAGTACGCCTGGCTGTACGGGGCGGAGGCAGGTCCCGGCAACTCCCCGTCCGCGGGAGCCCCGCGCCACATCTACGACGAGGCACACCTGATGCTGGGCGAGACCGTTCCGGAGGGCGCGAAGATCCGGTTGCAGAAGGACACGGCCAACACCTCCCGGTACGCGATCGACTTCGTCAGCCTGGAACAGGTCGCGCCGGTCGCCAACCCGGACCCGGCCGCGTACGCCGTCCCGGCCGGCTTCGGCCACCAGGACGTGCAGAACGCCCTGGACCGGGTCCGCATGGACACCACCGGCAGGCTCACCGGGGTCTACCTCCCGCCGGGCGAATACCAGACGTCCAGCAAGTTCCAGGTGTACGGCAAGGCCGTGCAGGTGGTCGGCGCCGGGCCCTGGTACACGCAGTTCCACGCCCCGTCGGGCCAGGACAACACCGACGTCGGCTTCCGGGCGGAGAACTCCGCGAAGGGGTCCTCGTTCAGGAACTTCGCCTACTTCGGCAACTACACCTCCCGCATCGACGGACCGGGCAAGGTGTTCGACTTCGCGAACGTGTCGGACATCGTCATCGACAACACCTGGACCGAGCACATGGTCTGCCTCTACTGGGGCGCCAATACGGACCGGGTGACGATCAGCAACTCGCGCATCCGCAACACGTTCGCCGACGCCGTCAACATGACCAACGGCTCGACGGACAACCACGTGGTCAACAACGAGTCCCGGGCCTCCGGCGACGACAGCTTCGCGCTGTTCTCCGCGATCGACGCGGGCGGCGCCGACATGAAGGACAACCTCTACGAGAACCTGACCTCGATCCTCACCTGGCGGGCCGCGGGCATCGCCGTCTACGGCGGCTACGACAACACCTTCCGCAACATCCACATCGCCGACACCCTGGTCTACTCGGGCATCACGATCAGCTCGCTGGACTTCGGCTATCCGATGAACGGGTTCGGCACCGAGCCGACGACCGTGGAGAACGTCTCGGTGGTCCGCTCCGGCGGCCACTTCTGGGGCAGTCAGACCTTCCCCGGAATCTGGCTGTTCTCCGCCTCGAAGGTGTTCCAGGGCATCCGCGTCAACGACGTGGACATCGTGGATCCGACCTACCACGGGATCATGTTCCAGACCCAGTACCTGGGCGGGCAGCCGGTGAACCCGATCAAGGACACGGTCCTCACCGACATCTCGATCACGGGTGCGCGCAGGAGCGGTGACGCCTACGACGCGAAGTCCGGGTTCGGACTGTGGGCCAACGAGTTGCCGGAACCGGAGCAGGGCCCGGCGGTCGGTGAGGTCACCTTCAACGGCCTGCGCTTCAACGGCAACGCCGTGGACATCCGCAACACCACCTCCACCTTCAGGATCAACATCAATCCCTGACCTGTCCGCCGAAGGGCGGCCAGCGGTCCTTCACGGAGACTGAACGGAGGCACAAAGGCTGGCGCAAGCCGTTTGCGCGGCTTGCGCTAGCCTTGCGCTCATGACGCGACGACTTGCTCAGGTAGCCAAGAAGGTAGGTGTCAGCGAGGCCACGGTCAGCCGAGTCCTCAACGGCAAGCCCGGAGTCTCGGACACCACCAGGCAGTCCGTGCTCACCGCGCTGGACGTCCTCGGCTACGAGCGTCCCACCCAGCTGCGCGGCGAGCGGGCGCGTCTGGTCGGCCTGGTCCTGCCCGAGCTGCAGAACCCGATCTTCCCCCTGCTCGCCGAGGTCATCGGCGGCGCGCTCGCCCAGCAGGGACTCACCCCGGTGCTGTGCACCCAGACCAAGGGCGGCGTCTCCGAGGCGGACTACGTCGACCTGCTGCTCCAGCAGCACGTGTCCGGAGTGGTCTTCGCCGGCGGCCTGTTCGCCCAGGCCGACGCCCCGCACGACCACTACCGGCAGCTCGCCGAACGGCGCATCCCGGTCGTGCTGATCAACGCCCCGGTCGAGGAGCTGGACTTCCCCTGTGTCTCCTGCGACGACGCCGTCGCGGTCGAGCAGGCGTGGCGCCACCTCACCCTGCTGGGGCACGAGCGCATCGGCGTGGTCCTCGGCCCGGCCGACCACATCCCCTCCCGGCGCAAGCTGGCCGCCGCGCGGGCCGGTGCCGAGGCGGCGGGCAAGTCCCTGCCCGACGACTGTGTGGAGCGGTCGATGTTCTCCCTGGAGGGCGGCCAGGCGGCGACCACCCGCCTGCTGGCCCGGGGCGTCACCGGCATCATCTGCGCCAGCGACCCGCTCGCCCTCGGCGCCATCCGCGCGGCCCGCCGGCGCGGCCTGTCGGTGCCCGAGCAGGTCTCCGTCGTCGGCTTCGACGACTCCGCCTTCATGAACTGCACCGAACCCCCGCTGACCACCGTGCGCCAGCCCATCGAGGCCATGGGGCGGGCCGCCGTGGACCTGCTCTGCACCCAGATCCAGGGCGGTGAAGTCCAGCCCGGTGAGCTCCTGTTCGAGCCGGAGCTGGTGGTCCGCGGCTCGACGACACAGGCTCCTCGGGACTAGTCCGTACGACCGAAGCGCGGTGAGGCCGGACCCGGCCTCACCGCGCTTCGGCTTGCGCGCAACCGCCTCCCTGAGATCAACCGTATACGTCCTTCTGTCAAACATTTACGAAGGCTGCGCGAGATATTGCGGTCACTTGTTCGTGGTGGTTGAGTGTGCGGCGCCCCACATCGCACCGGCGGTGAGGGCGCCTTCCACGTTCATGCCCGAAGGGGACCACCCATGAGAAGAGCTCGGTTCCGCCGCACGCGCCGCGCCGGCGCGGTCACCCTCGCCTCCGCGCTCACGCTGACCGCACTCGCCGCCTGCGGCACGAGCAGCAGCGACGACGACGGCGACAACGGCTCCGGCAACAGTGCGAAAGCCGACCCCGCCGCACCGCTGGACCCGAAGACCAAGGTGTCCATCAGCATCGACTGCATGCCCCCCGCGGCGAAGGCGGCCGAGCTCAGGCAGTGGAACGAGGACGTCAAGGAGTTCAACAAGAAGTACCCCAACGTCACGATCAACGGGCGCTCCACGCCGGGCCAGTGTCTGGAACCGCCGCGCTTCACCGCGATGCTCAAGGCGAAGTCCCAACCCGACGTCTTCTACACGTACTTCACCGACCTGCCCCAGGTCCTCGACAACGACGGCGCCCAGGACATCACCGCGTACGTCAACGACAAGAGCGTCCCGCTGCTCAAGGACATCGACCCCGACGTCCTCAGCTCGCTGAAGAAGGACGGGAAGCTCTACGGCCTGCCGACCAGCAACTACCGCATGGGCCTGCTCATCAACCGCAAGCTCTTCGAGGAAGCCGGCCTCGACCCGGACACCCCGCCGGCGACCTGGGAGGAAGTCCGCACCACGGCCAAGAAGATCGCGGACCTCGGCGGCGGTGTCGCCGGATTCGGCGAGTACAGCGCGGCCAACACCGGTGGCTGGCACTTCACCGCGCAGATGTACAGCCTCGGCGGCGACGTCGTCGACGCCAGTGGGAAGAAGGCCGCCTTCAACGACGCGACCGGCAAGCAGGTCGCCGAGAACCTCCACGCCATGCGCTGGGACGACGACTCCATGGGCAAGACCCAGCTGCTGAAGTGGGGCGACCTCCAGAAGCAGATCGCCACCGACAAGCTGGGCATGTTCCTCGCAGCGCCCGACGACGTCACGTACATGGTCCAGCAACTCGGCGCCAAGTACGAGAACTTCGGCATGGGGCCGATCCCGGGCGGTGAGAACACCCTCGCCGGCGGCAACAACTACATGATCAAGCAAGGCATTTCGGCCGACAAGGTCAAGGCCTCCATCGCCTGGCTGAACTTCAAGTTCACCACGGTCGGCAAGGGCCAGTACGACTGGAAGCGGTCAAAGGCCGACGCTCTGCCCGTGGGACTCCCGCAGCCGAACCTCTGGCTGAACGGCTCCAAGACCAAGGACGACGCCGCCCGCCAGGAGTTCGCCACCATGCCGGTGGAGAACTTCAAGGCGTTCACCGACAACCCGGTCCCGGGCAAGGCCGAACCGCCGAAGGCCCAGGAGATCTACAAGGTCCTCGACAACGTCATGTCGGGCATCCTCACCAACAAGGACGCCGACATCGACAAGCTCCTGTCCACCGCCGAGTCCCAGGTCAACAAGGTCCTCGCCACCCAGTGACCACGCGGCGGCCGGGCGGTGTCACCACCGTCCGGCCCGCCCGCGCGCCGCCGTCCACCGGCGGCGCGGACGAGAGCCCGACCTCCCACGGCACGTGCCCGGACCCGACCCGTCCGGCGGCACCGCAGTACGTCAAGGAGCGACCATGTCGGCCCCCATCCTCACCAAGGACCCGGTGGTCAAGGACCGCCGCCCCCGCAGGCCCCGCGCCGGTGCCCCGCGCCTCCCGGACGGCGAGTTCGGCAAGAACCTGCGCCGCAACATCACCGCCCACGGCTTCCTCATCGGCGCGGTGCTCTGCTTCGCCTTCTTCTCCTGGTATCCGATCGTCCGGGAGTTCCTCCTCGCCTTCCAGAAGACCGAGGACGGCCGCGTCAGCTGGGTGGGCTGGGACAACTTCGTCACCGTCTGGAACGACCCGGCCTTCGGCCAGGCATGGCGCAACACCCTGTGGTTCACCGTGCTGGCGCTGGTCCTCGGCTTCGTCGTACCGTTCGTCACCGCCCTGATCATCAACGAATTCCGGCACGGCCAGGGCTACTTGAGGCTGCTGGTCTACCTGCCGGTGATGCTCCCGCCGACCGCGTCGGTCCTGCTCTTCAAGTACCTGTACGACCCCGGGTACGGCATGTTCAACGAGATACTCGGCGTCTTCGGCGTCCCCGCCCAGCAATGGCTACAGGACCCCGACACCGCGATGCTCTCCGTGGTGGTCGCCTCGACCTGGATGAACATGGGCGGCGCGACACTGATCTACCTCGCGGCCCTCCAGGGCGTACCGGGCGAGCTGTACGAGGCCGCCGAACTGGACGGCGCGGGACTGCTCCGCAAGGTGTGGCACGTCACCGTGCCGCAGACCAGGCTCATCCTGCTGCTGATGCTCCTCATGCAGATCATCGCCACCATGCAGGTATTCATCGAGCCGTTCCTGCTCACCGGCGGCGCCGGACCCGAAGGGTCCACCACCACCATCGTGTACCTGATCTACCAGTACGCCTTCAACTTCAACAACTACGGCGCCGCGGCGGCGCTCGGCCTGCTCCTGCTCGTACTGCTGGCCGGCTTCTCGGCCGCGTACACCCGACTCAACCGCGCCGAGCAGGACTAGGACCGGGGGAGACACGGACATGTCCACTCGCACGCTCATCTCACCCGCCCAACTGGCCCGCCCGCGCGGCAAGGTCGTGTACTGGGTGTGCTTCGCCCTGGTCGTCGTCCTGTTCACGCTGGCCTTCCTCGGCCCGCTGTACTGGATGGTGTCCGGCGGACTCAAGACCACCCAGGAAGCCGTCCAGACCCCGCCCACCTGGGTGCCGGGCTCCGCCCACCCGGAGAACTACCAGCGCGCCTGGGAGGTCATGGACCTGGCCAAACTCCTGATGAACACCCTCTACTACGCCTTCGGCGCGCTCGCCTTCCAGCTGGTGCTCGACGTGGCCGCCGCCTACTCGCTCTCCAAGCTGCGGCCCGTACTCGGCAAGGCGATCCTCGGCCTGATGCTCGCCACCCTGATGATCCCGGCGACCGTCCTCGTCGTACCGCAGTACCTCACCGTGCTGGACGTGCCGATCGTCGAACGCAACCTGCTCAACTCGCCCTGGGCGATCTGGCTGCCCTCGGTCACCAACGCCTTCAACATCTTCCTGCTCAAGCGGTTCTTCGACTCGATCCCCAAAGAACTGCTCGACGCGGCGTCGATGGACGGCGCCGGCCCCCTGCGCGTCCTGTGGTCCATCGTCCTGCCGGTCTCCCGGCCCATCCTCGGCGTCGTGTCCATCTTCGCCGTCGTCGGCGTCTGGAAGGACTTCCTCTGGCCGATGCTCGTCCTGCCCGACCCGTCGAAGCAGACCCTCGCCGTCGGCATCTACTCGCTCGCCACCAGCGTGCCCGAGAACGTCCTGATCGCCTCACTGACCATCGCGTCCCTGCCCACGCTCATCCTCTTCCTCATCTTCCAGCGCAACATCATGAGCGGACTGACGGCGGGCGGCCTCAAGGGCTGACCGAGCACACGCCGTACGGACACCACCCGCGGTCACCCGCAGTCCGGGCACCACCCGCAGCGAACACCACGCAGGTGCCCCCCACCGATCCTCCGCCGCCGCCCCGTTCCCGACGCCTCGCTGTCCGGGGCGGCGGCGGAGAACCACCCCTGCCCCGAAAGGACCGACACGTGGCAGCCCCTCAGCCCGTCAAGACCCCCGGCCACACCGACGACTGGTGGCGCGGTGCCGCCATCTACCAGGTGTACCCGCGCAGCTTCGCCGACGGCGACGGCGACGGCACCGGGGACCTCGCGGGCGTCCGGTCGAGATTGCCCTACCTCGCCGAACTGGGCGTCGACGCGATCTGGTTCACCCCCTGGTACCTGTCCCCGCTCGCCGACGGGGGCTACGACGTCGCCGACTACCGCACCATCGACCCCGCCTTCGGCGACCTCGGCGAGGCCGAGCGGCTGATCACCGAGGCCCGCGGGCTGGGCATCCGCACCATCGTGGACATCGTGCCCAACCATGTCTCCGACCAGCACCCCTGGTTCCGGGCCGCGCTCGCCGCCGGACCGGGCAGTCCCGAACGCAAGCTCTTCCACTTCCGTCCCGGCCGCGGCGAGCACGGCGAACTCCCGCCCAACGACTGGCCGTCACAGTTCTCCGGCCGCACCTGGACCAGGGTCGAGGACGGGGAGTGGTACCTGCACCTGTTCACGCCGGAGCAGCCGGATCTCAACTGGGCCCACCCCGCGGTGCGGGAGGAGCACGAAGAGGTGCTGCGGTTCTGGTTCGAGCGCGGCGTGGCGGGCGTACGCATCGACTCCGCGGCGCTGCCCGCCAAGGACCCCGACCTGCCCGACTTCGTGGAGGGGCGCGACCCCCACCCGTACATCGACCGTGACGACCTGCACGAGATCTACCGCTCCTGGCGGCGGATCGCCGACGAGTACGACGGCGTCTTCGTCGGCGAGGTGTGGCTGCCGGACTCCGAACGGTTCGCCCGCTACCTGCGCCCCGACGAACTGCACACCGCGTTCAACTTCTCCTTCCTGTCGTGCCCGTGGGAGGCGGCCAGGCTGCGCGCCGCCATCGACGACACCCTCGCCGAACACGCCCCGGTCGGTGCGCCGGCCACCTGGGTGCTGTGCAATCACGACGTGACCCGCACGGTCACCCGCTACGGGCGGCAGGACACCGGGTTCGACTTCGCCACCAAGGCCTTCGGCACCCCGGCCGACCTGCGGCTCGGCACCCGCCGGGCGCGTGCCGCCGCCCTGCTCACCCTCGCTCTGCCCGGCTCCGTCTACATCTACCAGGGCGAGGAACT
>NZ_LIQZ01000619.1 GCF_001418655.1 Streptomyces phaeochromogenes | reverse complement strand
TTTTGGGGGCGCGGGGAACGGCGCAACCCTTTGGCTTTTAGGGGCGCGAGGAACCGCGCACCCCAGCCCCCACTCACCCGCACAGTTCCCTCTCCGCCCGCACCGGGTCGTTCGGAAAGCGGAACGCAGTCCGCCCCCACGCCCCGGCCGCGTTCCGCAGAAATCGACCCGGCGTCAGCACCCCCCGAGTAGCCGAGTTCAACTCGGCAAGCGCACCACACCGCAGGGCACGCCGAGCGGCGGCAACCTGCACAGGATCGGCCCAGCCGGGCGCAGCCCCCGGCGCACCCCGGTCGGCCGCGAGCCACGCCGCCGGCAGCCGCTTGTCGTGGCCGACCCGCCCGCCCCCGACCCGCTCGGAGTGCGCGGCCAGCGGATACGCCAGCCCGATCGGATCGAGCGCGGCCCCGTCCAGCGGCACGAGGGACCCGTTGAGCCCCAGCACCACATAGCTGGCCGTCATGGAAGGAGCGCCAGGACCCACCGGCGCCGCCACCCGCCCCTCCTTGCCGAACAGCAGCGCCGGCGCCCCGGAGTACCGCGCCGCCCACACCTTCCGCGCGTACTCCATGTGATGCGGGGCCCCCACGAAGGTGTGCCGCACCGGATGCGGATCGGCGTTGTGGCGGACGTACACCCCGCGCTCGTCCGCGATCCCCGCCGGACCGATCTGCCCCCCGTACGGAATCCTCAGCCACCCCGCGCAGACCACCGCCCACAGGCCGACCCCGACCGCCGCCAGCGCGCCCACCCGCGTCAGGGGCACCACGAAGACGGGCAACAGCATCAGCAGGAGCCCCGGCAGCAGCATCCGCCCGTGCATGAAGTCACCGCCGACCTTGATGACGTACAGCCAGCACAGCAGTCCCGCGACGACGGGCGCGAGCACGGGAACGAGCCGCGCGACCCCGCGTTCGGCGAGCCCGCCGCGCGCGGGCAGCACCGCCGCCGCCACGAACAGCGCGGGCACCCACAGCAGATAGGGATGCGCGAAGTCCCCGAGATAGCCGAAGCCCCGCCCCCACAGACTCTGAGAGGCCTCCTTCGTCACGGCGGGCAGCGGCACCAGATGCCCGTAGTACCCGGCCCGGAACACCTCGTACGCGGCCGGTAGCGCGCCCGCCGCCCCCGCACCCGCGAGCGTGCCCCGCCACGACGGCCGCACGAGCAGCCACTGCGCGCCGAGGAAGACGACCGACACGAGCCCCAGGTCGGGCCGGACGAGCGGCCCGAGCCCGATGACCGCCGAGGTCAGGAGGGAGGAGGGCCGCGTGATCAGCATCAGCCACGCGCCCGCGATCCAGCACGTCGCGAGCCCCGTCTCAAGACCCGAGGTGGCGAAGTCCCACACGGGCGGCAGCCCCAGCAGCACCAGCGACCCCAGCGGCACGGCCGCCCGCCCGCCGTACGTCCGCAGCGCCCCGAGTCCCGCGAGCGCGAAGCCGGCCGCGGTCAGCAGCAGCCCCCCGAGCACCGCCGCCGACACCGGATCCGCGCCCACTGTCCCGGCCGCCACCAGCAGCCACTGCCACAGCGTCCCGGTCGACGACTCGACCCGCTCACCCGCGTTGAACACGGGCCCGTTGCCCGCAAGTACCTGCCGCACGGTCCGTACGTAGATGTAGGCGTCGTCGGACATCCACCGCCGCTGGAATCCGGCGTACGCCACGACGAGCGCGGGCCCGAGCCACACCGCCACCCGGGCCCGGTCCGCCCACACCGCCCGCCGCCCCGCCCCGGACGGCAGTGACA
>NZ_LIQZ01000618.1:259-1740 GCF_001418655.1 Streptomyces phaeochromogenes | reverse complement strand
GCCGGGGCCGGAGCCGGAGCCAGGAACGGGGCGGGGCCGAGGCCAGAGTGGAGGCCGAAGCCGTGGCCCGGGGGCGAGGCTGTAGCCGGGACCGGGACCGGAGCGGGGCCAGGGGCGACACCGGGACCGTAGCCGGGGCCGGAGCCAGGAACGAGGCGGGGCCGAGGCCAGGGCCGAAGCCGTGTCCCGTGTCCATGTCGGTATCCGCGCCCGTGCCCGGCGTCACCCGGACGGGCCCGTCCGTTGGTGGGTGGGGCGGTGGCGTGGTGCCGTGGGTGGGTGCCCGGTGACCAGGTCCAGCCCACCCCGCGCATCCTGCTCACCCAGGCGGAGCTGGCGGCGATCGCAAACGCGGTGGACCGTGCCGAAGGGGTGGGGGAGCACGCGGAGCGGCTGCTGGCGGAGCTGACCCTGGCCCGGCGGATCCTCGACGGCTGCCCGGCCGGTGTCGCCGTGCTGGACCGGAGCCTGCGCTACCTCTACATCAACGACGCGCTGGCCCTCCTCAACGGCGTCCCGGCCGCCGACCACATCGGCCGCCGGCTGCCGGACGTCCTGCCGGACCTGGAGTCGTCGGAGCAGCTCCTCGAACAGGTGCTGCGCACGGGGGTGCCGCAGATCGTCACGGTGGGCGGGCAGACCCCTGCCGACGGGACGGGCGACAACCGGTGGTGGCTGGGCGCCTACCACCGGCTGTCGACGTCGTCCGGCGAGGTCCTCGGGGTGGCGGGCGTCGTCCTGGAGGTCACCGACGCACTGCGCGGGCGCGAGCACCTCGTACAGGCGGGCAACCGGATGGCCCTGCTCGACGAGGCGAACCGCACCACCGGCGCGACACTCGACCTCCGCCGGGCCTGCCAGGCGCTCGCCGACCTGCTGGTCCCGCGCTTCGCGGACTACGCGGCGGTGGACGTGGTCGACCCGGAGGGCACGCCCCGGGTGCCGTCGGAGAACTACCCGCTGCGCCTGCGCCGTATCGCGCTGGCCACCACCCCGGACCTGGCGGAGGTGTCCTCCCCGCTCGGCCGTCTCGACGAGTTCGTGGTGCACCGGGCGGGCTCCCCGATGGCCCATGTCCTGGCCGACCGGCGCCCGCTGGTCCTCAGCCACCCCGACGACGAGGCGATGCGCCAGTTCTCGCCGTCGCCCGAACGCAAGGAGCACCTCCTGCGGATGGGCGCGCACTCGGGGATCTACCTCCCGCTCGCGGTCCACGAGGAGCTGGTGGGCGCGGTGATGGTGTTCCGCGCCGGCGACTCCCCCCGGCTGACGGACACGGACGCCGAGCTGCTGGGGGACCTCACCGACCGGGCCGCCACCGGCATCGCCCACGCGGTCCGCTACACGCGTGAACACGAGACGGCCCTGGAGATGCAGCGCGCCTTCCTGAACACGCCCACGGTGACGGGCCCCGGCGTCGAGACCCTGGGCCGCTACCTCCCGGCGGGCTCAGGAGCGGAGGTGGGCGGCGACTGGTTCGA
>NZ_LIQZ01000618.1:0-245 GCF_001418655.1 Streptomyces phaeochromogenes | reverse complement strand
CGATCCAGGGCAGCAGCCCCGACTTCATCCTCCTCCAGGCCGAACGCACCGCGCTGACACTGGAGTTGGACCGGGTGGCAACCTGCCTCCTGGCCCTCCTGGACCCCCGCCGGGAACGCGTCACCTTCTCCAACGCGGGCCACATCCCCCCGCTCCTCGTCACCCCCGACGGCACCCGCACCCTCCTCAACCTCCCCGTAGCCCCGCCCCTGGGCGTCGGCCTCGGTTCCTTCGCGGCCACCACG
>NZ_LIQZ01000617.1:251-1027 GCF_001418655.1 Streptomyces phaeochromogenes | reverse complement strand
GGCGACCACGTCGTGCAGCTCACGGGCGATCGTCGTGCGCTCTTCGAGAAGGGTGCGCTTGGAACGCTCGTGCGCGGTCACCGTCTCCTGGGCGGTCACCTTCTGCGCGGCGTCGTGCCGCACATGCCACACCGTGACGACCAGCAGTGCCAGCGCGCTCACGAACAGGAAGGGCATGGTGTTCGTGTAGTAGTGGCTGCCTCCGAAGAAGACCTCCGCGAACAGGCCGTACGCCGCGGTCAGCGCCCACATCCAGGCCGCCGTGCGGGGTCTGGTCCTCAGCGCCACGACCGTGATCACGATCAACTGGGTCGCGAAGGCGCCGGGCAGCCAGGGCCAGTCGCTCCCCCAGTCGTTGCCGAACATGGCCGTGACCGGTGTCACCGCGAGGGAGACCCAGAAGGCGCCGACCGGCCTGAGCAGGGTCAGCAGGATCGTGCCCAGTGCGAGGAGGCCGGTCAGCAGCTGCGAGAGATCACCGCCGCCGTTGCCCGCGAGGGAGATGAGCAGCGCCACCCCACCGGCCAACGCCANNCAGCTGGAACTCGGGGCTGCGCGGCCGGCCACCGCTTGGCGGTGTCGTCTGCGTCTGGGTCGTCTCGGTCACATACAGAACGGTAGGCGGAGGCGGGCGTAGCGGTCGTCACCAGTGAGAAGGGTCATTCGAGGTCCCTCTCAGGTACTACGGGTAGTGCCAGGGCCGTCTCGGAGAGGTGCCTCAGTAACCACTGGGGCGCACCAGCCCGCACTCGTACGCGAACACCGCCGCCTGGGTG
>NZ_LIQZ01000617.1:0-224 GCF_001418655.1 Streptomyces phaeochromogenes | reverse complement strand
GGCGATCTCCGCGTTCGACAGGCCCTGTGCGATCAGGGCGAGGACCTCCGTCTCGCGCTCGGTCAGCTCGCCGACGCGCTGCTTGAGCGGGGCACGGGGTGTGGAGTCCAGCCGGGAGAACTCCGCGATGAGGCGCCGGGTGATCCCGGGCGCGAGCAGTGCGTCGCCTGCGGCCACCACCCGGACCGCCTCGGCGAGCTGGTCGGCGGACGCGTCCTTCAGCA
>NZ_LIQZ01000616.1 GCF_001418655.1 Streptomyces phaeochromogenes | reverse complement strand
GAGCGGGGGGACCCCCATCGCCCTGCGGAACGCCTGCCCACAGTGGTGGCAGCGGTAGCTGGGGAGGCGGCGGGCGTAGGCCCGGGAGTGTCTCCGGTGCCGCGTCCCCGGTACTCGTCGTCGTTGCTGGCGGTCATTGCAGGCCCGTCAACCCCGGCGGCGGCGGGCTTGCCATACCGCTGCTGCGCCCAGGGCTGCTACCGCGGCAATTCCGGTCAGTAGGCCCAGCGAGGGGCCGCCGTTGTCGTCCCCGTCGGCGGAATTGCTCTCCGCCTCCTCGCCTGGCGACTTCGAAGCCTTCGGGCGGTCCGCCGCGACCGGTTCTCCGCAGCCTGTGGTCGGGTAGCCCGCGATGGCGCAGAGGAGGGCGTTGGTGTCGTAGCGGAGGGGCTTGGCGACGGCGGCGAGGGCGTCCGCGGTCGTGGCGTCGTCGTCGACGCGGGCGCAGGCCGTGCGGGGGCGGGGCGGGGTCGAGCCGGACGGGGCGTCCGCGGTCGTGCCGAAGTCGAGGACGAGGCCGACCCGCTTGGACCCCTCCCGTGCGGGTGTCTTCGCGCAGATCGTCGCGAAGTCGGCGGCCCCGCGAGGCTTCGCCGAGTCCTTGGAGTCCTCGCTCACCGAGAAGCGGAACCCCTGGACGTCACCGTCCGAGGGGCGTGCGGTCGACGGTCCCTGGGTCGCGTACACCCACGTGTCGGCCGTGTCGGCGGTGGAATTCCGGTCCCAGAAGGACCAGTAGCGGTAGCCGACCGCCTGGGCCTGCCCCGCTGTGCCGAGGACGGCGAGCAGGAGACACAGGACCGGCAGAACCAGGCGGCGGCAGGTCACGGCTGCTGCTTCTTGTTACGGCCGCTGAGGAGGAAACCGATGCCGATGCCGCCGACCAGGCCGACCCCGATGATCCACCAGAGGCTGACCCCGCCGTCGTCCTCGTCCGAGGCGTTGTCCTGGTCGTCCTTGTCGTTCTTGCCGTCCGCCGGGGCGGTGGAGGCGTCGGAGGACGTCGCCGCGGGGCCGGTCGCGCCGAGCTGCTTCACGAGGTCGGCGCCGCCGAAGGCGCGCGGGTCCGTGCCGGTGGCGTTCGCCGCGAAGATCAGCTGCGCGTACGCCGCCGGGCCGCTCTTCGCCGCCCAGGTGCCGGAGTTCTTCTCCAGCCAGGCCAGCGGCTTCTCGGTGTCGGCCGTGCGGCCGGCGGCGGCGAGCGCGACGACCGTGTCGGCGGTGTTGCCGTAGTCGGGCTGGTCCTCGGCGCCGGGGAGGGAGGACTTCAGGTAGCCGTTCTTGGCGACCGCGCCCGCGAGGTACAGGGCACCGTTGGCCGCCGCGTCCTCGATCGTGAAGGGGTGGCCCCCCACGCACTGGGACGCCTTCGGGGAGGCCTTGCCGGCACCGTCCTCTTCGGGATCGGTGTCCAGGCCCTCGCCGAGCGCGCCGAGCACCCCCGCCGCCGTGGCGTCCGCGTTCGCCGCGAGCTTGCCCTTCTTGTCCGGCTGGAAGGCGAAGGCGCCGCCGCCGGTCTCGTCGCAGGGGACGGAGAGGCCCATCAGGGCGTCGTACGGCGTCCGGTCGTCCTTCGAGGGCACGTCCTTCGGGTCGGTGTCCCCGGCGTCCAGGGCCCCGATCACGACGGACGTCGAGTTGGTGTCGCTGGGCGTGCCGGGGAAGTAGCCCCAGCCGCCGTCCTTGTTCTGCACGGACTTCAGCCACTTCACGGCCGCGCCCGTCACGGCGTCGCTCGCGTCGAGGGCCTCCAGGGCCTGCAACGCGGCGGCCGTGCTGTTCGTGTCGACCTTGGTCCTGGCGTCGCACTTCGCGCTCGGGTCGGGGCGGTACGCCGCGAAGGCCCCGCTCTCGCACTGCTGGCCGACGAGCCAGTCGACGGACTTCTTCGCGGGCTTCACATCCACGCTGTCCTGGGCGAGCAGCGCGAGCGACTGCCGCCAGACGCCGTCGTAGGTGGGGTCGGTGCTGCCGTACAGGGCGGAGGGGAAGGCCTGGGACGGGGTCGCGCCGGGCGACTCGTCGGCGAGGGCGGCCGGCGCGAACGCCGTACCGATCACGGCGGTGGCGGCCAGTACCGCTGCGCTGCGGCGGACAAACATGATCGGCGGGTGCCTTTCCCGGTCAGGGAGCCGGGCAGCCTGGAATCCAAGGCGGCTCGGCTCCGTATGCCTCGACGGTGCCGGTCACCGGCGGTCCCGGTGACGCGAGCCGGTCACGTCCGTACGGGGCAATCCGGCTCGCCGCCCCTGATCGACTGATCGACCGGGCGGCACACGGTTGCGGGTCAGCGCCGGATTTGCACCGGCTTCCCCCCGTACGACTGTGATGACGACCCGCTCACTGTACCGGCCCGTAGCAAGACCCTGAGGGGCGCCTGTGGGGCCGCCTGTGAGGCCGGGCGGCTCCCCGGTAACTTCTGCCCATGGGGATACCTGCGGGGGCCGGCCGCCTGCTCGGTTCGGGGCGCACAGCGGATGTCTACGCGCTCGACGACGGCGATGATCACGGCGGCCTCGACGATCACGGTGGTCCCGGGGGCGGGGCGTGGGTGCTGCGCCGGTACCGGGACGGCTACGGGGACGCGCCGGCCGAGGCGGCCGTCATGGAGTACGTACGGGGCCACGGCTATCCCGTGCCGCGCGTGCGGGCGGCGGCGGACGCGCGCCCGCGCACCGACCTCGTGATGGAGCGGCTGTACGGGCCGACCGTGGTCGAGGCGCTGGCCGCCGGCCAACTCACCGCCGGGGACGCGGGGTTGGCGCTCGCCCGGCTCCTGCGCGACCTGCACGCGATCCCGGCCCGCCGCTCCACCGACCCCGCCGTGCGCGTCCTGCACCTGGACCTGCACCCGGAGAACGTCCTCCTCACCCCGGCCGGACCCATGGTGATCGACTGGGCCAACACCGGCGAGGGCCCGCCCGGCCGCGACTGGAGCATGTCCGCCGTGTTCGTGGCCCAGGTGGCCGTCGACGACGATCCCCGCGCGCCCCTGGCCGAGGAGATGCTGTCCGCCCTGCTGGCCGGCTGCCCCGACCCGGCACTCCTGACGGGCCCGGACGGCGGTCTCGGCTGGGCGACGGGACAGCGGGCCGCAAACCCGACGATGAGCCCCCACGAGGTCGAACTCCTGGGTGAGGCGGCAGAGTTGATCCGCAGGCTGCTGGCCTAGGCTGTTCTGTCCGGATGCGGGGACCGGGACCAACTGGCCAGGAGCTTCAGACGTTCCGCGGAGGGGGAGCCCGGTTCGGCGGTGGAGACGCCCAGGGTCTGTTCGGGGTCGTCGGCGGGGGTGAAGGCCTCGTAACCCAGGACGAGGTCGCCGACGACGGGATGGTGGTAGCGCTTGGTGCCGTGGGTGCGCTGGAACACGTCGTGGTCGGCCCACCAGTGGCGGAAGTCCGCGTCCTGGAGGGAGAGTTCGCCGATGAGCTCGGCCAGGGCGGGGTCGTGCGGGTGACGTCCCGCGTACAGGCGGAGTGCGGCGACGATGCCGTGGGCGGCGTCTTCCCAGTCGGCGTACAGGCTCCGGAAGTGGTCGTCCAGGAAGACCAGGCGGGCCATGTTGCGGCTGCGGGCGGGCAGGGCCTCGAAGTCCGTGTAGAGGGCGCGGGCGAGGTCGTTGGCGGCCAGGACGTCCATGCGGCGGCCGTAGACGAGGGCGGGGACGTCGGTGAGGCTGTCGAGCAGCAGCCGCAGACCGGGGCGTACGCGCTGCGGGGGCAGTGGGCGAGGACGCGTGTGGGTCGGTCTGGCGACTCGGAACAGGTGGCCGCGCTCCAGATCGTTGAGGCGCAGGGCCCGGGCGATCGCGTCCAGGACGGACGCGGAGACGTTGAGGTGGCGTCCGCGCTCCAGGCGGACGTAGTAGTCGACGCTGACGCCCGCGAGCTGGGCGACCTCCTCGCGCCGCAGGCCCGGAACACGGCGGGTGCCGGGCTGGGGTGCCAGGCCCGCCTCCTCGGGGGTGATCTTCGCGCGGCGCGAGCGGAGAAAGTCCCGCAGCTCGCTGTTCGGTTCCTGGGCCATGTCTCCACCGTAGACCGGTTGACCTGGGGAGCAGCCGCGCCAAAGGGGGTCTGTCGGACCCCCGGTCGGAGTGGGTCTCCCACCCCGGCCGTGAGCGGTGTTCGTCTGGAGGAAGGCAAAGCAAGCAAGCACGCACGCACCTGGAGGCCCCTGATGAAGCGCAGGATTCTCGGCGGTACCGGCATGTCGGTGAGCGAGTACGCGCTCGGCACGATGATGTTCGGCGCGATGGGCAACACCGACCACGACGAGTCGGTCCGCATGATCCACACGGCACTGGACGCCGGGATCAACCTCGTCGACACCGCCGACGTGTACTCCGGCGGCGAGTCGGAGGAGATCGTCGGCAAGGCGCTGAAAGGCCGCCGCGACGACGTCGTCCTGGCCACCAAGTTCGGGCTGGCGATGGGCGAGGACCCCAACCACCGTGGCGGCTCGGCCCGCTGGATCCGCCGCGCGGTGGAGGACAGCCTGCGCCGCCTGGACACCGACCACATCGACCTGTACCAGCTGCACCGCCCGGACCCGCACACCGACATCGACGAGACCCTCGGCGCCCTGTCGGACCTGGTCCGGGCCGGGAAGGTCCGGGCCGTCGGCGGCTCGTTCTTCTCCCCCGAGGAGATCGTCGAGGCCCAGTGGACGGCCGAGCGGCGCGGTCACCACCGGTTCCGCACCGAGCAGCCGCCGTACTCGATCCTCACCCGCGGTGTGGAGAGCCGGGTGCTGCCCACCGCCCAGCGCTACGGCATGGGCGTGCTGACCTTCGGCCCGCTCAACTCCGGCTGGCTCTCGGGCCGCGCGGATCCCACCACCGGGCACCGCAGCGCCGGCGCGGGGGCGAAGATGTTCGACCTCACGCAGCCGGGCGTAAAGGCCAAGGCCGACGCCGTGCACCAACTGACCGCGCTGTCCGCCGAGGCCGGCCTGCCGCTGCCGCATCTGGCCACCGCCTTCGTCCGGGCCCATCAGGCGGTCACCGCGGTACTCATCGGCCCGCGCCGCCCCGACCAGCTGACCGACCTCCTCGCCGCGGCCGACGTGGAACTCGGCGACGACATCCTCGACCGCATCGACGAGATCGTCCCGCCCGGCGTCGACGTGAACCCCGACGACTTCTACATCGACCCCACCCCGCCGATCACCGACAAACACCTGCGCCGCCGCTGAAGCCCGTTTGCCGCCATGCGGCGCCTCCGGCGGCCTCTGTAGCCTGGCGGCGCTGTACGGCGGGGGAGCCGTACGTCGGGGAGGGGCTGACCGTGGAGAACATCCTGGCCGTGGCCATCGGGGCCGCCATCGGCCTCATGGGGGCGGTGTTCGGTTCGTGGTTCACCGCGCGCCGACAGGACCGCATGTGGCTCCGCGAACAGAAGCTCAAGGCCGGGATCGGCTTCAACACTGCCGTGGTTCAGCTACTGGACCACCTGAAGGAAACACAGCTGAGTGACGACGGTCCCGGAGCCAACGAGTTGGCGAACCGGATGCAGGAAGCACGCTCAGCCCTCTACCTGCTCTGTGCCGACGACACCGTCGATCTCGCCGATGCTCTCGCGCGTCGGGTCTGGAGCACCCGGCCCACCGAAGGCAGGGACGACCGCCGGGCCGAGTTCCGAGTGACGTTGGACCTCCTGCGTCGCTTCACCCAACAGCTCCGGCAGGAGATCGCAAGATCGTAGTGCCCATCGGATCACCGCGCGGACCGGAGGAAATCACCGGGCGGACCGGAGGAAGGGGCGGTTCACACCGCCACGTACGTCACCGGATCGCTCCCCGGTACCGCCTCCGCGTGGCCCAGTTTCACCAGTCGGCGCAGGTGGGCCTCCGCCTCCGAGACGGCGATGTTCCGTGATCCGTAGGGGATGTCGTCCCACGGGCGGTTCCACTCCATGCGGACGGCGAGCTGCCAGGAGGTGAGCGGGGTGACGAGGAGGGAGCGGAGGTCGGTGAGGCGGGACTCGTGGTGGTCCAGCAACTCCCTTACGCGGGCCGGGGCGTCGGTGAAGGCGTGCAGGTGGGCGGGGAGGACCTCGGCCGGTTCGAGGCGGCCGATCCGTTCCAGGGAGTCCAGGTAGTCGCCGAGCGGGTCGGCGACGGTCTCGTCGTCCGGGTCCTCGTACAGGCCGATGTGCGGAGTGATCCTCGGCAGCAGGTGGTCCCCCGAGAACAGGCGGCCGTGGCCGGGGAGTTGGGCCGGATGGGCCTCCTCCAGATGGAGGCAGACATGCCCGGGGGTGTGGCCCGGTGTCCAGATCGCGCGGAGCCGGCGGCCGGCGAGGTCGAGGAGTTCGCCGGGGACGATCTCGCGGTCGGGGAGCGCGGGGGAGGCGCCGGGGAACATCCGGGAGCGGGCGGTGCGCATCGGCGCCACGTGCTCCTCGGGCGCGCCCGAGGCGGTCAACTTGTCGGCCATGTACGTGAACCAGCGTCCGGGCTTCGTCCCGCGCGTCCGCCGTACGATCGAGATGTCGGCGGCGTGCATCGCGATCCAGGCGCCGGACGCCTCCCGCACCTTGCCCGACAGGCCGTGGTGGTCCGGGTGATGATGGGTGATCACCACTCCGTGGATCTCCGCGGCCGAAGTTCCGCAGGCCGTCAACCCCTCGGCGAGCGCGTCCCAGGACGCCGGGTCGTCCCAGCCCGTGTCGATCAGCACCGGCCCGCGGTCGGTGTCCACGACATACACGAGCGTCGTTCCGAGGGGATTGTCCGGGATGGGAACCTGGACGGACCGTACGCCGCCGCCGTGATCGGTCACCTGTGCCATGGGTTCCCCTGTCGCCGACTCCCGGCCACTATAACTAGAACCGGTTCCAATGGGAGCCCAAGTCACTCACCGGGTCGGCGAGATGGATCACTGGCCGTTGAAGTGGTGTGAGGTCCGTGGACTCCTCCAACTAGAACTGGTATCAGTTCCAGTGTCGTCATGTCTGATGAACCGTCAGTCTGATGCACCGTCAGAAATGTCCTCCGGAGAGGCAGTCGGCCATGACCGAGCTCGTGGAACACGGACAGCTGTTCATCGGCGGGGAGCTGGCCGCTCCCCTGGGCCAGGATGTGATCGAGGTGGTCTCCCCGCACACCGAGGAGGTCATCGGCCGGGTGCCGCACGCCTCGCGGGCGGACGTCGACCGGGCCGTCGCGGTCGCGCGGACCGCGTTCGACGAGGGGCCCTGGCCGAGGATGTCCCTCGACGAGCGCATCGAGGTCGTCAACCGGATCAAGGACGGGATCGCCGTACGCCACGAGGAGATCGCCCGCGTCATCTCCTCCGAGAACGGCTCCCCGTACTCCTGGAGCGTCCTCGCGCAGGCCCTCGGCGCGATGATGGTGTGGGACGCGGCGATCACGGTCGCGCGGGGCTTCACGTACGAGGAGACGCGTGACGGAGTGCTCGGGAAGATCCTGGTGCGGCGCGAGCCGGTCGGGGTCGTCGCGGCCGTCGCGCCCTGGAACGTCCCGCAGTTCGTGGCGGCGGCCAAGCTCGCGCCCGCGCTGCTGACCGGCTGCACGGTCGTGCTCAAGCCCTCGCCCGAGTCGCCGCTCGACGCGTACATACTCGGCGAGATCGCGAAGGACGCCGGGCTGCCGGAGGGGGTCCTGTCGATCCTGCCCGCGGACCGCGAGGTGAGCGAGTATCTCGTCGGGCACCCCGGGATCGACAAGGTCTCCTTCACCGGATCGGTGGCCGCGGGCCGGCGCGTCATGGAGGTCGCTTCACGCAATCTCACGCGCGTGACACTGGAGTTGGGCGGGAAGTCGGCCGCGGTGGTCCTGCCGGACGCCGACATCGAGACCTCCGTGCCGGGCATCGTCTCGGCGGCCTGGATGAACAACGGCCAGGCGTGCGTCGCGCAGACCCGCATCCTGCTGCCGCGCTCGCGCTACGACGAGTTCGCGGAGGCGTTCGCCGCCGCGGCGGGTGCGCTGGTGGTCGGCGACCCGCTGGACCCGGCGACCCAGGTGGGCCCGCTGGTCGCCCAACGGCAGCAGCAGCGCAACCTCGACTACATCCGCATCGGCCAGGAGGAGGGCGCCAAGATCCTCACGGGCGGCGGGCGTCCGCCCGGCCTCGACCGCGGCTGGTACGTCGAGCCGACGCTCTTCGGTGACGTCGACAACTCCATGCGGATCGCTCGCGAGGAGATCTTCGGGCCGGTNNGGCGACGAGGCCGAGGCGGTCAAGATCGCCAACGACTCCGACTACGGGCTGAGCGGCAGCGTCTGGACGGCCGACGTGGCCCGTGGCATCGACGTGGCCCGCCAGGTCCGTACCGGCACGTACTCCGTCAACACCTTCAGCCTCGACATGCTCGGTCCGTTCGGCGGCTACAAGAACTCCGGTCTGGGGCGGGAGTTCGGGCCCGAGGGCTACGGCGAGTACCTGGAGCACAAGATGATCCACCTGCCCGCCGGCTGGGAGGCCTGACCGATGGGCGACCGCTGGCACGTCGAGGTCGACCGCTCCCTCTGCATCGGCTCGGCCCAGTGCACCCACCTAGCCCCCACCGCCTTCCACCTCGACTCCGCCATGCAGTCCCACCCGGCGGAACCGGAGTCCGACGCCAACGAGAAGGTCCTGGAGGCGGCGGAGGGGTGTCCGGTGGAGGCGATCATGATCACCCTGCTGGGGAGCGGGGAGGCGGTGTTTCCTCCGGAGGAGTGAGGGG
>NZ_LIQZ01000615.1 GCF_001418655.1 Streptomyces phaeochromogenes | reverse complement strand
ACCGCATCCAACTCCGCCCGGAAGCAGAGATGGAGGGCGTGACGGCCGACTCGGTCATCAACGCGATCCTCGCCCACGTCCCCGTACCCCGCTGATGGCCCTCACCGGACGCGCCGCGCTCCTGGCGGCCCTCGGCACCCTCCCCGTCGGCATCTGGGAGCCCAGCTGGACGGGCATCCTCGCCGTGAACGTCCCACTGGCCCTCGCCTGCGCCTGCGACTTCGCCCTGGCGGCCCCCGTACGTCGCCTCGGCCTGACCCGCTCCGGCGACACCTCGGCACGCCTCGGCGAAACAGCCGACGTCACCCTCACGGTCACCAACACGTCCGGCCGCCCGCTGCGCGCCCGCATCCGCGACGCCTGGCCCCCGAGCAGCTGGCAGCCCGGCACGGAGATCGCCTCGTCCCGCCACGAGCTGACAGTCCCCGCAGGCGAACGCCGACGCGTGACAACCCGTCTGCGCCCCACCCGCCGCGGCGACCGCCACGCGGACCGCGTGACCATCCGCTCGTACGGCCCACTCGGCCTCCTCGCCCGCCAGGGCAGCCACAAAGTCCCCTGGACGGTACGCGTCCTGCCCCCCTTCACCAGCCGCAAGCACCTCCCCTCGAAGCTGGCCCGGCTACGCGAACTCGACGGCCGCACCAGCGTCCTCACCCGCGGCGAGGGCACAGAATTCGACAGCCTCCGCGAGTACGTCCCCGGCGACGACACCCGCTCGATCGACTGGCGCGCCACCGCCCGCCAGACCACGGTCGCCGTACGCACCTGGCGCCCCGAACGCGACCGCCACATCCTCCTGATCCTCGACACGGGCCGCACGTCAGCAGGCCGCGTCGGAGACATCCCCNNGACGCGGCCCTCCTCCTGGCAGCCCTGGCCTCCCGCGCCGGCGACCGCGTGGACCTCCTCGCATACGACCGCCGAGTACGAGCCCTCGTACAGGGCCGATCCGCAGGCGACGTCCTTCCCTCCCTGGTCAACGCCATGGCCCGCCTGGAACCGGAACTCCTCGAAACGGACGCCCGCGGCCTGACCTCCACCGCTCTCCGCACGGCCCCCCGCCGCTCCCTGATCGTGCTCCTCACAACCCTCGACGCGGCTCCCATCGAGGAAGGCCTGCTTCCCGTACTCTCCCGCCTCACCCAGCGCCACACAGTCCTCGTCGCTTCGGTGTCCGACCCCCACATCGCGCGAATGGCAGCCGCAAGGGGAAACACCGAAGCCGTGTACGAGGCCGCCGCGGCAGCGCAGGCCCAGGCGGAACGTCATCGCACCGCGGAACAACTCACCCGCCACGGAGTGACTGTCGTCGACGCGACCCCGAACGACCTGCCGCCGGCCTTGGCGGACGCATATCTGGCACTCAAGGCAGCGGGCCGCCTTTAATCACGGCAGAAATACAGGGGGGCAGGCAGGCGGCAGAGGAAAAGCCCCGCCATAAACAGCCCCGAAACGCAAGAAAGCCCCCGC
>NZ_LIQZ01000614.1 GCF_001418655.1 Streptomyces phaeochromogenes | reverse complement strand
GTTCCCCGCGCCCCTGAAGACACCGGTGGCCGAGGTCAGTTCGCCATGTGACGGTCCGCCCCCGTTGCCCGCGCCGTTCCCCGCGCCCCTGAAGGGCGTCGCCCGTCGTTTTCCGCGCCCCTGGAAGGGGCGCCCCTTCCGGCTCGCGCGCCTGGTGGTGTGCTGGCCTGAGGGGACGTGGCGGGATGTGTGGCCGCAGCTTACGGCGACACGGGCAGGCGGCACCGTGGCGACCGGACCTTGCGTCTTCCGCTGCGGGCGGACATTCCGACGCGGCCCCTCACCCTGGAGGCGAGCCTCGGCCCCACCCACCCAGGGGCGCGGGGAACTGCGCGACCAGCCACAACACACCCGCAGCCGAACACCGACCCGAACATCGACCCAGACCCGGGCCCGAACCCGGACCCGACAGCGACACCGGCACCGGACCCGACAGCGACACCGACACCGACACCGACACCCGAACGACTCAGACCGTCGCCGGCCCCGTCGTCGCCCCCTCGCGGCAGATCAGCAACAGCGCCCGGTCGTCGTTCACGTCCTTGGCGACGGCCTCGATGAGGTGCCAGGCGGCGCCGTGGAAGCCCCCGGCCACGTACCGGTCGGCCTCGCCGGTGAGGCGGTCGATGCCCTCGACGATGTCCCGCTCGGACGTCTCGACCAGTCCGTCCGTGAAGAGCATCAGGACGTCTCCGGGCCGCAGCGAACCCTTCACCGGGTCGAACTGGGCCCCGTCGTACACCCCCAGCAACGGCCCCTCGGCAGCCTTCTCCTCCCAGCGCCCACTCCCCGCGCTGAGCTGAAGCCCCGGAGGGTGTCCCGCCGAGAACAACTCGTAGTCCCCCGAGTCCAGATCCAGGACCAGGTGGATGGACGTGGCGAACCCCTCGTCCCAGTCCTGCCGGAGCAAGTACCCGTTCGCCGCGGGCAGGAACGCGTGCGGGGGAAGCGAGCCCAGCAGCCCCCCGAACGCCCCCGACAACAGCAGCGCACGCGACCCCGCGTCCATCCCCTTGCCGGAGACGTCCGTCAGGACAACTTCGAGCGTGCGACCACCATTCGTACGGGCCGCGACGACGAAGTCGCCGGAGAACGACTGCCCGCCGGCCGGCCGCAGGGCCATCTCCCGATGCCAACCCATCGGCAGCTTCGGCAACTTGCTCTGCACCCGGATCCGCTCACGCAGGTCGAACAGCATGGTCCCGCCCCGCCGCCACGGCACACCCACCCGGCTGCGGAACTGGGCGATCAGCAGCCCGAAGAACCCGCACGCGGCCACGACCAGCACGATCCCGGGTGTCACCCGGGAAGGCCCCTCCGTGTACGGCCCGAGTTTCACGGACTCCACGATCAGCGCGGTGGCAGCCGCCGCGTACAGCCCGAGCAGGCTCGACGGCCGCAGCAGCAGCCCGCCGGCGACGATCGGCAGGACCAGCAGCGCCGGCGAGCACCACACCGAGTTCATGAGTGTGAGGCAGGCGATCACGGGAATGGTCAGCAGCAGACCGGCGAGCGCGACCCAGTCGGAGCCGTCGCCGCGGAAGTAGTCGACAGCGGATCTGCGCAGGCCGGTGCGGACCCGGTGAACCTGCTTCTTCAACCGGGCCGTGAACGTATCGGCTTCAGCGCGCCGCTCTCGTCCTGCTGCCATTAGTTCGGGACCCTATCCATCGGACCAGGTGCTTGGCACGGGAGGTCCCACTTGTCCCCCGTCCGGGGACGGAAGTCACAGGGAATTCCGGCCCTCGCAGAGCGTACGGCCGGATGCGGACCCGACATCGCCGAGCGGGGAGAAATACAGTCGCTCATCCCGGATTGCCCTGGTAGGCATGAGGACATGACGACAGAACTGCGCGTGCTGCGCCCGGACGACTGGGACAAGTGGTACGGGAAACTGGAGCTCGCGTTCGGCGGGGTCGCGGAATCCCCCGAGGAGAGGTCGCTGTGGAGCGACCTCACGGAGCACGACCGGTTCATCGGCGCCTGGGACGGCGACGACTGCGTGGGCACGACCGGTGCGTTCACGTTCCGGGTCACCGTCCCGGGCGGCGCCGCCGTGCAGGCGGCCGGCGTCACGATGGTGAGCGTCTCCTCGACGCACCGCAGGCGCGGTGTGCTGCGGTCGATGATGCGGCGCCAGCTGGACGACGTACGGTCCTGGGGCGAGCCGCTCGCCGTGCTCACGGCGTCCGAGCCGGCCATCTACGGCCGGTTCGGCTACGGCGTGGCGACACATCAACTGCGCGCCGAGATCGACACGTCCCGGGTGCGGCTGTCGGTGCCGGAGGGCACGGACGACGTACGGCTGCGGCTCGTGGTGCCGGACGCGCCGGACGTACGCGACGCCTGCGAGGCCTTGTACGCGCGTCAGGTGGCGGGCAGGCCCGGGATGCTGGAGCGCAGGCCCGGCTGGGAGCGGCTGCCGCTGCTCGACCCGGAGAGCGACCGCAAGGGCAGCTCGCCGCTGCAGTGCGTGCTCGCGGAGCGGGACGGCGAAGTGGTCGGCTACGCCCGGTACTTCAACAAGCCGGAGTGGGACTCGGCCGGCCCCGCCGGCACCATCGAGCTGCGCGACCTGGAGGCGCTCGACCCGGCCGCGTACGCCGCGCTGTGGCAGCACCTCTTCGGCATCGACCTGACGTCGACGGTGAAGACCCACAGCCGCCCCGTCGACGACGCCTGGCAGCACCTGGTCTCCGACGCCCGGCGGTGCGGCCTGTCGTTCCGCGACTCGCTGCACGTGCGGCTCGTCGACGTCGGGGCGGCGCTGGAGGCACGGACGTACCAGGCGCCGGTGGACGTCGTGTTCGAGGTCGAGGACGCCTTCTGCCCCTGGAACGAGGGGCGTTGGCGGCTCACGGGTGACGCGACGAAGGGAGCGTCCTGCACGCGGACGGCCGACGCGGCCGATCTCACCCTGTCCGTACGGGAGTTGGGGTCGGCCTATCTCGGTGGCGTGTCCCTCGCCTCGCTCGCCGCGGCGGGGCGGGTGCGGGAGCTGCGCCAGGGCGCCCTCGCGGAGGCCTCGCTCGGCTTCTCCTCCGTCGTGGCGCCTTGGCTGCCGCACGGCTTCTGAGCGGTATCTGGCCTGCCTGCTGTCAGGCCCGGTGACTTTCAAGCCTGATAGTCATCAGGCCTGATGGCTCTCAGGCCACCACCGGCTTTCAGGTCTTCTGGCAGGTCGGGCACCAGAAGAGGTTGCGGGCGGCGAGATCGGCGGTGCGGATCTCGCCGCCACAGATGAGGCAGGGCAGGTTGGCCCTGCGGTACACGTAGACCTCGCCGCCGTGGTCGTCCTTGCGCGGCGGGCGGCCCATCGCCTCCGGTTCGTGCTCCGGGCGGACGGTGTCGATGCGGTTGTTGCGCACGCCCTCGCGCATGAGCGCGACCAGATCCGCCCAGATCGCGTCCCACTCGGCCGCCGTGATGTCCTTGCCCGCTCTGTACGGGTCGATGCCGTGCCGGAAGAGGACCTCGGCACGGTAGACGTTGCCCACGCCCGCGATGATCTTCTGGTCCATGAGGAGGGCGGCGACCGTCGAACGGCTGCGGGAGACGCGGCTGTACGCACGGGCCGGTTCCGCGTCCTCGCGCAGCGGGTCCGGGCCCAGGCGGGCGTGGATCGCCTGCTTCTCCGTGTCGGTGATCAGCGTGCAGGTGGTGGGGCCGCGGAGGTCCACGTACGTGGTGTCGTTCGCGAGTCTCAGGCGGACCGTGTCCGTGGGTGGGGGTGCGGGGGTGGTGCCGAAGTTCACCTTGCCGAAGAGGCCGAGGTGGATGTGGATCCAGTCCTCGGACTCGAAGCGGAGGAAGAGGTGTTTGCCGTGGGCTTCCGCCGTGGTGAATTCCGTGCCGTTCAGGAGGGCTGCGGCGTCTGTGAACTTGCCCTGGGGGCTGGTGACGCGTGCCCTGCGTCCACCGAAGCCGGAGATGTAGTCCTCGGCCAGCCGATGAATGGTGTGCCCTTCGGGCACGGGGGCCTCCTGGTCGGTGTGCGGTCGCCGTACAAACGGTTCCTCTTCCCCAGCCCCGCCCCTTCCCGGAAC
>NZ_LIQZ01000613.1 GCF_001418655.1 Streptomyces phaeochromogenes | reverse complement strand
TGCGGGCCGGTGGGGGCTGGTCGCGCAGACAAAGAACTCAGCCCGCCCGCAAGGCATGTGGCAGCGTGCCCCAAGGGTGGGCCCCCTCGCCCGGGACCGCGCAGTGGATCGTGGCGCCTCGGGTGCGGGCCAGGTCGGCCACGGGGGCGTCGGGGGGCACGCCGTGGACGAGGTGGCACTGGCGGGTGCGGCCGGCTGTGAAGGGGGTTGGGCGGAGGCTGCGGTACGTGTCCCACGTGCCCTCGAAGGTGACGAGGACGTCGGCGAGGCGGGCGTACGTGGGATGCGGCGGCGCCCCGTGGTTGAGGGCGAGGGTGGTGCAGCCCGCGCCCCAGGCGGACGTGGCGAGCCGTTGGTAGTAGCCGAAGTCGCCGAGTCCTGACGTGACTTGGTCGAGGAAGGCGCCGTCCGTGCCGTACCAGTCGCGGTAGCGAGCGAGGTCCTGGACGACCTCCGCGCGCGGCCTGCGGCCGTAGTCGGTGTCGGTGTAGCCGAGCACCCGGACGTCCACCGCCCGCAGCCTCTCGGCGATCTCCGCGAAGGCCGGGTCCGGGCGCTCGCCGGGCCCACTGGCCGGGTTCAGCACGACCCCGTAGAGGCGGGGCGCGGCCTCGACGATCACCTCCCACTCGGCGGGGCGGACGGAGGGGTGCTCGTAGTACGGAACGAGGAGGGTGCTCATCTGTGGGCCGTCGCCCTTCCCAGTTGCCAGCAGACCAGCGTCGCCAGCACCGCGGCAGCGGCCCCGTACACGACGAGGCCGACCAGATGCGGGCTCACCCCGTCCGCGAGGAGCGCCCCGGCCTGGGCGAGCCCCGCGGCGCAGCAGATCACGGCGGCGCTCAGGACGGCGCCGAACGACTGGAGCAGCAGGCCGGTCCAGAGGACGACCCCGAGGAGCAGCAGGGCCGTCAGGCGTACGCCGTCGAGGCCGGGCGCGTGCGGCCACAGCGCGGCCGTGGCGAGGCTCAGCAGGAACAGCGCGGCGAGGTAGCCGCTGAGGCATTTGACGAGGGTGCCCGCGGTGGTGCGCCAGAACTCGCGCGAGGTGCTGCTGGAGCGCAGCCCGGCGAGGCTTCCGCTGCGGAACCGGTAGAGCAGCCACTCGGCGGGCCCCATGCTCAGCGTGAGCGCCACGGCGGCCGGCGCGGCGACCGCGGCGGTCGACGACCCGTCGGCCAGGACGTCGCCGAGCGCCACGAACACGACGAGGACGCCGCTGCCGAGGCCGAAGAAGGCGTACGGCAGGGAGCCGGCGAGCCAGGGCGAGGCGCTGCGCGGCCGTTTGGACTCATGGGCGCCACCGAAGGGCAGCAGGGCCGCGAACCCGGCGGACCAGCCGATCCGCGTCCCGTCCCCCGACTGCCGTACGGCCGGGGCGACTTCGATCGCGGCGAGCGCGCCGACGATACCGAGCGAGCCGAGCAGCAGGGCCAGTCTCGCGGCCTCGGGTACCGGCTGGGCCATCGCCAGTAGGGCACCGGCCGCCATGGGCAACAGGGCGGCGAGCAGGGCCCGTTCGCGGCCCATCACCAGCAGTACGGTGGCCGCCGCGAGGTAGCAGGACTGGCCGGCGGCGAAGGCGACCGCGCCGAGGTGGCCGGGGGCGACGGCGAGTGCGACGAGCGAGCCGAGCAGCGCGCCCGCGGGCGCCCCGACGAGGAGCGAGCGGCGGGAGGCCGCCTTGTCGCCCAACCCCAGCCAGGAGTAGGCCCGGTGGGCGAGCCCCTGGTTCCAGGTCCAGCCGCACAGGGCGCCGGCCAGCAGCGGGACCGTACCGGCGGGGAGCCCGAGGCCGTCCTGCGGGCCCGCGAGGAGCGGCGCCCCGAGGACGTAGCCGAGGCCGGGCAGCGCGAAGACGACGCCTCTCAACAGGCAGCCCAGCAGGCCGATTTCCCAGGGGTCGTGGGCCGGTCCCGCGGGTTCGGGGTGGCGGCGCTCGACCCGTTCGTACAGCTCCTCGGCGAGCGAGAAGGAGTCCTTGACGCCGTACTTCTCGCGTATCTGGTCGTCCGACATGCCGTCGGACTCCAGGAGAGCGGCTATCTCGTCCGGGTGGACGGCGGCGGCTATGAACTCCTCCAGGCGATTGGCGAGTTCGTCCACCGGGTCGGGCTCCGCCCAGCTGGGACGGCGTTGGCGCGGCACATAGGGCAGGGTGTCGGGCCGCGATCCTGGCGGCATCCGGATAGATCCGCTCACCAGCCGGTCCCGTCCGTCGCGACGGCCTGGTACCAGGGGTCGCGCAGTTCGAGGGTCCAGTCGGCGACGGTCTCCAGCGTGGGCTCGTACACCTCGGGCAGACCCGCGAGCTCCTGGTAGATGGTCCGGAACGCGTCCACGGAGCGGCGGAGCGTGAAGCGTTCGATGACGCGCTGGCGGGACAACCGGCCCAGTTCCAGGCGTCGTTCGTCGTCCCGCAGCAGGACGAGCGCGGCGGCGGCCATCTTCTCGGGCTCGCGCGGCGGCACTACGAGCCCGGTGTCGCCGACCGCCTCGCTGACGCCACCCACGTCGGTGGAGACCGTGGTCCGGCCGCACGACATGGCCTCGATGATCGAGAAGGGGAAGCCCTCCGAGATGGAGGAGAGCATCACGACGTGCCCGGCCGCGTAGGCCCGCCACACCTCGCTGATCCGGCCCTCGAAGGTGAGCCCGTCCGTGACGCCGAGTTCGGCGGCGAGCTTCTCCAGCCTGGTCTTGTACGCCTCTCCGCCGGGCGGTACCGGGCCGAACAACCGCAGCCTGGTCTCGGGGAGTTCGGCGCGCACCATGGCGTACGCGTGCAGCAGCGTTTCGAGGTCCTTGATCGGGTCGACGCGACCGCACCAGGTGAGCGTGGGCACGTCCGGCTCGGGTCCGGCGTGCGGGAAGGCGGCGGGGTCGACGCCGTTGTAGACGGTACGGATCTTGTCCGGGTCGGCGCCGCCGCGCTCTTCCCAGCGGCGGTTGTACTGGTTGCACGGGGTGATCAGGTCGGCCGTCTTGTAGCCGAGGGTGTTGAGCTCGCGGTAGAAGCCGAGCATCAGGGCCTTGACGGGCCACCGCTGTGCGTCGCTGCGGTAGCCGAGGTAGCGCTCACGCAGATAGATGCCGTGCTCGGTGAGCAGGAACGGGATGCCGTCCAACTGCCGTGCGGCCAGGGCGGGAAGAGTAGCCAGACCGCTTCCGGTGGCGTGCGAGACGGAGTTCTCGGGCAGCCGGACGCCCAGCGGGCGCAGCGCGTGCTCCAGCAGGTCGGTGGCGGTCAGCGCGTCGTGCACGGTGGGGCAGGCCTGGGCGATCCGGAGATGCGGCATGGTCCAGATCCACATCAGCGAGCGCAGCGCGGTCTCGGTGCGCAGGGCCGCCGACAGCCGTCCGTCACGGGCCAGTTGGGCGAGTTCGTAGAAGGCCTCTCCGAAGTCGCAGTGCGCCTCGGGGTCCAGGAAGGACAGCAGGAACCGCTCGTAGGTGTCGACGAAGCGGCGGCGGGCGGGGCCGCGCGGCGCGCGCCGGGACCCCTGCAGCGTGCCCCACAGCGGCACGGACGTGTGCTGATAGACGTTGCTCGGCAGCTCCCAGGTCACGGGTTCGCGGCCGTTGCCGGAGAGCGAGACGACGTTGAACCCGACTTCGGGCATCCCCTTCACGAGCTGGTCGCACCAGGTGCTGACCCCGCCGTGGACCAGTGGATACGTGCCCTCAGTGAGCATGGTGACATGACGGCCTGTGCTCATCATGCGTGTTCCCCCCTGGAACATTTCTTACGACTCGGTGGCGCGCCCCGGCCGGTCTTGGCCGGGGCGCGCGTCGTGCTGCGGCGCTTGTCTCCGTTATGCGGGCAGTCTCAGGGTGAGGGCTGTCTGCAGAGCGTCCGGCGTGGTCCAGGCCGAGCGCTCCCCCGCGTACGGCGTCCCGAACGCGGTGGTGCCGAGGAGCAGTTGCTTGAGTGTCCCTTCGGGTGCGGTCACCGGGATCTGGATCCCGGACGGGGCGTCGACGGTGACGGTCGTGCCGACGCGGTACGCCGTGACGTCACCGTCGGAGACGGCCTCCTGCCAGGCGGCGCGGCGCTTCAGCTCGGTGCCGACGGCGCTCTGCCGCGGGTTCTCCAGCGGGGCGTTGTCGGCGTAGAGCGCGCGGTAGTCGGCGAGCACCTTGTCCAGGACCGGGTAGAGCAGCCGGTCCTCGGCCAGGTTGGACTGGTGCACGTAGTGCGGGCGCGGGTCGTTGCCCACGGCGTGGCCGAGGGCGGTGCGGGCCTCCTGCGGGAGGATGTACGACTCGAAGCCGGTCGCCGTGTCGAGCGGGTCGTCGAGACAGGTCGACGTGGGGTTGTTCTCGCAGACGCCGCTGCCGCCGTCGGCCTTCGAGGTGTAGATCCAGTTGTACTCGTCGGCGATCTCCTCGGCCGTGCCCACGTTGTAGTACACGTTCATCGGGTAGCGGGGCACGGTCAGGGTGCCGCCCACCGAACGCTGCTGCGGTTCACGGGAGTTGTCGGAGGCGGTCCAGTCGACGCCGTTGTCCGCGAGGGCGCCCGCGAGGTTCGGGTTGTCGTCCGGCTGCTGCGGCAGGGACTTGAGGCCCGAGTGCTCGCCGGTCACCAACTCGCTGCTGTCGACGGGCAGTCCGTGGCTCGCCGCCCACAGGTTGTTGGCGCTGATCTCGGTCGAGATGTCGGCGCGGCTCACGTACCGGGTCGAGCCGTCGGCGTTCTTCGCGCAGCTCCACGGCACGGTGCTGGTGTCCTGGACGCAGCCGAGGAAGGGGTGCGTGTAGGTGTGGTTGACCCAGCGGTACTCGCCCTTGTCGGCGAGGAGTTGGTCGGTCAGCGCGTCGACGTCGCCGTTCTCGCTCTTCCACTCCTCCCCCGCCCCGGCGTTGTAGACCATGTCGAGGGTGAAGTCGCTGTCCCGCTGCCACTGCGCGGCGTACACCGCGTCGGCCGCGGTCATACGGATCGGCGTGGTCCCCTCACCGTCACCGCCCACGCAGTCGAAGTCGCCGGGTGTGCAGTTGCGTTCGGTGTCCCAGCGGCTGTCGGGCGCGAAGACGTCGTCGACATGGACAGAAAAATAGTTCCTGTTCTGACCGAGGTGTACGCCCTGCGTCAGCCATTCGACAATGCCGCGGGCAAGAACGCGGAACTGCTGCTGATAGTGGTTGTAGGCGAAGGTCACGACGAGTTCGCGGCGTCCGTCGTGCGCGTACTCGCCGACCAGGCTGCCGCGGCCGGTCCCGCCGGGCACGGCGGTGTCGACGTAGCTGGTGAAGCCCGCGCGGGGCCGGGCCACGTAGCCGTAACTCTCCTGGACCGAGGGCGAGTTGTCCTCGAATGCGAGGGGCCCGTCCAGGTAGCCGAAATAGCCCGCCCCGCCCTCCGTGGTGACCGCCGCCTCGCGGCCGTCGAGCGTTCCGGCCCAGCCGCCCGCGTCCGTGTAGTCGAGGCCGACCCCGGGGTGCGCCCAGGTGTAGGCGTCGACCTGGGGGATGCCGAAGGTCCTCTCGTACGCCTCCAGGGCCGTTTGCTCGGCCGAACCCGCCCCGAACGGCGCCTCGTTGGGCAGCACGACGCCCTGGTACTTGGCACGCGGTGTGCCGCCGGATCCGTCGGCCGGTTCGCTCAGGAACGCCTCGGTGATGGCCGGGCGGCCGGAGTCGTTCAGGTCGACGGTCGTATACGGGATGCCGGTGGTCTTCAGCTCCTCCGTGATGGCTTCCACGGGGCTGTCGCCGTTGTCGACGACGAGCACCTTCAGATCGATGCGCGGCTCCTCCGCCGCCGACGCTCCGGGGGCTCCCAGCCCCAGGCTCAGCAGACCGGCGGCCGCCATGACAGCGGCCACGTTTCTCCATCTGCGCGCACTCTGCGCCATGTTCGCCCCTCCCCCAACAAGATCCCCTGATGGTCAATTCGAGGAGGATCCGTGGAAAGCATGCAAAGCAACGAGTGGGTTACTCATCGCAAACAGCAGGAGTGTGGCTCAGGTCACAGAAGTGAAGGGTGATAAGTGGCCAGGCCACCACGCGGGGATGAACGGCCGCTGGAATGAGCGAAACGCGCCACCGCGCGTAGGCTCGTGCCCGGGACTCCACCGCCCCGGCCGACCTCACCCCTGACGGCCACAGCAACTCAATGGAAGCGAGATTTCACCACCGTGACTGCTCTCACTCTCAGCACCGCCGCGGCGCCCGGCCTGCGGGTCGACGCCATCGTCGTCGGTGTCGCCAAGGGCACCGGGCCCAAGTCCGGGGACCTGGTCGTGGCACCGGGCGCCGAGGCCGTGGACAAGGCGTACGACGGCAGGCTCGCCGGCGTTCTGGAGACCCTCGGCGCCTCGGGCGGCGAGGGCGAGGTGACGAAGCTGCCGGCTCCGTCCGGCTTCAAGGCACCGCTCGTGCTCGCGGTCGGTCTCGGTGCTCTGCCGGAGAAGGACGCGTCCTTCTCCGGGGAGACCCTGCGCCGGGCGGCCGGTGTCGCCGCACGTGCCCTCGCCGGTTCGAAGAAGGCCGCCTTCGCCCTGCCGATCGAGGACGCCGCCGACGCGGGCGCCGTCGGCGAGGGCGCGCTGCTCGGCGCGTACTCCTTCGACGTCTACAAGGAGAACGGCAAGAGCAACGACAGCGGGAAGGACGCCAAGAACGGCAAGGCCCCGCTCGCCGAGGTCACGCTGCTCGGCGGAAAGCCCCGCGACAAGGCGTTCAAGGCGGCCGTCGAGCGCGCCACCGCCGTGTCCGAGGAGCTGAACCGCGCCCGCGACCTCATCAACACCCCGCCGAACGACCTGAACCCGGAGGCCTTCGCGGCCGTCGCGCAGGCCGCGGCCAAGGAGCACGGCATCAAGGTGCAGGTGCTCGACGAGAAGGCCCTGGAGAAGGGCGGCTACGGCGGCATCCTCGGCGTCGGCGTCGGTTCCGCGTCCGCGCCCCGTCTGGTGAAGCTGTCGTACACCTCCTCCAAGGCCAAGAAGCACCTCGCCTTCGTCGGCAAGGGCATCACCTACGACTCGGGCGGCATCTCGCTGAAGCCGGCCGGGCACAACGAGACGATGAAGTGCGACATGAGCGGCGCCGCCGCCGTGTTCGCCGCGGTCGTCGCCGCCTCCCGGCTGGGCCTCGAGGTCAACGTGACCGGCTGGCTCGCGCTCGCCGAGAACATGCCCTCCGGTTCCGCGACCCGTCCCGGCGACGTGCTGCGCATGTACAGCGGCAAGACCGTCGAGGTCCTCAACACCGACGCCGAGGGCCGGCTCGTCCTCGCCGACGCGCTCGCCAAGGCCTCCGAGGAGACCCCGGACGCGATCGTCGACGTGGCGACGCTGACCGGCGCGATGATGCTGGCGCTGGGCAACCGGACGTTCGGCGTCATGGCGAACGACGACTCGTTCCGTACGGCGGTGTACGAGGCCGCCGAGGAGGTCGGCGAGGCGGCGTGGCCGATGCCGCTGCCGGACCACCTGAAGAAGGGGATGGACTCCCCCACCGCCGACATCGCCAACATGGGCGAGCGGTACGGCGGCGGACTGGTCGCCGGCCTCTTCCTCAAGGAGTTCGTCGGGGAGGGGATCACCTGGGCGCACCTGGACATCGCCGGGCCCGCCTTCAATGAGCAGGGGCCCTTCGGTTACACGCCCAAGGGCGGGACGGGGTCGGCCGTACGGACGCTGGTGCGGCTGGCCGAGCTGACCGCCTCGGGCGATCTGGGCTGATCGCGCCCACTCCGCGGAGCCGCACTTCGGACTCAGCCCCGCGCCCCTCGACGGGCGCGGGGCCCGCGGTAAACGCACTGCCGTGTGATCGATCAGACGTCTCACTGCCCGGCCCGGCGTCCCGCTCGGCGCCGACAGGTGCGAAGATGGGTTCTCGGCAGGACAGGGCCCACCTCAGGGCCGAAGAAAGAGCGGCCGGACACCAGCCGCCGCCCGGTCGACGCAGACCGGCGTACGGCGCACATGCATGGAGGACGTGACGTGGCGAACGACGCCAGCACCGTTTTCGACCTAGTGATCCTCGGCGGTGGTAGCGGCGGCTACGCCGCGGCCCTGCGCGGAGCGCAGCTGGGCCTGGACGTCGCCCTGATCGAGAAGAACAAGCTCGGCGGCACCTGCCTGCACAACGGCTGCATTCCCACCAAGGCCCTGCTGCATGCCGGCGAGATCGCCGACCAGGCACGCGAGGCGGACCAGTACGGTGTCCTGACGACTTTCCAGGGCATCGACATCAACGCCGTCCACAAGTACAAGGACGACGTGATCAGCGGCCTCTACAAGGGCCTGCAGGGCCTCGTGGCCTCGCGCAAGGTGACGTACATCGAGGGTGAGGGCCGTCTGTCGTCCCCCACCTCCGTGGACGTCAACGGCCAGCGCATCCAGGGCCGTCACGTGCTCCTCGCGACCGGCTCCGTGCCGAAGTCGCTGCCGGGCCTGGAGATCGACGGCAACCGCATCGTCTCCTCGGACCACGCGCTGAAGCTGGACCGCGTCCCGCAGTCCGCGATCGTGCTGGGCGGCGGCGTCATCGGCGTCGAGTTCGCCTCCGCGTGGAAGTCCTTCGGCACCGACGTCACGGTCATCGAGGGTCTCAAGCACCTCGTGCCGGTGGAGGACGAGAACAGCTCCAAGCTTCTTGAGCGCGCCTTCCGCAAGCGCGGCATCAAGTTCAACCTCGGCACGTTCTTCGAGAAGGCCGAGTACACGCAGGACGGCGTCCGCGTGACCCTGGCCGACGGCAAGACCTTCGAGGCCGAGATCCTCCTGGTCGCCATCGGCCGCGGGCCGGTCTCCGCCGGTCTCGGCTACGAGGAGCAGGGCGTCGCGCTGGACCGCGGCTACGTCCTCGTCGACGAGTACATGCGCACGAACGTGCCGACCATCTCGGCCGTCGGTGACCTGGTCCCGACGCTCCAGCTCGCGCACGTCGGCTTCGCCGAGGGCATCCTGGTGGCGGAGCGTCTCGCCGGTCTGAAGACCGTTCCGATCGACTACGACGGCGTGCCCCGGGTGACGTACTGCCACCCCGAGGTCGCCTCCGTGGGCATCACCGAGGCCAAGGCCAAGGAGATCTACGGTGCGGACAAGGTCGTCGCTCTGAAGTACAACCTCGCGGGCAACGGCAAGAGCAAGATCCTCAAGACCGCGGGCGAGATCAAGCTCGTCCAGGTCAAGGACGGTGCCGTGGTCGGCGTCCACATGGTCGGCGACCGCATGGGCGAGCAGGTCGGCGAGGCCCAGCTGATCTACAACTGGGAGGCGCTGCCGGCCGAGGTCGCGCAGCTCATCCACGCCCACCCGACCCAGAACGAGGCGATGGGCGAGGCCCACCTCGCTCTGGCAGGCAAGCCGCTGCACTCGCACGACTGACCGACCCTCGGTCGAAACACATCGCCGCGACGACACAGACTTCCGCAATTCGTAAGGAGCAACCGAAACCATGGCGGTTTCCGTAACCCTTCCGGCGCTCGGCGAGAGCGTCACCGAGGGCACTGTCACCCGCTGGCTGAAGGCCGAGGGCGAGCGCGTCGAGGCCGACGAGCCGCTGCTTGAGGTGTCCACCGACAAGGTCGACACCGAGATCCCCTCCCCTGCCGCCGGCGTGCTCGCCTCCATCAAGGTCGCCGAGGACGAGACGGTCGAGGTCGGCGCCGAGCTGGCCGTCATCGACGACGGCTCCGGCGCACCCGCCGCCGCCCCGGCCCCCGCTGCCGCCGAGGCTCCGGCCCCTGCGGC
>NZ_LIQZ01000612.1 GCF_001418655.1 Streptomyces phaeochromogenes | reverse complement strand
CAGACGGCGTCTCTAATATGGAACGCCAACGCCAACACAAACCCCTGGCGCGCCAGAACGCCCCGCACCCGCAAAGACAAGAGGTCAACGTGCAAGCGCTGATCGCCGGCCAGCCAACCCCCGGCGCCGCACTCCTCCTCCTGGCCGCAGGCATAGCCTCCGGCCTGGCCGGCTCAATAGCAGGCTTGGCCTCCCTGTTCAGCTACCCCGCACTACTGGCCGCAGGCCTCCCCCCGGTGGCAGCCAACGTCACCAACACGGTCGCCCTCTTCTCCAACACGGTCGGATCCGCGGCCGGCTCCCGCGAGGAACTCCGAGGCCAGCGCACCCGACTCGTCCCCCTGGCCATCACGGCGGCCCTGGGCGGCGCGATAGGCGCGGCCCTCCTCCTCAGCACCCCGTCGAAGACGTTCGAACTGGTCGTACCGTGGCTCATAGCCCTCGGCTCGGTCCTGATCCTGGCCCGCGAACCCCTGCGACGACTCACGGTGAGACTCAGCCCCGGCCAGGAATCCCTGCCGAAGCTCCCGCTGACCTGCGCCGTCCTGCTGGTCGGCCTGTACGGCGGCTACTTCGGCGCTGCGGCAGGCGTCCTGATGCTGGCCGTCCTCTCCCTGTCCGCGGCGGAGCCCCTGCGGGTGACCAACGCCGTCAAGAACATCGCCACCGGCGCGGCCAACGTCACCGCGGCCGTCGCCTACGCCTTCCTCGCCCCGGTCGACTGGAGCGCGGCCCTCACGCTCGGCCTGGGCTGCTTCGTGGGCGCCTGGATGGGCCCCGCGGTCGTACGCCGCCTGCCCGAGGCCCCGCTCCGTATCGCGATCGCCCTGGCCGGCCTCGGACTCGCATGGAGCCTGTGGCGCGAGGCCACCGCGTCCTGAACGCCGCCTACGCAGGCCATGCCGCCTACGCAGACCACGCCGACTACACCGACCACGCCGACACGGTGCGGTGCGTATGCCCGGACGTAGTCGTTTGTTTACCTTCTGGGGGTGGTTTTGCTCCTGATGTCTGACAACGCTGTCAGTTCGCACCATCAGCCCCGGAGGAACAGTGAACGTCTCCCTTGGCGTGTGGGCGCTGTCTGTCGCAGTGCTCTGCGCGCTCATCGCCGTGGACTTCTTCATCGGCCGCAAACCCCATGAGGTCTCCCTCAAGGAGGCAGGCATCTGGAGCGCGGTCTGGGTCGCCCTCGCGGTGGCGTTCGGGATCGGACTGCTGGTGGTCTACGGAGGCGGGCCCGCGGGCGAGTTCTTCGCCGGCTACATCACGGAGAAGTCGCTCAGCGTCGACAACCTCTTCGTGTTCGTCCTGATCATGGCGAAGTTCTCGGTGCCGGCCCAGTACCAGCAGCGCGTGCTGATGGTCGGTGTGCTGGTGGCACTGGTGCTGCGCACGATCTTCATCGCCGCCGGCGCCGCGATCATCTCGACGTTCTCCTGGGTCTTCTACATCTTCGGCGCGTTC
>NZ_LIQZ01000611.1:873-1214 GCF_001418655.1 Streptomyces phaeochromogenes | reverse complement strand
TGGCCGCGACGCGGTCGCCGACAGCGCGGGGGGTGGAGCAGATGATGAGCGGACCTTCGTCGTCGCTCAGGGGGAGGCGGCCGTGGCTGCCTCGAATAGGTGAGGGATCGAGGGGCACGACCGCCATGCGGTAGCGCATGCCGAGCTTCTTGCGGGCCAGCGCGCCCGCGGCCTTGACCTTGACGTACGGGTCGAGCGGATCCATGAAGAGCTCGACCGGGTCGTAGCCGGGTTTGCGGTGGATCTCGACGAGCTGCGCGAAGTCGGGCGCGCGGGCGTCGTCGAGCCAGTAGTAGTACGTGAACCAGGCGTCCGGCTCCGCGACGGCGACGAGTTCGCCG
>NZ_LIQZ01000611.1:0-838 GCF_001418655.1 Streptomyces phaeochromogenes | reverse complement strand
ACATAGACGTGGGCGATCTGGTGGTCGGCGACGGCGAAGGCCCGTGAGGCCATCGGGTCGAGGTACTCCATACCGTCCTGCGTGTGCACTTCGAGGAGTCCGGCGCGGCGCAGTGCGCGGTTGATGTCGACGGGACGGTCCGCGCGGGTGATGCCGTACTCGGACAGGGCGACGACGGTCCGGCCTTCGGCTCGCGCGTCGTCGAGAAGGGGGGCCATGGCCGCGTCCAGGTCGGCGGCTGCCTTCAGGGAGCGCGGGTCGTCGGGGCCGAAGCGCTGCAGGTCGTAGTCGAGATGAGGGAGGTAGCAGAGGGTCAGGTCAGGGTGGCGGGTGCGGATGATGTGCCGGGTGGCGTCGATGATCCACTGGCTGGAGACGAGGTCGGCGCCGGGACCCCAGAAGTGGAAGAGCGGGAACGTGCCGAGTTTCTCGGTGAGTTCGTCGTGCAGGGCCGCGGGCCGCGTGTAGCAGTCGGGTTCCTTGCGGCCGTCGGCGTAGTAGATCGGACGAGGGGTGATGGTGATGTCGGTGTCGGCGCCCATGGCGTACCACCAGCAGATATTGGCGACCGTGTAGCCGGGGTGGGCACGCCGGGCGGCGTCCCACAGTTTGTCCCCGGACACCAGGCCGTTGTGCTGGCGCCACAGCAGTACGTCGCCGAGGTCGCGGAAGTACCAGCCGTTGCCGACGATGCCGTGTTCGGACGGGTGAGTGCCGGTGAGGAACGTCGACTGGGCGGCGCAGGTGACGGCGGGCAGGACCGTGCCGAGGGTGGCCTGCGAGCCGGACTGGGCGAGGGTCTTGAGGTGGGGCATGTGGTCGAGGAGACGGGGGGTGA
>NZ_LIQZ01000610.1 GCF_001418655.1 Streptomyces phaeochromogenes | reverse complement strand
CCCCCCGGCCCCCTCGAACCCCTCGGATTCAGACACCAGTTCGATACGGTGTGCGACCGCCGACCGGTTCACGTCCAACGGCAGGATCGGCACCCCCCGCCGCCGCGCGTCCGCGAGCAGCAGCCGCTTCGGATACATCCCGGGATCGTGCGTGAGCAGCCCGGCGTAGAAGGCGGCCGGGTGATGCGCCTTCAGCCAGGCCGACTGGTACGTCGGCACGGCGAAGGCGACCGCGTGCGCCTTGCAGAAGCCGTACGACCCGAAGGCCTCGACGATCTCCCAGGTCCGCCGGATCGTCTCCGCGTCGTATCCCCGCGCGGCGGCATGCTGCGCGAACCACACCCGGATCCGCCCCTGCGACTCCAGGTCGGACAGCCCGCGCCGCACCCGGTCCGCCTCGTCGCGCCCGCAGCCGGTCATGATGTCGACGATGTCGATGATCTGCTCGTGGAAGACCACGACCCCGTACGTGCTCCTCAGCGGCTCCTCCAGATCCGGGTGCGGGAAGCGGACCGGCGCCCGGCCGTGCCGCGCCTCGATGAACGGCCGCACCATGTCGGCCGCGACCGGTCCCGGCCGGAAGAGGGAGATGTCGACGACGAGATCGTGGAAGGTGGCGGGCTGGAGCCTGCCCACCAGGTCCCGCTGACCCGGCGACTCGATCTGGAAGCAGCCCAACGTCTCGGCGGACCGGATGAGTTGATACGTGGCGGGGTCGCCCTCCTCGACGGCGTCCAGGTCGACCCGGTCCCCCGTGGCCCGCTCCACCTCGGCCACCGCGTGCGCCATCGCCGACTGCATGCGCACACCCAGCACGTCCAGTTTGAGCAGCCCGAGGTCCTCGACGTCCTCCTTGTCGAACTGCGACATGGGGAACCCCTCGCCGCTGGTCGGCATGACGGGCGTACGGGCGAGGAGCGAGGCGTCGGAGAGGAGTACCCCGCACGGGTGCATGGCGACTCCGCGCGGCAGGGCGTCCAGTGCCTCCACGAGTTCCCACAGCCGCCCGTACTTCTCCATCTCCCCTGCCAGGGACCGTAGTTCGGGCAGTTCCTGCAGTGCGGCACGGGCGTCTCGGGCGCGGATGTGCGGGAAGGACTTGGCGATGCGGTCGATGTCGGCCGGGTTCATGGAGAGGGCCGCGCCGACGTCCCGTACCGCATGACGCACCCGGTACGTCTCCGGCATCGCCACGGTCGCGACCCGCTCGGTGCCGAACCGGCCGATGATCGCGCGGTAGACCTCCAGCCGGCGCGCGGACTCCACGTCGATGTCGATGTCGGGCAGGACCGGGCGGCGCTTGGACAGGAAGCGTTCCATCAGCAGTCCGTGCGCGACGGGGTCGGCGTGCGCGATACCGAGGAGGTGGTTGACGAGCGAGCCCGCGCCGGAGCCGCGCGCGGCGACTCGGATGCCCATCTCCCGTACGTCGTCCACGACCTGAGCGACCGTCAGGAAGTAGGAGGCGAAGCTGTGGTGGGCGATGATGTCCAGCTCGCGGTGCATCCGTTCCCAGTAGCCACGCGCTTCGGGGGAACGGTCGTAGCCGCGCCGCACCATCCCCGCCGCCGCCCGCGAGGCCAGTACGCGCTGCGCGGTGCGTCGTCCGGCGCCGACGAGGTGCGGCTCGGGGAAGTGCACGGCACCGAGGCCGAGGTCGTCCTCCGGGTCGACGAGGCACTCGGCGGCGGTGGCCCGCGTCTGTTCGAGCAGTCGGTAGGCGGTGTCACGGCGAAAACCCGCGGCCTCGACGATCCGTTCGGCGGCGCCGAGCATGGCGCCCGCGTCCTTGAGCCAGGCCTCGCCGCTGTCCAGCTCCTTGCGGGGGTCGACCGGCACGAGCCGGCGGGCGGCGTCCAGGACGTCGGCGACCGGGCCCATGCCCGGGTCGGCGTACCGGACGGCGTTGCTGAGCACCGGCCGCACCCGCTGCTCGGCGGCGAAGCCGACGGTACGGGCGGCCAGCCGCAGCGAGCCGGGACCGGTGCCCTCGCGCCCGTGCCAGACCGCTTCGAGACGCAGGGCGTCGCCGTAGACCTCCCGCCAGGGCGCGAGCAGTTTCGCGGCCCGGTCGGGACGCCCGGCGACGAGCGCCCGGCCGACGTCGGAGGCGGGTCCGAGCAGGACGGTCAGGCCGTCGGCGTGGTTGTCCGTCCAGGGCAGCAGCGGCCCGCCGGCCTCACCCTTGTCGCCCGCATGCGCCGCAGTAACGATTCTGCAGAGCTCGGCCCAGCCCTTCGCGCCGTCCCGGGCGAGGAAGGTCACCCGAGGCGTCGACTCGTCGATGAAGGCACCGCCCCGCACGGGAGCCCGCCGCCGCTCCCCTCTTACGGGCCCACCGGCCCGTACGGACTCCCCATCCCGTACGGGCTCCTCGACCGCGAGGTCGACCCCGAACAGTGGACGCACCCCCTGGGCGGCGCAGGCCTTGGCGAAGCGGACCGCACCCGCGAGGGTGTCCCGGTCGGTGAGGGCGAGCGCGTCCATGCCCCGCTCGGAGGCACGCTCGGCGAGGCGCTCCGGATGCGAGGCCCCATACCGCAGGGAGAACCCGGAAACGGTGTGCAGATGCGTGAAGCCCGGCACACGCACCTCCACCACTCCCAGGGGCTCCCACGCCAGCCCTACCGGCACTCGAACGTTTGTTCCCTACTCCCTCACCCCCACCATAGACCAATTCCCGAACACGTGTGCGACATCCGTTCGGACCCGTCCCACCTGCGCAAACGCCGGGTGGCTCGGACCGTGGGGGCATGACACAGACAGCAGGGGCCCCGCACCGCTCCTTCCTCGAAGAGGTGAAGGACGGAGTCACTCCGCGGGCCACGCTGCTCGTCATCGGCGTGCTCGCCCTGCAGCTGCTCTTCATCGCCTCCTATGTGGGGGCGCTGCACAACCCGAAGCCGAAGGACGTGGCGTTCGGGGTGGTCGCCCCGGGAGCCGCCGCGGACCAGGCGGTGGCCCGTCTGAAGCAGCTCCCCGGCGAACCCCTGGACCCTCGTGCGCTCCCCGACCGGGCGACGGCCCGCGAGCAGATCGTGAACCGCGACATCGACGGCGCCCTGGTGATCGACCCGGCCGGCACCACCGACACCCTGCTGGTCGCGTCCGGCGGCGGCAAGGTGCTGGCCGGCGCGCTGACCGCGCTCACCACCAAGCTGGAGAAGAACCAGGGGCGCACGCTGAGAACCGTCGACGTGGTCCCGGCCGACGCGCAGGACGCCAACGGGCTCACCACCTTCTACCTGGTCGTCGGCTGGTGCGTGGGCGGCTATCTGTGCGCGTCGGCGTTGGCGATCAGCGCGGGCGCACGCCCTGCCAACCCGCGGCGCGCGACGATCCGGCTCGCCGCCATGGCCGTGGTCGCGATCGTCGGCGGACTCGGCGGCGCGGTCATCGTCGGACCGATTCTGGGAGCCCTGCCGGGCAGTGTCTGGGCCCTCTGGGGGCTCGGCGCGCTGATCACCTTCGCGGTGGGAGCGGCCACGCTCGCGTTCCAGTGCCTCTTCGGAGTCGTCGGCATCGGAGTGGCCGTACTGCTCGTGGTGATCCTGGGCAACCCGAGCGCGGGCGGCGCCCTCCCGCCCCCGATGC
>NZ_LIQZ01000061.1:30821-31125 GCF_001418655.1 Streptomyces phaeochromogenes | reverse complement strand
GCCGCCCGCGACGAGCAGCGCCTCGTCCCGGCCCAGAGCGGTCAGTTCGAGCACGTCGGTCGTGGTCGGGGCGGGGGTGAGCAGCGCCAGCTGGGACTCCGCGGCGCGGGCCACGGCCTGCACGAAACCCAGACTGTGCGGATGCGCCAGCCCGTCCCCGCCGGTTATGTCCACCGCTCCGAGCAGCCGTCCGGTACGCGGATCGTGTACCGGAGCCGCCGCGCACGTCCACGGCTGGACGCGCCGGATGAAGTGCTCCGCCGCGAACACCTGCACCGGCCGGTCGAGCGCGACCGCCGTACCC
>NZ_LIQZ01000061.1:30136-30814 GCF_001418655.1 Streptomyces phaeochromogenes | reverse complement strand
CGAGGAGGTGTTCGCCGTCCGCCGCGAACGTCCCCATGAGTTCGCGGAACAGTGGCATGACCCGGGCCAGTGGGTGTTCCGCCCGATACGACCCGAGGTCCCCGTCGGTGAGCTCCACACATGCGGAGCCGTCCGGCCCCACCCCGGCCCGTGCTGAACGCCGCCACGAATCGGCGACCACGGAGCGTACCGGCCGCGGGACCGTGCCCGCCTCGGTGAACGTCTCGTGGGCGCGGCGCAGGACGCGCACCCGCTCGACGGGATCGGCACCCGGTTCCAGGGCCACCCATGGATCGGTCAACTCGGCCTCCCCGGAAGGCTGTGCGGCTGGGGACATCGTCACTCCGGTGGCGGGTGCGGACAAGTACCGCGGCCACACCGAGTCCGGCCCCCACCACAAGCCGTGGTGGCTACCGATGCTCCCCCTTTTCGAACCCCCTTCGGCTCTGTTTCGGCTTTCCTTGCAGTTTCTTTCGACGGACCGCTGGTCAGGCGAAGTTGACCAGTCTGATGTAGCGCGTCCAGTCCCAGTGCGGGCCGGGATCGGTGTGGTCGCTGCCCGGCACCTCGTAGTGCGCGAGGATGTGCGAACGGTCCTTGGGGATCCGGTACTTGGTGCAGATCGCCGCGGTGAGCTTCGCCGACTCCTCGTACATCGCGTTGGTGAAGTACGCGGGC
>NZ_LIQZ01000061.1:0-30107 GCF_001418655.1 Streptomyces phaeochromogenes | reverse complement strand
CGCACTACGTAGTGCGCGGACACCTTCTTCTTAGGGTTCTGGAAGATGGCCAGAGTGTCCGAGTAGGTCGCCTGCGTCACGTGGATGATCACGAAGTCGACCGGATGGCTCGTCGGGCGGTTGGCGACCGTGTAGTTGGACGTGCTCGCCGGCGACCACTCGGACGGCGGGTAGTCGATCCCCTGAGGCTTCGCGCCCGCCCGGGTGGTGGGGAGTAACGCCGTGGAGAGCGTGGCGAGGGCCGCACTCTGCAGCAGGCGCCGTCGGCTGGGAAGGGCTGTGGGCAGGAACTTGGCTCGGTTCATGAGGGTGCCTCTCGGTGACGACTGAAGGTGACAACTGAAGGCGACAACTGAAGTGGGGTGGGAGATGGGAGTGACCCGGGCGGGAGTTGGGAGTGTCGGGAGTGGCTACGACTCAACGTCCCAGTGCGGCGGCGGTTTCGCGCAGGCGTGCGTGCAGTCCCCGGTGGGTCTCCCGCTCGGGCAGCCATTCCTTGCGGAGCTTGGCGACGCACGTGTAGTTGGTGTCGCAGACGTTGGCCAGCGGCGACTCGACGGTCTGGGTCGCGAACTGGTAGGCGTCCAACTCGCTGAACCCGTAGTCCCGCACCAGCCACTGCACCAGGTCGAGCTGCGATATGCGGAACGCGTCCTCCAAGGGGCGCGCCGAACCGGTCGAGATGATGTGGGTGTCGGACTCGATGCGGGGCCACGGGGTGGCGACCCCCTTGAGCAACTCGACGATCACCACTGTGTTCATCGCACACTCGACGGCGACTCCACAGGTCTCGCCCTCACCCTGCCGCGCGTGGCCGTCACCGAGGCTCAGCAGAGCCCCTTCGACATTCACTCCGAGATAGCAGGTGACACCGGCCCGCATCTCGGGTGTGTCCATGTTCCCGCCGTGCGCGTCCGGGACAAGAGCCGAGCGCACCTCCAGGTTGGCGGGCGCCACACCGACGGTGCCGTGCATCGGGTCCATGGGCAGCTCGATCCGGATGTCGCTGTCGCGGGCGCTGAACAGCGCGGTGCGGCGCGCACGGTCGAGCTGCCAGATCCACACGGTCTCCGGCAGGGGAGGCTGCAGCGTGGCCGTGGTGTGCGTGGACGTGAGCGCCCCGAACAGCGGAACCGTCGTCGACGCGGCCCAGTCCCGCGCCGGCTCGATCGACACGAAGTGCACGGCGACCGTGTCACCCGGCTCCGCGCCCTCCACATGGAACGGCCCTGTCTGCGGATTGAGGAACGGGAACTCGCACACCTCGGACACCAGGTCCTTCTCCGACCGTACCCGCCCGGCGAAGCAGTCCTCCGTAAAGAGGTCGAGGACCGTGCCCGGCGCGATACGGGCCACGGGAGGCGCACCGCCGAACGTCCAGGCGTACTCGCCGGGTTCGGGACGTACGGTCAGGATTCGAGGGTCGCTCATGGTGCACAGCTCCGTTCTGCCGAAGAGTGACGGACGACGTCGCAGCGGCACCACGAGCACCACCACTGCGGCCATCATCCAGGCAGCGACCACCGAATCCACGTACGACCCCGGCGCCGCCAGCCTGGACACGCCTCCGTCCGGTTCGTCCGACGGTGGCGTCTCGCGTGAATCACGGTACGGCTCTCGCCGGTTGGGGAGGAAGAACGCTCTCAGGTCCGTGGACAACGCTGTGACTGTGGATAACTCCGCCACCCGCAAGGGGGATTGAGGCGCCGGGAAGCAGCGCAGAGAGCGCAGTGGCAGGGCTGAAGACCAGGCCGAGAACCTCCCGAGTCGAGCCCGGATCGTCCAGGAGGCCCAGGAGGCCCAGGAGGCCCAGGAGGCCCGGAAGATCCAGAGGCCCGGGAGGTCCGGGACGTGTTCGGCCGCGCCCTACGCCCCGCCGCCCCCCACCGCCGCCGGATCGTCCATCACGGCCCGCACGACCGAGTGCGCGGCGCCCAGCAGGGGGCCCTCGGGGCCGAGCCGTGAGACGGACACCGCGCAGGCGGGACCGGCGGTTCTGCGGGCCAACTCCTGCTCCAGTGACGGCAGCAGCCAGGGCGCGAGCCCGGACAGCGCACCGCCCAGTACGACGGCTTCGGGGTCGAGCAGGTTGACGGCGCCGGTCAGCGCGATGCCCAGCGCGGTCCCGGCATCACGCAGGGCCCGGCGCACGTTCTTGTCGCCCTGCGCCGCACGCTCGGCCAGCAGGCCGACGCGGTCCTCGCCCGGTTCCAGGCCGGCCGCGCGCAGGACGGCCTCCTCGCCGGCGTACTGCTCAAGGCAGCCGCGCCCGCCGCACGCACACGCGGGGCCCTCGGGACGCACCGGGACATGCCCCAACTCGCCCGCGAAGCCATGTGTTCCACGCAGCAGCCGCCCGTCCACGACCACTGCCCCGCCGATGCCGATCTCGGCGGAGACGTGCACGAAGTCGCGCGGAGCGCTCTCGTTGAGCCAGAGTTCGGCCAGTCCGCCGAAGTTCGCCTCGTTGTCGACGGTCAGCGGGACCTCGTCCGGCAGCAGAGCGCCGAGGTCCGTGTCGTGCCAGTCGAGGTTGGGGGCGCGCACCACGGTCCGGGCGTCGCGCGCCACCAGGCCGGGCACGGCGACGGCGAGTCCCGCGGGCCGCAGGCCTTCCTTGGCAGCCTCGGCGACGACCTGCCGTATGAGCCGGGTCAGTTCCCGGAGCACCGGTTCGGGCGACCTGCCGCGGTTCGTGCCGTGCCGCACCGCCCGGGCCCGTACCTCGCCGCGCAGATCGACCGCGCAGACGGCGAGATGATCGACGCCCACCTCCGCACCGATGCCCGCCGGACCGCGCCCGCTGAGGGCGAGCGCCGAGCCGGGCCGCCCCACCCGCCCAGGCCGCTCGGGACCCAGCTCCTCAAGGAGCCCCGAGCGGATCAGCTCGTCCACGAGCGTGGAGACAGCCGCGCGGGTGAGCCCGATGCGTGAGGCGACGGCGGCGCGGGACAGCGGCCCCTCGGCGTTCACGGTGTGCAGCACCCGTGAGAGGTTGCGGCGCCGCATGCCCTGTTGCGTATCGGGCAGGCGACGGCCGGGACTGCTGGGATGGGCCTCGTGCAGCGGTGCGGTCATGCCTCCGTCAGTCCTCGTCCGGCCGGGCGCCTCAGGGTCGTTCTGTCCGTGCGCGCCGATCTGTCCGTGTGTACGACGCCTCCGGAAGGGGGCCGCCGGTGCTGATCGGCCCCCGCCTCCTAGGGCTCGGGCATCAGCGCTGCTCAGCCTCCCGCTCCAGTAGCGGGGCCGCGTCGGAGAGTACCCCGGCGATCCGCGCCAGCGCCGCCTCGTCGCGCTCCACGGCGTCCAGCACCGGCCCACGGGCCGTGTCCCAGCGCCGGGCCACCGCCGCCGGATCCTCGCCGGTCAGCACGCCTGCGGCCTGTGCGGCGGCACCGAGCGCCACCAGCTCCTTGGCCTCGGGCACCTGAACGGGCCGACCGGACAGTCGTCGTACGGTCTCCTGCCAGGCCGTGCCCCGCGCACCTCCACCGATGAGCAGCAGCGGAGCCGAACGGTCCGCGTCCTCGTCGAGCACCAGGTCGAGCGCGCCGAGCAGCGAGTGGACTGCCCCGTCGTACGCGGCCTGGAGCAGTTGCCCACGTGTCGTGTCGTGCCGCAGCCCGTGCAGCAGGCCCGAGGCGTGCGGCAGGTCGGGAGTGCGCTCCCCGTCCAGGTAGGGGAGCAACGTCACGCTCGTGCCCGGCTCGACGGCCTCGCGGTCGATGCCCAGCAGAGCGGCGACGCGGTCCACGGCGAGCGTGCAGTTGAGGGTGCAGGCCAGCGGCAGCCAGTCGCCCCGCGCGTCGGCGAAACCAGCCACCGTTCCGGTCGGGTCGGCGGGGCGGCGCGTGGAGACCGCGTACACGGTGCCGGACGTGCCGAGACTGAGCACCGCAGTCCCCGGGAGCAGCCCCAGTCCGAGTGCCGCGGCGGCGTTGTCACCGGTGCCTGGCGCGACCAGCGTGCCCTTGGAGAAGGGCAGGTCACCGCTGCCGCGCACGGTTCCGGCGACCTCGCCGGGCCGGACCACCCGGGGCAGCAGGGCGGGGTCGAGCCCGACATGGCGGAGGACCTCCTCGTCGTACGCCTCCGTACCGGACGCCCACCAGCCCGTACCGGAGGCATCGCCGCGGTCGGTCGTACCCAGCCCCGTCAGGCGCTCGGTGAGGTAGTCGTGGGGGAGTCGCACAGCGGCGGTCGCGCGCACGGAGTCGGGCTCGTGCTCGGCGAGCCACGCCCACTTGGTGACCGTGAAGGACGGGCCCGGCACACTGCCGGTGCGCTCGGCCCAGGCCTTCGGGCCGCCCAGCTCCTCCACGAGCCGTCGGGCCTGCGGTGCCGAGCGCACGTCGTTCCACAGCAGGGCCGGACGCACCGGGTCGCCCTGGGCGTCGAGCGTGACGAGCCCGTGCTGCTGGCCGCCCACGGACACCGCCGCGGCCTCGCGTGCCGCGTCCCCGCACTGGTGCAGCGCCTCGCACAGCGCGTCCCACCACTGCCGCGGATCGCTCTCGCGACCCGCCCCGGAGGAGACGGTGTGCGGCGCCTGGCCGCTCGCCACGACCTCGCCGGTGGCCGCGTCCACGACCAGGGCCTTGGTGGACTGCGTGGACGTGTCCACGCCGACGACGAGCGGACCCTCGGCTGCTGACATCGGGCTCTCCCTCTTCCGCGGCTCCGCGGGATCTGACCTGGTGTTTTCGGGGTGGATCCGGGCCCACGCGGCGCGCATTCCACTCCTCGTCCCCGTTCGAGGACATCTTGTCTCTTCCCAGAGATGCCTCCGCATACTAATTTGTTAAGTGCCATGACGAAATAGTCGGAGCAAGCAAGGAGCCGCGGCATGAACTACCAGCCCACCCCCGAGGACAGGTTCACCTTCGGCTTGTGGACCGTCGGCTGGCAGGGAAGGGACCCGTTCGGTGACGCCACCCGGGCCGCCCTGGACCCGGTCGAGTCGGTGCAGCGCCTGGCGGAGCTCGGCGCCTACGGAGTGACCTTCCACGACGACGACCTGATCCCCTTCGGGTCCTCGGACACCGAGCGCGAGTCGCACATCAAGCGCTTCCGGCAGGCTCTCGACACGACCGGTATGACCGTGCCGATGGCCACCACGAACCTCTTCACGCACCCCGTCTTCAAGGACGGTGCCTTCACCGCCAACGACCGGGACGTACGCCGGTACGCCCTGCGCAAGACGATCCGCAACATCGACCTGGCCGTGGAGCTGGGCGCGCAGATCTACGTCGCCTGGGGCGGCCGTGAGGGCGCCGAGTCCGGCGCCGCCAAGGACGTACGGGTCGCGCTCGACCGCATGAAGGAGGCCTTCGACCTCCTCGGCGAGTACGTGACCTCCCAGGGCTACGACCTGCGCTTCGCGATCGAGCCGAAGCCGAACGAGCCCCGCGGCGACATCCTCCTGCCGACGGTCGGTCACGCCCTGGCGTTCATCGAGCGCCTGGAGCGGCCCGAGATGTACGGCGTCAACCCGGAGGTGGGCCACGAGCAGATGGCCGGGCTGAACTTCCCGCACGGCATCGCCCAGGCCCTGTGGGCGGGCAAGCTCTTCCACATCGACCTCAACGGCCAGTCCGGTATCAAGTACGACCAGGACCTGCGCTTCGGAGCGGGCGATCTGCGGTCCGCGTTCTGGCTCGTCGACCTCCTGGAGACGGCCGGTTACGCGGGTCCGCGGCACTTCGACTTCAAGCCGCCGAGGACCGAGGACTACGACGGCGTGTGGGCGTCGGCCGCCGGCTGCATGCGCAACTACCTGATCCTGCGCGATCGGACGGCCGCCTTCCGGGCCGACCCCGAGGTCCAGGAGGCCCTGCGTGCCTCGCGTCTGGACGAACTGGCGCAGCCCACGGCCTCGGACGGTCTCCAGGCGCTGCTCGCGGACCGCGCGGCCTTCGAGGACTTCGACGCCGAGACGGCCGCCGCGCGCGGGATGGCGTTCGAGCACCTGGACCAGCTGGCCATGGACCACCTGCTGGGCGTCCGGGGCTGATTCCGTACGACCTCTGTTCGACTTTCGTTCCATTCTGACTGGTTATGACCGATTGCGACCGGTCGTAACCAGTCGGCGCACGGCCCGGAACTCCTGCGCTGAATCCTCCGGAATCATGCGATCCACGCCATGAGTCCGTATCAAGTTCCGCGCAGGGGTCGCATCGTGACCGGTTCGAGGCGACTCTTGACGGTATGGCCACGCCGCCCTTACCGCCTCAGCCTCCTCGGCCGCCGGACAACACGCCTCCTCCTGGCGGCGGTGGATTCGGCCCGCTGCCCGAAGGCTTCGGACCTCCTCCAGCGGGCTACGGCCCCCCTCCTGGAGGCAACGGTCCGCCGTGGCAGGGCGGTGGAGGAGGCTGGCAGCCACCTCCACCACCACCGTCGCCGCCTCCCGGGCGGCCGGGCGGTCCTGGACGGCGCCGCCGGGTGCTGTTCCTCGTGCTGGCCGTGATCGTGACCCTCGGCGCCGGTTCCGCGGTCGCCCTGGTGGCCACCAGCGGTGACGGTTCGTCCGACAAGAAGTCGCCGTCGGAGAGCGACTCCACCACAGGGGGACTGCCGACGCCTTCGCTGAGCATCCCTTCGGAGCTGCCCAGCGAACTGCCCTCCCTGCCCACCGATGTGCCGTCCGGTCTGCCCAGCGGCGTCCCGACCGACCTGGACTCGCTGCTCCCGTCCCTCGCGGGCGACGACGTGCCGTACTACATGCTGCAGACCGGTGACTGCTTCAACATCGACGACACCAAGCCCGGCCAGGCCGCGAAACGTTCGTGCCGCGCGGCGCACGACGCCGAGGTCGTGAAGGTGGCCGAACTGGAAGGCTCGTTCACGACCGATGCCGCCCTCAAGAAGGCGGCATCGGCACTCTGCGCGAAACCCCTGGACACCAAGGCGGCCAAGCAGCCCGCCGGCACCGTGCGGGGCACCCTGGTGCAGTATCCCGACCCCACGGGGTTCAAGCTCGGCATCGACAAGGTTGCCTGCAGCCTGGCCGCGGACGTCGGTGCCGGAAAGCGCAAGCTCACCAAACCGCTGACGTGAGCCACGCACGCGTGGACGTGAGCCACGCACGCGTGGAGGTGTGAAAACGCCGAGCGGGGGCGGGAATTCAGATACCGCGCGGCAGTCGTACGTACGTCACGGTGGTCTCGATGCCGCTGTCCACCAGCCGTCCCTGGGCGTCGAAAGCCTCCGGCCCGTCCGTCATCCCGAAGTCGTTGTCGTTGATGAGCGCGAGCGTGTCGTGATCCACGCGCGCGACGCCCTCGATCTTCCCGGGCACCCCCTTCACCGTGCCGAGGTCGACGACAAGACGCTTGCGCAGCACCGGAACGCCGGAGGCGGCGGGGTCGTCGAGCTGCTCCAGGGAGGGGGACGTCGTGTCGTCGTCCCACTTCTCCCCGAGAATGTCCGCACCGCGGGTCAGCTTCACGACCTGCAACCGGGCGGCCTTGTCGGTGCGTTCCTCGACGAGCAGCCGGTCGCGGCCGACGGCCACCACGGAGGAGATCTTCAGCTCGGAGGTGTCGTCCTCGCTCGGGTCGACCACGCTCACCGGGTCGAACCGGTACGCGTACTCGGCGGTGACCGCCCGCTTCTTCGTCGAGAAGCGCAGCAGACGTGTCGTCAGCGACTCCTCGCCCGCGTCCGTGTCCGGCAGGGACAGCGGGCTCTGCACGGCCATCACCAGGTCCCCGCCCGGCAGTTGGGCGAGCCCTTCGAATCCGCGGTTGATCTTCCGGTGCAGCAGGACGGCGGGCAGCGCCTCCACCACCCGGTAGTCCGCACCGGTCAGGCCCAGCCCCTTGGGCACGTACCGGGTGAGTATCTTTCCGCGCGCGGAGACGTGGATCAGCGAGGGCCCGTACTCGTCCACGAGCCAGAAGCTGCCGTCCTCGGCCCGCACGATTCCCTCGGTGTCCAGCCCGTTCGGGTTGTACGAGAGCGGTGTGCTCGCGTCGTAGGAGTACGGCGCCTCGTCGCGCCCCTTCTGGTTGGACAGGCCCGTGACCGGCTTCCCCGAGGAGGTGGTGATCGGGATCGCGTCCAGCACCTTCACCGTGCCACCGGACACCCGGATCTTCACGATCGCCGGATCGAAGCCGGGCACGGGGAAGGTGCGGCGCTTCTCACCGGCCACCTTGATCTGGCCGTTGGGACCGCGGTCGGTGACCGTCCAGAACTCGCCCTTGCGGCCCGCCGGGTAGATGTCGCTGCCGATGCCGCCGAGATCCACGCCCCGGTCGTCGCCCACCGTGCCCGGCAGCAGCGCGTTGCTGAACGTGCCGAGCGGAATGTCGCCGAGCGTCGCGGAACCCGTGACACGCGCCTCCCTGGAGGGCACGCCGACCGCGGTGCCCGCCACCGTGAGAGCGGCCAGCAGCGCGAGCGGCACGCCCGCGGCTACGGAGCGGTGGACGCTGCGCCGGCCTGCGGCGTACGGGGACATGGGGCCTCCTGAGGCACGAATTCGGTGACAGCGGCCAGAGTTCGCCCCCTCCCCGAACGCCGCACGGCCGGAGAATGAACACCGGGCGTCCACCACTCATCCGGTGGACGGTGCCGGTTCCGGTGCTCTGCTCGCTCCAAGCGCCCTGTGGGCTCCGCTCGCTCCAGGTGCCCCTGGGTGCCCTTCAGGCAGGCGTCACTCCTGCCCCTCCGCCAGAGCGAGAGCGGTCGCCGGATCCTGGGAGGCGGGACCCGCGGGAGCCCAGCGCCCCCGTTCCTTGCGGTAGGGCCACCAACGGCCGTCCGTCCCCAGACGCAACTGTGTCCGGCCGTCGGCCACGGTCCAGCGATTACGGGACGCGCGCAGGGCAGGCCGCCGGTCCTCCTCCCACGCCGATTCCAGGGCGGCACGCGCGCGTGCGAGGGTCTCCGCCTGCGCCGGGCGGTCGGCCTCCAGCACGTCGAGCGCGGCCGTGCCCCCGTGTTCCCAGGCGCGGACGGCCAGGGCCAGCCCCTCGCGGTCGCGGCCCGACCCCTCCGCGAGCCGGCCGGCCACCGAAGTGTCGGGAACACCCGAGGCCAGCCGCACGGCGTCCTGCGCGAGCGTCAACTCGGCCGCTATGGAGGCCTGCTCGTGGCCCGTCCTGAGCGCCTCGGTGAGCAGCCGGTGAGCCTCGCGGGCGGCCTGCGTCGCCAGGAACTCCAGCGCGGCGGGATCGACCCCGGACGCCGGATCGGTCTCCGTGTCCAGAGAGGGCGGCAACCCAGGCTCTGCGGGCACGGGAGGCGCGTCGGGCAGCGGAGGAAGGATCTCGCCGTCCGCGTACGCCTCGGCGGCGTCCACGCCCTCGTACGCCTGCTCCTGCCCTGGAGCCTCGGTCGCGGTCCGGGGGACGCTGCGCACCTGCAGCTCGTCCAGCAGTTCGCGCTCGCCGCGACCGCGCAGGAGAAGCAGCACGAACGGGTCCTGATCCAGCAGCCGCGCCACCTGGTAGCACAGCGCCGCCGTGTGACCGCAGTGGTCCCACGCGCCGCAGTCGCACTGTGCCTCCAGGTCGCCCAGCCCCGGAAGGAGTTCGACACCGGCGGCCTCCGCGTCCTCGACGAGATGCGTCGGCATCTCGCGGTCCAGCAGCGCCGCGATGTGCCCGGCCCGCTCGACGGCCATGTCCAGGAAGCGGTCCCACTGCTCCTCGGACAGCTCCTGCAACAGGACGTCGGCGCGGTGGGAGGTGTGGTCGCTGTCCTGCACCACGGCTGTGATGCGTCCAGGACGGACCGACACCGCTCCCACGGCTCCGGCCCGGGTCAGCCTGCGGCCCGTTTTCACCTGCTGGGTGTCCAGCGCCGCGTCCTCCAGGGCCTTCAGCCAGGCCTGCCCCCACCAGGTCAGCGCGAAGCCCCTCCCGTGCGCGGGAGGCAGGGCGGCGAAGGTGCGCTCCGGGGTGTTGTCGTACGGGTCACTCATCGGGTGCCTCCTCGCAGTTCCACCAGGTCGGCCAGTTCGCTGTCGGTCAGCTCGGTGAGGGCCGACTCGCCGGACCCGAGCACCGAGTCCGCCAACTCCCGCTTGCGCACCAGCATGTCGGCGATGCGGTCCTCGATCGTCCCCTCGGCGATGAGCCGGTGCACCTGCACCGGCCGCGTCTGTCCGATGCGGTACGCCCGGTCGGTGGCCTGGGCCTCCACAGCCGGGTTCCACCAGCGGTCGTAGTGCACGACATGTTCCGCCCGTGTCAGGTTCAGGCCCGTGCCCGCCGCCTTCAACGACAGCAGGAAGACGGGCACTTCGCCGTCCTGGAAGCGCTCCACCATGGCCTCGCGCTCGGGCACCGGCGTCCCGCCGTGCAGGAACTGCGAGGCGACGCCGCGTGCGCTCAGGTGCCGCTCGATGAGGCGCGCCATCCGTACGTACTGCGTGAAGACCAGAACGCATGCTCCCTCGGAGAGGATCGTGTCGAGCAACTCGTCCAGCAGCTCCAGCTTTCCGGAGCGCCCGGGGATCTTCGGCCTGTCCTCCTTGAGGAACTGCGCCGGGTGGTTGCAGATCTGCTTCAGCCCGGTCAGCAGCTTCACGATCAGTCCGCGCCGCGCCATGTTGCCGGCGCCCGAGATCTCGGCGAGGGTCTCGCGGACCACCGCCTCGTACAGACCCGCCTGCTCCTTGGTGAGCGACACGGCACGGTCGGTCTCGGTCTTCGGCGGCAGCTCGGGTGCGATGCCCGGATCGGACTTGCGGCGGCGCAGCAGGAACGGCCGCACGAGCTGGGCGAGCCGGTCCGCCGCCCCCGGATCCTGCCCGCCCTCGACCGCCTTGGCGTACCGGTTGCGGAAGGTGCCGAGCCGGCCCAGCAGACCCGGTGTCGTCCAGTCGAGAATCGCCCACAGCTCCGAGAGATTGTTTTCCACCGGAGTGCCGGTGAGCGCCACGCGCGCGTGGGCACCGATCGTCCGTAGCTGCTTGGCGGTGTCCGAGTACGGGTTCTTCACATGCTGTGCCTCGTCGGCGACGACCATGCCCCAGGACGCCTCGGCCAGCCGTGGCGCGTCGAGCCGCATCGTGCCGTACGTGGTGAGTACGAACTCGCCGTCGGCCACCCCTTCGAGGCTCCGCCGCGCGCCGTGGAAGCGGCGGACAGGGGTGCCCGGAGCGAACCGCTCGATCTCGCGCTGCCAGTTGCCCATCAGGGACGTCGGACAGACGACCAGCGTCGGTCCCGCGGCGGACTCGTCGGTCTGCCGGTGCAGATGGAGCGCGATCAGCGTGATCGTCTTGCCCAGGCCCATGTCGTCCGCGAGGCAGCCGCCAAGACCCAACGAGGTCATACGGGCCAGCCAATTGAGCCCGCGCAGTTGGTAGTCGCGCAGGGTCGCGTCCAGCGCGGCGGGCTGCCCGACGGGCTCCTGCCCCTCCGGGTCCGCCAGGCGGTCCCGGAGCGTCGCCAGCCACCCGGTGGGCCGTACGTCGACCCTCCGGCCGTCGACCTCCGTGGAGCCCGTCAGAACGGCGCTCAGCGCGTCGATGGGCGTCAGCTTGTGATCCTGCTGGGCGCGGGCGCGACGGACCTCCTGGGGATCGACGAGCACCCACTGGTCACGCAGCCGCACCACGGGGCGGTTCGCCTCGGCGAGTCGGTCCAGCTCCTGACGCGTCAGTTGCTGGTCGCCCAGGGCGAACCGCCAGTCGAAGGCCAGCAGCGCGTCGGCCGACAGGAACGACGGCGTGTCCGACGACAGCTTGTCGGGGCCCCGCTCGTCGTCCGGTGGACCGATGACCGCGCGGGCCGTCAGTTTGTGCGCCAGCTCCTTGGGCCAGTGCACTTCGACACCGGCGGCCGAGAGCGATCGGGCACCCTCGCCGAGGAGCTCCGTGACCTCCTCGTCGGCGAGTTCGATCGAGTCCGGCACACTCGCCGACAGCAGCGGAGTGAGCGGGGCCCAGGCCCGTGCGGCACGACGCAACGCGAGCAGGGCGTCCATCCGCGCGCGCGGACCGAAGGCCGGGCTCGTGCCGCCCCAGACCTCGGACGCGTCCGCCAGCAGGGCCGGATCACTCACGCTGTGCAACTGCGGCACCGCACGGAACGGCAGCCGGGTCTCGTCCGACACGGCCGACGCGAGACCCGGCACCTCGACGCGCAGCGAGATCCGTACGCCGGCGTCGTGCCCCGCGGCCACGTCGGCGGCCCACGCACGCTGCTCGGGCACGTGCTGCGGCTCGGGAGCGGCGAAGGCGGGGCCGCCCGCCGCGAGCGTCGCGGCGGGGGAGCGGGGCAGTGTGTCGGCGACCGCGTCGAGGAAGGCACGCAGCAGCCGTTCGGGATCGGGGAGCCGCAGTGGTTCCGCCTCGTCGACCGGCACCGCGTGTGCGTGCGGCGGCATGGCGGCGGCCAGTTCGCGGATCCGCCCCAGATCAGCCGCCCCCAGTGGCCCGGTACGCCACGCGTCGTGGTCACCCGCGCTCAGACCGGGCAGCAGCAGCCCCCGCGCGGCGAGTTGGAGCGCGAGCACGGCCGCGGCACCCCAGAAGGCGCTCGCCCTGTGGGCGTGCCCCACGGCACGCGCGCGTGTGAGCACCGGCAGAGCCACTCGCACCGGCAGCACGACCGCCGGCACGGTCACCAGCTCGACACCGTCCTCGCCGGGCAGGGCGACCGCCAGCTCCTCGACAGCACCGGAGCCGACCGCGGGAGGGTCTTCGCCCTCGGGCGTCCAGAAGGCGACGGTGCCGGTACGGGCCGGATCGGCAGGCATGAAAACGGCACAGCAGCGGGCCAGTTCGGAGATCTCGGAGGGAGTTGCCGCAGGAATCCTCTGCACAGCGATGACGCGTTCCTCAAATTTGACTACCTGGGGTCAGGGTCGCCGAGGATACAGCACGAGTCACTCTCAGTGGCCATCGATCCGTGTGACGCGGGCCACTCTCTCCCGGGGGTGTTGTCAGGTCCACCCGGCGGCCGAGGTTGCCCCCCGACCGGACACGGGGGGTGGCGCCATGGTCGCCCAGGGTCGCCGATCCGTACGTTTCTTGAGGTCGGCGTTCCCCGCGGCCGGTCCGCCGCAGCCCGCTCTTTCCAGCCTGTTCCTCCAGCCTCCAGAGACCGGAGTCCCGCCATGCCCGAAAACGTCTCATCCGTCGTGGAACGCCCTCCCAGGGTCTCCGCCGGAAGCGAGTTCACACCGCTCCTGCGCACCGTCAAGGGCCAGGGTCTCCTCGACCGCAGACAGGGCTGGTACGCGCTGGCCATCGCCGGCAACGCGCTGGTCCTGGCCGGAATCGTCGCGGGCGTCGTCCTGATCGGCCACTCCTGGTGGGTGCTGCTCCTGGCCCCGCTGCTCGCCGTGATGTCCGCCCGCACGGCCTTCATAGGCCACGACGCGGGGCACTCCCAGATCGCGGGCAACCGCTCGGTGAACCGACTCATCGGGCTCGTCCACGGCAATCTGCTGCTCGGGATGAGCTACGGCTGGTGGAACGACAAGCACAACCGCCATCACGCCAACCCGAATCACATCCACAAGGATCCCGACGTCGTGGCCGACGTCCTGGTCTTCACCAGCGGACAGGCCGTGGACCGCAGCGGTTTCCGGCGCTGGCTCACCCGCAATCAGGCCTGGCTCTTCCTCCCGCTCACCCTCCTCGAAGGCATCGCTCTGAAGGTCCACGGCTTCCAGGACCTGCGTCGACAGCCTCCGCGGGAACGCGCGGTCGAGGGCTTCCTGCTGGTGGCGCACGTCTCCGGGTACGTGACGCTGCTGCTCAGCTCGATGCCCCTCGGCACGGCCCTCGCTTTCGCCGCACTCCACCAGGCACTCTTCGGGCTGCACCTGGGCCTGGCCTTCGCGCCCAACCACAAGGGCATGGAGATGCCCGACCCCGACCCCGACGGCGAGGGATGGGGGCATCTGCGTCGCCAGGTGCTCACGTCGCGCAACATCCGAGGGGGTGCCGTGACCGACTGGTTCCTGGGCGGCCTCAACTACCAGATCGAGCATCACCTGTTTCCCAGCATGCCCCGACCTCATCTGAAGCTCGTCCGGCCCCTGGTGCGCGCACACTGCCGAGAGTTGGGTATCCCTTACGCGGAGACGGGACTCGTGGACTCCTACCGGCAGGCCCTGCGGCACATGTACGAGGTCGGGGAACCGCTCAGGGTCGAGTAGGGGACGCGACTCAGGGTTGTATCAGGGTCGCGGCCTGGAACTGCTGGGAACACGGGCCCGTTCTCAAGACAGAGAGCGGCAGTGGCCGCGAAGGAGGCTACGCACATGTCGAAGAACGCGAAGATCGCCGTAGGGGGTGTGGCGGTCGGGCTTCTCCTGCTCATCTGGCTGCCCTGGTGGGCTGCCCTCCTGATCGTCCTGGGAGTTCCGACGGCAGCGTATCTGACGCTGGACCCCTCGCAGCGGCGCAGGTTGCGCCGTGTGTCCCGCAAGGAGCTGGGCCGCTGAGGCGGGGCCGATCCGGTCGATTCCCTTCCAGAGCGCAGGAGTCGACCACGCCGCCGCTCACGGGCCTGCCGACGGTACGGCCCGCGGGCGGCTGCGCGCCCCGCTTTCCGCATGTCGTGAGTGCCTCTGTACCCACGTCGTGACTGCGTCCGTACCCACGTCGTGAGTGTGTCGACCGCCGACCGGGCCGACCGGTAGGACGCACGACAGGAGCAGCCACCTGCCGCCTCGGACCGACCCACCGGGCTCAGCTGGGACGTACGGCGATCTTGTCCAGCGCCTCCAGCAGCCCGGGCAGTTCGGGCCCGCGGCCGACCGGCAGAACCTCTCCGGGCTTCTCGTCGAGGAGCACGAAGGCGATGTCGTCGGTCCTGGCAACCATCGACCAGCCCGGCCCGTCGGCCCGAAGCATCCGTGCGTCACCCGAGGCGAAGGACGACCGCACTCGGCCGGGGGGAGGCGCCGAGTCCACGTACAAGCGAGCCTCCGCGAGGACGCGCTGGACGCCGCTGAGAGGTGCGCTCCCGCTGTCGTCGGCCTCTTCGCCCTTGCCGGCCTCGTCGCCCTGTGCGCCCTGCTCCGCCGACGTCCCGCCGTTCTGACCGGCGAACTCCTTGTCGTCGATCTGCTCACGCCACGCCGCCCACTGGAGGGCGATCTCGTCGGCGCCCAGACGTCGCTGAGCCGGGCCCCACGCGGACGTGTCCGGCGGGGACAGCGGCGCCTGTTCCGCGATGTCGGGCGGCGGATCGTGCGGGGCGGGCACACCGGGCGCCGCCACGGCCACGGCGAGCGGCCACCCGGGCAGCGCCGCGACCATCGAGCGCTCGTCCGGCGACAGGTCGTACTCCATGCCGCAGTCCCAGGACGCGATGGCGACAGCCACCAGTGACACGTCGTCGATGACAACCGTCCACCGCGACCCGTCACCGTCCTGGCCTAGCACCAGGCCGTACCCGTCGGAGAGCGGCGCGAGACCGAGAGCCGCGCACGCCTCCGGGTAGTCGTCGCCCAGCACGCTGGGGAACTGCGGAGGCGTCAAGAGCACCGCCGTCAGCACATACAGTGCGTCGTCATCCCCGGCGGCGACGGCCTCATCGTCCGTCCCGGCCATCCCTGCCTCCCCATCGCTACGTCCGTCGGCGCACCCTAATGCGCCCCCGCGGCGCTTGTCACGGGGTCCCGAATGCGTACGGAGCTGCGGTTGCCCCCTGGACAGGGGTGAAACGACCACTCGCCGCCGCCCCGCACGTACCGCGTCTGCCCCCGCCCGGGTGCGCCTCGGTCTCGACCTGATGTCCGCCGGCGTCAGGCGGCAGGCAGGCCGAGGAGCGTCCGGGCCACCGTCGCGGGCGACTCGTCGCGCTCCCGCGCGATCGCGATGACAGCGCGGCAGGCCAGCTCGTTGACCCCGAACGACAGCGCCTCCGGCGACACCCAGGTCGCGGCCTCGTCGATCCCGTCCTGGTCGTCCTCGGCGCACGCCGACACATACGCCGCGGCGGCCTCGAACAGGTTGTGGGTGCGCTTTTCCGGACGGCGCTTTTCCGGAGACGGATGCTCCGAAGACGCGATCGGTCGCGGGCGTGAAGCGAACTTCCAGAGTCTGGCCAAGATGCCGGACATGCGGGCCACCTTCCCCCTGTGCGGTTGCCGTAGCCGATCGCTCATGCACTGCTACTCAAAGTAGAGTTGAAGCTTCGACTTCAGAAGAGGGACAGAGCTGTGGGGCGGTCACAGCCCACCCGGGTCAAGTGAGTCGATCATGGACCGCAGCCAGGCCAGTTCGGCCCGGCTCGTGGCGCGCGCGATGGTGAGGATCCCGCGCCGGAACGGATCGTCCAACTCCTCGGCCCGCAGCGGTCGGTCACCTTCGTAGAAGAAGCTCGCCGGTTCCTCGAGGAAGGCGAGCCGACGCCGTAGGACGGCGGCCTGGGCCGGGGCGTCGTCGAGGTGCCGGAGGAAGGCGAGCACCGTGAACCAGCGGTTCTCGTCGGTGATGTCGCGCTGTACTGGTTCCGTCAGCCGGCGGCGCAGGTCGCGTCTGCCGTCCTCGGTGAGTGTCAGGACGTGACGCGGGGCGGCCACCGTGCCCGGCTCCGTCGCTCGGGCCAGCAGACCGGCCGTCTCCAGTCTCTTGATCGCCGGATACAGAGTGCTCTCGGCCACGGGCCGTACATGGCCCGCGAGCGCGGTGATGCGCTTGCGCAGCTCATAGCCGTGCAGCGGGGTGTCGTACAGGAAACCGAGGATGGCGAGTTCCAGCATGCCCGTATTCTGCCTCACTATCGTGGTACATCGGAGCAGCAATACATCGGTTCCGATGTATTCTCCTGGAGAAGCGTGTGACGGAACAGGGGAGTGGCGATGAAGCAGGCCGAGTTCGACGGCAAGGGGAACTGCGTCCGCTGGACGGAGACGGCGGGTGACGATCCCGCGCGGGTGTACGTGCACGGCCTGGGGGCCGCATCGACCGTTTACCACGCGCACATCGCGGCGCGGCCCGAACTGGCCGGTCGGCGCTCCCTGTTCGTCGACCTGCCCGGACACGGCATCAGCGACCGGCCGGAGCACTTCGGCTACACCCTGGACGACCACGCGGACGCGCTGGCGGCGGCGCTGGACGAGGCGGGCGCCATCGGTGCGGAACTGATCGCGCACAGCATGGGCGGCTCCGTCGCCATCGTGCTCGCCCATCGGCGGCCCGACCTCGTCTCACGACTGGTCCTCACCGAGGCCAACCTCGATCCGCGCCCTCCTGTCACCGCGGGCAGCAGCGGAATCGCCTCCTACGAAGAGGACGACTACGTCAACGGCGGCCACGCGCGCGTGCTGGAGAAGGTCGGCCCGCAGTGGGCGGCGACCATGCGGCTAGCCGACCCGCGTGCCCTCCACCGCACCGCGACCGGACTCTTCCGCGGATCGAACCCCACGATGCGCCGCATACTCGAAGGGCTGGCGATCGACCGGGTCTATCTGCAGGGCGCCCTCAGCGGCGAACTCAAGGGCAGGGAAGCCCTGGAGGACGCCGGGGTGCGGGTGGTGACGGTGCCCGGCGCGGGGCACAACATCATGTTCGACGACCCGGCCGCCTTCGCCGCCGAGGTTGCCGGGACAGCCTGAGGGCGACGGAACGAGCTGAGGTCGACAGGACGCCCCAAGTCGCAGGAACGCCCTGATGCGCGGCCTCAGGGAAGGCGTACGGCCAGCGCGAGGAACCGGGAGTCCTCGTCCACGTACGAGGTCAGACGCCAGCCGGAACCGGACAGGAGCGGGCGGAGGTTGGTCTCCGCCCGCAGGTCGTCCGGTGTGATCCGCCGGCCCTGGCGCGCCGCGAGGGCCGCCCGGCCGATCGGGTGGAAGAGCGCCAGTGTTCCGGCGGGCCTGACGACCCGCGCCAACTCCCGCAGATTCTCGGAGGGGTTCGGAAGGTGGGCGACGAGACCGGCCGCGAACACGGCGTCGAGCGACTCCGAGCGCAGCGGGAGCCCCGCCACGTCGGCGAGCAGCAACTGTCCGGCCCGGTCACGGCCCGCCCGTACCGCGGCCTCCAGCATGGCCGGGGTGAGGTCCGCGCCCAGGACCACCCCGGAGGGCCCCACGGCGTCCCTGAGGGGCGGCAGGGCCCGCCCCGTACCGCAGCCCGCGTCGAGCACCCGGTCGCCCTCCCGCAGCCCGAGTTCGGTGACGGCCGCCGCGTACACCGGACCGTCGTCCGGGAACCGGGCGTCCCAGTCGGCCGCGCGGGACCCGAAGAACTCCTGGACATGCGTGTGGTCGTCGCTCATGCACCGCATGATCTCGCACCGACGGGTGAGCGGCGCGATCGAACGCAGACACGGACAACGGCTCGGCGTGCATGTTCGAGCGTGACGCGATCGTTCCGGTGTACTGCTGCGCCAGATTCCACCACCTTTCGAAACGCGCCCCCTTCGTGCGCTCCGGGCGGGACTAGCGTCCCGGAGCCATGGGACACCTGGACCACGCCGCCTTCGGCTGGCTGACCCCCGTGCTGTCGTACGTGATGGCCTGTATAGGCGCCGCTCTCGGACTGCGCTGCACGGTCCGCGCGCTCGGTGCTTCGGGGCGGTCGCGCCGCAACTGGCTGCTCACCGCGGCCTCCGCCATCGGCACGGGCATCTGGACGATGCACTTCGTCGCGATGCTCGGCTTCAGCGTCAGCGGCACCGACATCCGCTACGACGTGCCACTGACCATCCTCAGCCTGCTCGTCGCCATGGTCGTCGTCGGCGCGGGCGTGTTCGCCGTCGGATACGGCCGCGACCGAGGACGCGCGCTGGTGCTCGGCGGGCTCACCACCGGGCTCGGCGTGGCGAGCATGCACTACCTGGGCATGGCCGCACTGCGGCTGCACGGCGACGTCACCTACGACCCGGTGCTCGTCGGCATCTCGGTCCTGATCGCCGTGGTCGCGGCGACCGCGGCCCTGTGGGCGGCGCTCAACATCAAGTCGCCGATCGCGGTCGCCGTCGCCTCCCTCGTCATGGGCGGGGCGGTGAGCAGCATGCACTACACCGGGATGATCGCGGTCGGCGTGCGGGTCTCGCCCTCCGGCGACCTCCTGCCCGGGGCCACGGCCATGCAGTTCATCTTCCCCCTCGCCGTCGGCCTCGGGTCCTATCTCTTCCTGACATCGGCGTTCGTCGCGCTCTCCCCGACGGCGGGGGAGCGCGAGGCCTCCGCCTCGGCCCAGCGGCCAGTCGAGAGCGCCGCCCGCTAGTGGAGGGCCCCGACCGGCGACCCGGCGGGCGCGTCCCCCGAACCACTCCGAGCGAGGAGGCCATGCGTACACCCCGTAGGACCCCGACAGACGGCTCCCAGACACCGCCGACCCCGGTGCGGGGTCGGCGCGCGCACGCCGGACCGCCGGCCGACGAAGGCTCAGGCCCGGAGGAATCTGCCGACATGGCGCTCAGTGACGCACCCACGCGCGCGGGAGGCTGGAGCCTGCGTCCCCGCACCGTGCGGGCGAAGATCGTCTGCCTACTGATGGTGCCCGTCGTCTCCCTGCTCGCCCTCTGGGCGTACGCCACCGTCACGACCGCCCAGGACGTCTCCAGGCTGCGGCAGTTGCAGCGCGTGGACTCCCAGGTGCGTGCCCCGGTCGCGGCGGCCGTGACCGCACTCCAGGAAGAACGCACGGCGGCCGTCGGCTACGCGACCAAACCCGCCGCCGACCGGGCGAGCGACCTCAAGAAGCTGACGGCACGCACCGACCGGGCCGTGGCGAAACTCCGGCTCGGAGACGACAGCACCGTCGCCGACAGCGAGGAACTGCCCTCCGGAGTGGCCGAACGCCTCGAAACCTTCGTCACCGGAGCCGAACAGCTCCGCTCCCTGCGGACCGCCGTACTCGACCGCAGGGCCGGCTGGCACGAGACACACGAGCGGTACACCAGGACCATCACGACGGCCTTCTCGGTGGGCGGCGCGCTCACCGGCATCCAGGACGCGGAAATCGGCTCCGACGCGCGCGTGCTGCTCGAGTTCTCCCGGGCTGGCGAGGCCCTCGCGCAGGAGGACGCGGTCCTCGTGGGTGCCCGGCTTGCCGGAACCCTCGACGGGCAGCGGCTCCGGATGTTCACCGGCGCGGTCGACGCACGCAGGCTGCTCACCGAGTCGGCCGTCGCCGATCTGCGCGGCTCCGAACGAGTCGCCTGGCAGGGCCTCGTGGAGGGCAGCGCGTACGCCGACGTACACGCCGTCGAGAACGACGTGCTCGCGGCCGGTCCGGGCGGCAGGGCGCTCGGTGCCGCGCCCGAGGAGACCTGGAACGCGGCACACGCGCGCGTGCAGGACGACATGCGAACGATCGAGGCGGACGCCGGCAGTGGTGTCGCGGACCGGGCCGACCCGCTCCGGCGCGGTCTGCTCGCCCCGGCCGGTGCCGCGGTTCTGCTGGGACTCGTCGCCGTGGCTGCGTCGCTCGTCATCTCCGTACGCATCGGACGCGGCCTCGTCATCGAGCTGGTGAGCCTGCGCAACACCGCTCTGGAGATCGCCCGGCGCAAACTTCCGCACGCCATGCGGAAACTGCGCGCGGGGGAGGAGATCGACGTCAGTGCCGAGGCCCCGCCGGGACCACCCGCGGAGGACGAAGCGGGACAGGTCGCGGAAGCCCTGACCACCGTGCACCGTGCCGCTCTGCATGCTGCGGTCGAGCGCGCCGAACTCGCCAGCGGCATCTCCGGAGTCTTCGTCAACCTCGCCCGCCGCAGCCAGGTTCTCGTCCACCGCCAACTGAGCCTGCTGGACACCATGGAGCGCCGCTCCGACGACCCGAACGAGCTGAGCGACCTCTTCCGGCTCGACCACCTCACCACCCGCATGCGGCGCCACGCGGAGAGCCTGATCATCCTCTCCGGAGCCGCTCCCGGCCGTGCCTGGCGCATGCCGGTCTCCCTGACGAACGTGGTCCGTGCCGCAGTCTCCGAAGTCGAGGACTACGCGCGCGTGGAGGTACGACAACTCCCGGAGACCTCGGTCATCGGAGCCGCGGTGGCGGACCTCACCCACCTGCTGGCCGAAATCGTGGAGAACGCCGCCCAGTTCTCACCACCCCACACCCGGGTGCGCGTCACCGGAGAGCCGGTCGGCAACGGCTACGCCGTGGAGGTCGAGGACCGGGGCCTGGGCATGGGCAAGGAGACACTCGCCGAGGCCAACCGTCGCATCGAGCAGTCCGAGGCACTCGACCTCTTCGACAGCGACCGGCTCGGCCTCTTCGTGGTCAGCAGGCTCGCGGCGCGCCACGGCATCAAGGTCCACCTGCGGACCTCGCCCTACGGAGGCACCACCGCGGTCGTCCTGCTGCCCACACCACTGCTCCAGGCCGCCGCGGAGGAACGTTCCGGTGGCCGCCGGGCGGACCAGGAAAAGGCCGCGGAACGCACGTACGCGCGCGTGCCCGCCCCCACCCCGAAACACGACTCCGTAGAGGCGCTTTCCGTGAAGGCACCGAACGAGCGGCCCGCCCTGGTGCCACCCATACCGATAGAGGCGGAAGCCGCCTCCGAAGGCACGCGCGAAAGCCGAACACCGCCCGGCGTCACCACCCTGCGCCTGCACCGACCCGAGGACGACACCGTGGAATCCGACGAACTCCCACGGCGCGTACGACAAGCCAGCCTCGCCCCGCAACTGCGCGAAGGACGACCCGACGAGCCCGCGGAAGCCGCGCCTCACAAGGACGACGAGCGCACCCCCGAGGCGGTACGGGACCGCATGGCGGCCTATCGCGCGGGATGGACCCGCGGCGGCGGCCGTGCACCCGGTCTCGGCGTCACCCCCGACCCCGTAGCGGGCAGCGACAGCAGTGAAGGAGACCCCGCATGATCCAGGAACCGGGCATGGGGACCGCCCAACGGTCCGGCGAACTCGACTGGCTGCTGGACGACTTGGCGCTGCGCGTCGCCGAAGTGCGGCATGCCGTCGTGCTGTCCAACGACGGGCTCGCGGTCGGCGCGTCCAGCGACCTCAGGCGCGAGGACGCGGAACATCTCGCCGCGATCGCCTCCGGGTTCCACAGCCTGGCCAAGGGTGCGGGCCGTCACTTCGGTGCCGGTGGCGTACGCCAGACCATGGTGGAGATGGACGACGGCTTCCTGTTCGTGGCGGCTGCCGGAGAAGGCTCCTGCCTGGCTGTCCTGAGCGCCGTGACGGCCGACATCGGCCTGGTCGCCTATGAGATGGCGCTCCTGGTCAAACGGGTGGGGGAGCACCTCTACTCGGCGCCCCGCACCGCCGCCCACCCGCCCGCGGCCGGGTGACCGACGATGCCGGCGCACATGGCCGAGGACCGGACAGGACCTCCTGAACAGCCGGGCAGCCAGTGGTACGACAACGAGGCCGGGCCGCTCGTCCGCCCCTACGCGATGACGGGCGGACGCACCAAGTCCGGCCCGACCGGGGTGCGTTTCGACTTGATCGCGCTCGTCTCACTCGACACGGGGGCACCGGACGTCCGCGACGACACCGGACTCGGCCCGGAGCACAGGGCCCTCATCGAGCTCTGCCGGACCGAGACCCAGTCGGTCGCCGAACTGGCCGCGGACGCCGACCTGCCCGTGGGCGTGGTGCGCGTGCTTCTCGGCGACCTCCTGGAGCTCGGCTGCGTCAAGGTCAGCCTCCCGGTGCCGCCCGCGCAACTCCCGGACGAGCGCATCCTGCGCGAGGTCATCGAAGGACTGAGGGCCCTGTAGATGACGGATCACACCCCCTGCCGAACGGTCCCGTACCTCGTTCCGCGCTCATCCCGACACCGAACGGGCAAGGGACCGCCAGAACGGCCAGTTTGCTGTCAAAAGCCTCGGAGCGGAGCCGCAGTTGTCATGCTGCTGAATCCGCACACATGTACTGATGTCGACCATTGTCGACACTCCCGAGAGAAGTGATCGATGGTCTCCGAACACTCCGACGCCACGAGCGATGAGACAGCTGCGCTGGCGTTGAAGATTCTCGTCGCCGGCGGATTCGGCGTGGGCAAGACCACCCTGGTGGGCGCGGTCAGTGAGATCAGGCCGCTGCGCACCGAGGAACTGCTGAGCGAGGCGGGCCAGTCGGTGGACGACACCGACGGGGTGGACCAGAAGGTCACGACGACCGTCGCCATGGACTTCGGCCGCATCACCATCAGGTCGGGCCTGTCGCTCTACCTCTTCGGCACACCGGGCCAGGACCGATTCTGGTTCCTGTGGGACGAACTGTCGCAAGGGGCGCTCGGCGCCGTCGTCCTCGCCGACACCCGGCGACTGGAGGACTGCTTCCCCGCGGTGGACTACTTCGAGCACCGGCACATCCCCTTCGTGGTGGCCGTCAACTGCTTCACGGGCTCGCGGACGTACGGCGCTCACGACGTGTCACGCGCCCTGGACCTCGACAAGGGAACGCCCGTGGTGCTCTGCGACGCCCGTGACCGCGACTCGGGGAAGGAGGTACTGATACGTCTCGTCGAGTACGCCGGACGGATGCACACCGCCCGGCTGCTCGACTCGGTCGGTTGACGCGAAGAGCTGCAGTGGGGCCGACGAGGGCCCCTCGCTCACCCGCCGCGCAGCCCGCTCAGTTCGCGATGCCGCCTTCCGCGAGGACCTTCTCGATCCTCACGCGTACGAGGAGTTCGCCCGGTACACCGTTGCGGGCGCCGAACTCCTCGGCCCGCTCCTCGCCCATGTAGCGGGCGCCGATCCGCCCCGCCCACAGCCGGAGTTCGTCGAGGTCCTCCGAGATCCGGGCGCGCCCCTGCAGGACGACGTACGCGAACGGCGGCCGGTCGTCGTCCACGCACACGGCGACCCGGCCGTCGCGGGCCAGATTCCGTCCCTTGACGGTGGTCTTCGCCGTGTTGAAGACCAGGTCGTCCCCGTCGAGCAGAAACCAGATCGGTGCCACGTGCGGGCTTCCGTCGGCCCGGACCGTCGACAGCTTGCCCGTGCGGGTGCCGTTCGAGACGAAGGCCCGCCATTCCTCATCGGTCATCTTGTGTGCCATGCCCCTATCCTCCTTGCCCGGACGGCGGTGGTGGGGAAGGCTGGTTGATCAGATCCTCCGGCCAGGGGGAGCCACATATCCACGGGGAGACGGATCATGGCTGAGAACCAGGGACTTGGCTGGCTGCTGGACGACCTGACCCAGCGTGTGGAACACGTACGACACGCGCTGGTGCTGTCGAACGACGGCCTGGTGACCGGGGCGAGCACAGGGCTCAGGCGGGAGGACGCCGAGCATCTCGCCGCCGTCTCCTCGGGCCTGCACAGCCTCGCCAAGGGGTCGGGCCGGCACTTCGGCGCGGGCCGGGTACGCCAGACGATGATCGAGTTCGACGACGCCGTGCTCTTCGTCACGGCGGCCGGCACCGGCAGCTGTCTGTGCGTGCTCAGCGCGGCCGAGGCCGACATCGGCCAGGTCGCGTACGAGATGACGCTGCTCGTCAACCGTGTCGGCGAACACCTCCACGTCGATGCCCGCCAGCCGGAACACTCGTCCTCGATCGACCTCTGACCTGTGCAAACGATCTGCCGCCAGAGTTATCCACAGGCTCGGCGGGAGTCGCGGCGAACCGGCTACGGTTTTTCTCGAAGCAAGCGCAAGCAAGCGCACACCGCTGCTACGGGGGAGAACCACCATGTCCGGCAACACCATCACGCAGTCCGTCACGCCCAGCACGAACACCGCTGCCGCTCTTCTGAACGCCACAGTCGTCGGCGCGAACCCGGCCGTCGCCACGGCACCCCGGCAGACACTCGCACAGAGCCGCGCGGCACGAGAGCTGGGGCTCAAACGAGGCGAGTTCGACCTCGCCGTACGACTCGGTTGCATCCGAACCGTCCCGGACGAGGGCGGCGGAGGACGCCGCGTGGCCCGCGCGGAGATCGACCGGGTGATGTCCGAGGACGAGTTCCCGGACGGGTTGAAGAAACGCGTCGAGGCGGTCGGTACGTCGGAGGGCGCGGCTCTCATGGATGTGACGGCGGCCCGGTTCACGAGGTTCGCGCGCCTGGGATTCGTCGTGCCCGTAAAGTTTTATCTGAACCGCTACAGGGCCGTCGTCTGGCTGTATCTGGCAGAGGAACTGCGGCAGTTCGCCGAGTCCGAGGAGAACGCTCCGCTGTTGAACGGGCGTACACCCGAAGGGCTGCGCGACCAACTGGACGCGGGCCTGGACCTGAGGGCCCGGAACTGGCGAGGGCGCCACGTGGGCTTCCTGTTGCGGCAGACCGAGGATCCCTGGGCCCGGGCCGCGGCGGTGGCCTCACTGCTCGACCCCGCGCAGGTCGCGGAGATCGTCGCCGATCCGTACGAGCGCGCCTACATGAACCGCTTCGATCCGGAACGGACCACGCACGGCGCGCCCGACTCGCCCGCCGCCCACGTCGCCGCACGGATCATGACGGCGGAGGACCCGGACGAGATCAGCTGGCTCCGGTCCGACTTGGCCAACACCCTGCAAGAGGCGCGCGCACATCGTCGGGCGCCGCGACCGACACCGAACCCGCGGACTCCGGTCGCGAGTCGGGAACGATCAGAACTGATCGAGGAGCGGCGGCGGTTGATCGAGGAGCGGCAGCAGAGCGGTGACGCGCGGCAGCCGACCGAAGCGCTCCGGCCGACCGACGTGTTCCGACCGGCCCACGTACGGCAGCCGACAGGAGTGCGGCAACAGGCCGAGGTACGACAGACGGTCGACGAACCGGAACGTCCCCGACGCCTCCTCGGCTGGCTGCGCCGCAGAAACCTCTGAGCCCGTCGGCGTCAGCCCTCGAGCTTGCGGAACAGTCCCTCCTGGACGACGGAGACGAGCAGCCGTCCCTCCAGGTCGTAGATCCGGCCCCGGGCCAGCCCTCGGCCACCCGTCGCGATCGGCGACTCCTGGTCGTACAGGAACCACTCGTCGGCACGGAACGGCCGGTGGAACCACATCGCGTGGTCCAGGGACGCCATGTCGAAACCGCGCTGGCCCCAGAGGGGTTCCACCGGGATGCGGACGGCGTCCAGGAGTGTCATGTCGCTCGCGTAGGTGAGCGCACAGGTGTGGACCAGCGGGTCGTCGCCCAGGGGGCCGACGGCACGCATCCACACGGCGCTGCGCGGTTCGGCGTGCTCGATCTCCTCGGGGGTCCAGCGCAGCCGGTCCGCGTAGCGGATGTCGAAGGGCTGGCGCCTCGCCATGCGCTCCAACGTCTCGGGGAGCGCGCCCAGATGCTCCTTGATCTCCTGAGTGACGGTCGGGAGCGACTCGGGATCCGGTACCTCACGCGCCGGCGGCAGCTGGTGCTCGAAGCTCCCTTCCTCAGGCTTGTGAAAGGAGGCGGTCAGATTGAAGATCGTGCGGCCCTGCTGCACGGCGGTGACACGACGCGTGGTGAACGACCGGCCGTCGCGGACCCGCTCGACCTGGTACACGATCGGCACGCCGGGCCGGCCCGGGCGCAGGAAGTACGCGTGCAGCGAGTGCACGGGGCGTTCGCCGTCCGTGGTGCGGCCGGCGGCGACCAGGGCCTGGCCCGCCACCTGCCCGCCGAAGACCCGCTGCAGGGACTCCTCCGGGCTGCGGCCACGGAAGATGTTGACCTCGATCTGCTCCAGGTCGAGCAGGTCCACCAGTCGCTCCGCTGGATTCGTCATGTTTCGCGTTCTCCTGTGCTCACAGCTGGCCGACGTCGGTGACCTTGACGATGGCACGGCCCTCGGCGTCCGAGGCCGCGAGGTCGACCTCCGCGCTGATGCCCCAGTCATGATCGCCGTTCGGGTCGGCGAAGGCCTGGCGAACGCGCCACAGTCCGTTCTGCGGCTCCTCCTCGATGAGCAGCAACTTGGGTCCGCGCGCGTCGGGGCCAGTACCGAGGTCGTCGTACTCGTCCCAGTACTTGTCCATCGCCTCGCCCCAGGCGTCGGCGTCCCAGCCGGACTCGCCGTCCATCTCGCCGAGTTCCCCGACATGGTCGAGGGCGGCGAGCTCGACGCGGCGGAACATGGCGTTGCGGACGAGGACCCGGAAGGCACGGGCGTTGGCGGTGACCGGTTTAACCTGGTCGGCCCTCTCCTGGGCCTCCTCGGCCGTCATCACCTCCGGGTTGGCGAGCTGCTCCCACTCGTCGAGGAGGCTGGAGTCGACCTGACGCACCATCTCGCCGAGCCAGGCGATCAGGTCCTCCAGGTCGTCCGACTTCAGGTCGTCCGGGACGGTGTGGTCGAGGGCCTTGTAGGCACTTGCCAGGTAACGGAGGACGATGCCCTCGGTGCGGGCAAGTTCGTAGTAGGACACGAACTCCGTGAAGGACATGGCCCGTTCGTACATGTCACGGATGACGGACTTCGGGGAGAGAGGATGGTCGCCCACCCACGGATGGCTCTTGCGGTAGGTGTTGTACGCGTGGAAGAGCAGCTCTTCCAGCGGCTTGGGGTACGACACGTCCTGGAGCCGCTCCATGCGGTCCTCGTACTCGACGCCGTCCGCCTTCATCGCCGCGACGGCCTCGCCGCGGGCCTTGTTCTGCTGGGCGGCGAGGATCTGCCGCGGATCGTCCAGCGTGGACTCCACGACGGACACCATGTCCAGGGCGTACGAAGGCGATTCGGGATCCAGGAGTTCGAACGACGCCAGTGCGAAGGTCGACAGCGGCTGGTTGAGGGCGAAGTCCTGCTGCAGGTCGACGGTGAGCCGCACGATGCGGCCCTCGGCGTCCGGCTCGTCGAGCTTCTCGACGACTCCGCCGTCGAGGAGCGAGCGGTAGATGGCGATCGCCCGCCGGATGTGCCGCAGTTGCTGCTTGCGCGGCTCGTGGTTGTCCTCCAGCAGATGCCGCATCGCGGCGAAGGCGTTGCCGGGCCGGGCGATCACCGACAGCAGCATCGTGTGCGTGACCCGGAAGCGCGAGGTCAGTGGCTCCGGATCGGACGAGATCAGTTTCGCGAACGTGTTCTCCGTCCAGGCGACGAAGCCCTCCGGCGCCTTCTTGCGCACCACCTTGCGACGCTTCTTCGGGTCGTCGCCCGCCTTGGCGAGGGCCTTCTCGTTCTCCACGACATGCTCGGGAGCCTGCGCCACGACGAAGCCGGCCGTGTCGAAGCCCGCCCGTCCGGCACGGCCCGCGATCTGGTGGAACTCCCGCGCGCGCAGCGTCCGCACCCGGGTGCCGTCGTACTTCGTCAGAGCCGTGAACAGCACGGTGCGGATGGGCACGTTGACGCCGACACCGAGGGTGTCGGTGCCGCAGATGACCTTCAGCAGACCGGCCTGTGCCAGCTTCTCCACCAGACGCCGGTACTTGGGCAGCATGCCGGCGTGGTGCACACCGATGCCGTGCCGTACGTAACGGGAGAGATTGCGGCCGAACTTGGTGGTGAAGCGGAAGTTGCCGATCAGCTCGGCGATCTGGTCCTTCTCCTCGCGCGTGCACATGTTGATGCTCATCAGCGCCTGCGCCCGCTCCACGGCCTGCGCCTGCGTGAAGTGCACGATGTAGACGGGCGCCTGCTTGGTCTCCAGAAGCTCGGTGAGCGTCTCCGTGAGCGGCGTCAGCTTGTACTCGTAGGAGAGGGGCACGGGCCGGGTCGCCGAGCGGACGACCGAGGTGGGACGGCCGGTGCGCCGGGTCAGGTCCTCCTCGAACATCGAGACGTCGCCGAGCGTCGCCGACATCAGGATGAACTGGGCCTGCGGCAGTTCGAGGATCGGGATCTGCCACGCCCAGCCGCGATCGGCCTCGGCGTAGAAGTGGAACTCGTCCATCACGACCTGGCCGACATCGGCCCGCTTGCCGTCGCGCAGCGCGATGGACGCCAGGACCTCGGCGGTGCAGCAGATGACCGGGGCGTCGGAGTTCACGGACGCGTCGCCCGTCAGCATGCCGACGTTCTCGGTGCCGAACATCTTGCACAGCTCGAAGAACTTCTCCGAGACGAGCGCCTTGATCGGCGCCGTGTAGAAGGTGACCTCGTCCCGGGCGAGCGCCGCGAAATGCGCACCCGCGGCGATCATGCTCTTGCCGGAACCGGTGGGCGTCGAGACGATCACGTTCGCACCCGAAACCACCTCGATCAGCGCCTCCTCCTGGTGGGGGTAGAGCGTGAGACCGCGTTCCCCGGCCCACGACTCGAAGGCTTCGTAGAGGGCGTCGGGATCTGCGGTCTTCGGCAGCTGATCGATAAGGGTCACGCACCCATCTTGCCTGTGAACACCCTTGAGGGGGGAATCGGCTGCGGGACGGAAGATCACAAACGCTACGCTGTGGCGCCGACGGGGCGTCAGCGCGCCTGGGCAACTGGCTGTCAGTACAAGTGGAATGGGGCGGGGTACGGCGATGATGGGACCAGCACACTCACTGTCGGGAGCGGCGGCCTGGCTGGGCGTCGGAGCCGCGGCGGCGGCCACGGGACACACGATGCCCTGGCCGGTCCTCCTGGTCGGCGCGCTGATCTGCGCGGGCGCGGCACTCGCCCCGGATCTGGACCACAAGGCGGCGACCATCTCGCGGGCTTTCGGACCCGTCTCGCGAGGGCTGTGCGAGATCGTCGACAAGCTCTCCTACGCCGTCTACAAGGGGACCAGGAAGGCGGGCGACCCGCGTCGCTCCGGCGGGCACCGCACTCTGACGCACACCTGGCTGTGGGCGGTGATGATCGGCGCCGGAGCCTCGGCCATCGCGATCACGGGGGGCCGCTGGGGAGTCCTGGCACTCCTCTTCGTGCACATAGTGCTCGCGATCGAGGGGCTGCTCTGGCGGGCGACGCGCGGCTCCAGTGCCGACATCCTCGTGTGGCTGCTGGCCGCCACGAGTGCCTGGATCCTCGCGGGAGTAGTGGACAAGCCGGGCAACGGCGCCGACTGGCTGTTCACCGCGCCGGGCCAGGAGTACCTGTGGCTCGGACTGCCGATCCTGCTCGGCGCGCTGGTGCACGACATCGGGGACGCGTTGACGGTGTCCGGCTGCCCGATCCTGTGGCCGATCCCGGTCGGCCGCAAGCGCTGGTACCCGATCGGACCGCCCAAGGCGATGCGGTTCCGGGCCGGCAGCTGGGTCGAGCTGAAGGTCCTGATGCCGGCGTTCATGGTGCTCGGCGGAGTGGGCTGCGCGGCAGCTCTCAACTTCATCTGAACGACCGCGACCGCCGGCGAACACCGTCCCCCGACCCCGACCCCGACCGCCGGGCGAGCGCCGTCCCCCGAC
>NZ_LIQZ01000609.1 GCF_001418655.1 Streptomyces phaeochromogenes | reverse complement strand
CAGGTCCCGCGCCCGCTCCCCGCTCCTCCGCGCCGGAGCCGCCCCCCATCTCCCCCGAGGACGACACCCCGGAGGACGACGATCCGGACCTCGACGAGTCCGCCCTGTCGGGCCACGAACTGATCGTGAGAGAGCTGGGAGCAACGGTGGTGGAGGAGTTCTCGAACGAGCAGTGACGAGCAGCAACCAGTAGCAGCGCCCGTAGTAGTAGTCAGCAGCAGCCAGTAGCAGTAACCAGCAGCGACCAATAGCAGTGACGAGCAGCAACGAGTAGTAGTGGTGAGCCGTGGCGAACCCACGCCGACCCGCCCCCGAAACACGGCAGCTAGTCTGACCCCCGTGAAGGTCCTAGTTATCGGCGGCGGTGCCCGCGAACACGCCCTGTGCCGTTCTCTCTCCCTCGACCCCGACGTCACTGCGCTGCACTGTGCCCCAGGCAACGCGGGAATCGCCGAGGTGGCCGAGCTGCACCAGGTCGACGCCCTCGACGGCAAGGCCGTGGCCGCGCTGGCCACCGGGCTCGGCGCCGAGCTGGTGGTCGTCGGCCCGGAGGCGCCCCTCGTGGCCGGGGTCGCCGACGCCGTGCGCGAGGCGGGCATCCCGGTGTTCGGCCCCTCCAAGGAGGCCGCCGAGCTGGAGGGCTCCAAGGCCTTCGCCAAGGACGTCATGGCGGGCGCGGGCGTGCCCACGGCCCGCTCGTACGTCTGCACGAACCCCGACGAGGTCGAGGAGGCGCTCGACGCCTTCGGAGCCCCGTACGTCGTGAAGGACGACGGTCTCGCGGCCGGCAAGGGCGTCGTCGTGACCGCCGACCTCGACAAGGCCCGCGAGCACGCCAACGCCTGCGACCGCGTGGTCATCGAGGAGTTCCTCGACGGCCCCGAGGTCTCCCTCTTCGCGATCACCGACGGCGTGACGGTCGTGCCGCTGCAGCCCGCGCAGGACTTCAAGCGCGCGCTCGACGGCGACGAGGGTCCGAACACCGGCGGCATGGGCGCGTACTCGCCCCTCCCATGGGCCGATCCGAAGCTGGTCGAGGAGGTCATGCAGACGGTCCTGCAGCCGACCGTCGACGAGATGCGCCGCCGCGGCACCCCCTTCTCCGGGCTGCTCTACGCCGGTCTCGCGATCACCTCGCGCGGCGTACGGGTCATCGAGTTCAACGCCCGCTTCGGCGACCCCGAGACCCAGGTCGTCCTCGCCCGCCTGAAGACGCCCCTCTCCGGCATCCTCCTCGCGGCGGCGGACGGCACCCTGGTCGACCTCGAACCCCTCCGCTGGAGCGACGACGCGGCCGTCACCGTGGTCATCGCCTCGCACAACTACCCGGACACCCCGCGCACCGGCGACCCCATCGAGGGCCTCGACGAGGTGGCGGCACAGGACGCCCCGCACGCGTACGTCCTGCACGCGGGCACCAAACGTGACGGTGACGCGATCGTGAGCGCGGGCGGCCGGGTGCTCTCCGTCACGGCCAGCGGCAAGGACCTCACCCAGGCCCGCGCACGCGCGTACGAAGCGGTCAACCGAATCCGCCTCGACGGCGGCCAGCACCGTACGGACATCGCGGCGAAGGTGGCGGGGGCAGCACAGGCGTAACCGGCAGTTACGCCCCTTCATCTGCGTCAACGCGCATCGAAGGATCACCCCGGGCCCCGGATCCCGCACAGGATCCGGGGCCCTTTCGTCAGCCACCTCTGCCCAAAGCCATTCCATCGAGTGACCGATGCCCCATCCGGCTGACGAGGGCCGGGGCCCCAACTAGGGTGCGGCGCAAGCGTTCCGGCACTTGGCCCACCGGCATTGCGATGTCGGTCGTGGGTGCCACAGTGGGGGAGTGAGCAACGCCATGGACGTCCGCCGGCAGTGGCTGGGTATGCACGCGCCGGGCGGGCAGTAGGGGGTGACACCGGTCGTGTCCGGTATGGGTGTGGAGGTGGGCGCGCAGGCCGCGCGCTCACGGGCTCTCGCCGTGCTGCGGGTCCGCAGCCGGGCGCTGGCCGTCGCCCTGCTGCCCGCGGCCGTCGCCGTCGTGCTGCTCGTCGGCGGGTCGACGGGCCACATCGACGGCCCCGGCTGGGCGGTCACGCGCTGGATCGTGTCGGGGTTCGCCCTGTTCGTGATCCTCGCCGCGGCGGGCATCGCGCTGGTCGTGGCCCGTTCCCGGCCCGCCGTGAGCCCCACGGTCACCATCGCCGAGGAGTCGGCGCCCGATCTCTACCGCATGGTGCGCGACCTGGCCGACCGCCTCGAAGTGCCCGCGCCCTCCGCGATAGCGCTCACCCCGGACTGCGACAGCTGGCTGGAGGACCGCACCCACCGGGCCCACGGCACGCCCCGGCCGGAGTCCCGCGACGAGATCGAGGGCGTACCGGGCGTACGGGGCCTCCCGTCTGCCCACCGCCGTCCGCCGGCCGCGCCCGTCCTCGTCATCGGCTCGCCCTTCCTGTGGTGGATGCGGGTCGGCGAACTGCGCGCCGTCCTCGCACCGGTCGTCGCCGGTACGGGACCGTCGGCGCACCCCGACATAGCCGCGGCGCGGCGGTTCATCCGGGGTCTCGACGCGGCTGTGGCCGTGACCTCGGAGCCCCGCGGACCCCTGTCCAGGACGGTGCTCGGCGGGGTCGGCTGGGTGGCGCGGCTTCTGCTGCGCAGCTGCCGCGGACACGCCGCCGAGATGGAGCGGGGTGTCGCCGCCGCGGCGGCGGAGCGTGCACAGGCTGTGGATTACGGTCTGCGGATCGTCGCCCAGGAACAGGTGGGTCTTGCGTACGCGGGCTGGGACCGGCTGCTGACGCGGGTCGCGCTGCCCGCCTGGCGGATGGGGCGCTGGCCGTCCCGGCTCGACGCGGGTGTGGTCGCGGCCCTCACCGAACTTTCGCGGCGTGACCGTCTCGCCGAGGGGTTCGCCTCCCGGCTCGGCGAGCGGCCCGCCTGCGACCTGCTGGAGGAGCCCGGGGCGATCGACGAGGCGGCGTCCCTGCTGGCCGCGCGCCTCTTCCACGGCGGACCGGCCGAGACCGGGCCCGACTGGGCGCCGGTCGACTGGGACGAGTATCCGGACGAGGTCGTGGACCGGAAGTGGCGTACGGACGCGGCGCGGTTGCACCGGGTGCTGGACGCGCTCGGCGTGAGCCGGTCCTCCGGGGCCGGGGCCGGGGCCGGAGCCTCGGATCCGGAGGGGCCGACGCTGGCCCGGGTGATGGATCACCTGAGTGACGGGGAGCCGGGGGAGCCGCGGGAATCCGGTGACCTTGAGGATCCGGTGGTCGTGGAGAGGCATGCGGCCTCGGCGTACGAGGATGAGGACGAGGACGGCGGGCCGGAGAACGAGCGGAGTTCGGCGCTGGCGGCGGGGCTCAGTGCGGAGGTGGCGCGCGAGGAGGCCGCGGTGTCGGCCGGGGCCGCCGCTCCCTCCGGGGCCGCCGGCCAGGTCGGTCCGGACATGCCCCTCTGGGACGACGGTTCGTTGCCGCTCTTCCCGCTGCAACCGCCCCGGACCGGGCGGGAGTTGCTGGCCGACCATGTCACGGCGATGGTGTGCTGTGCGGCGATGGACACGGCCGGGGCGGCTCCGGGGCTCGACTGGCTCGACGGGCCGTCGCTGCTCATCAACGGCGAGCGGTCCGTGGACCTCGGCCCCCGAGTCCTGAGCCTCATCGAGGAGGGCGACCCCGCCCCCCTCCGCACCTGGCTCCTCCACCTGGGCATACGCCCCGAGAAGCCGGTCCGCCTGGTCTGACCTCAACCCGTTTTCCGCCCCCGCCGCCCCTAACCATTCCCGTCCCTTTCCGGGGGGTCCGCCCCC
>NZ_LIQZ01000608.1 GCF_001418655.1 Streptomyces phaeochromogenes | reverse complement strand
CCCCGTGCACCGCGTCCACATGCCCGCGCATCTCCTCCGCGGCGTCCGCGTCGAGTGCGGCGCAGGCCGGGGGCAGACCCACGAAGACGCGCTCGGCGAGCCCTGCGGCGACCTCGGCCAGGGCCTCCGTGCCCGTGCCGCGTACGTCGCCGTAGCGGAGGGAGCGGACCAGGGCGGGGAGCGCCTGGGCGAGGTGGCCGACGTCGGCGTCCAGGGCGGCGCGGTCGGCGAGGATCCGCATCACGACCGGGAGCGCGTCCGGGAGTTCGGCGAGGAGGCAGCGCTCGGCGAGGCCCGTGACGTCGGCGAGGGACCGTGCGTCGACGGCGTCCGCCTGGGCCTTCGCGGTCGCGGCGGCGAGCACGGTCGTCCCCCACACCCCGGCCTCGGCGACCCGCACCGCAAGCTCCGGCTCCCAGCGCAGCCGCCAGGTCTCCCGGAACGTACCGGTGCTGCCGCGCGACGCGGCCGGCTCGCCCCACTCGATGCCGAGGAGCCGCAGCCGGTGCAGCAGCCTGCTGCGCCCGGCGTCGTTCTCCTTGCGCAGGTCGAGCTCCAACTCCCGCTCCTGCGCCTCCGGTTTGAGCCGCAGCCGGCGCTGGAGCCGGTCGAGGTCGCGCTGCAACGGCACGGCGGGCGCCGCCGCGGGCACCTCGCCCAGGACATCACCGACGACGAGCCGGTCGTGCACGAGCGAGAGCGGCACGTCCGAGCCCTCGCACATCACGGCCCGTACGGCGTCGGTGGTCTCGGTCAGGCCCGGCAGGGGGCGACCCCGCATCGCGGCGAGCGTGTCGGCGAGCCGCACCGCCTCGATGACGTGCGCGGACGAGACGGGCCGGTCCTCGTCGCGCAGCAGCCGGGCCACCTTCGTCATCCAGCGCTCGATCGGGCGGTCGGCGGCGCCGAACAAGTGCCCGTACCAGCCTGGTGAGTCGATCCCCGCGCCGTAGCCGCTCATCCGCGACAGCCGCCGGTGGGTCCAGGGCACCCAGGTCATGTCGGCCTTGGCCTTGGGCAGGCCCTTCAGCAGAGCCCGGTCGGCGGCGACGGTGGTCCGCTGCCGCAGGGCGGGCACGTGCCAGGCACCGCACACCACGGCCACGTCGTCCCCGAACTCCCGCTGAGCCGCCCGCACTTGGAGCCGCATGTACGCCTCCCGCACGAGGTCCCGCTCGTGTCCCCCGGTCCCGAACGCCTCCCGCAGCGCCCCCATCGCCTCGCCGAGCACCTCGAACGGCGCGAACGCGTCCCCGTCGCTCGCCCCCCGGTGCTCGATCACGTCCTCCCACCACCGCTCGGCGTCGTCGTATCCGGCGGTCTCGGCGAGGACGGCGAGCGGTGGTGGGACGGTCTGTTATGCACATCT
>NZ_LIQZ01000607.1 GCF_001418655.1 Streptomyces phaeochromogenes | reverse complement strand
GGGGCGGCGGGGGCGACACTCTGTCGTCCCCCAGCCGGACGGCTCGACGCAGCGTCCATTGCCCGCCCGGCAGGGCAAACGGCATGCTGCCCACGTGCCAGCGAACCCGAACCAGAGAACCCGAATCACCCGCCGCACCCTGCTGCGCACCCTCGGCACGGGCGCAGCCACCGCACTGGCCGCCGGCTGCGGCGTACCGGCGGCGTACGTCGCGCCCTCGGACCGGTCGAGAAGCGACCTGTCGGCCACCGACAAGCGCCTGACCTGGGCCAACTGGCCCCTCTACATCGACACGGACGACGAGGACGAGTCGCGGCGCCCCACCCTGGACGCCTTCGAGAAACGCACCGGGATCCAGGTCACGTACACCGAGGAGATCAACGACAACGACGAGTTCTTCGGGAAGGTCAGCCCCTCCCTGATGAACCATCAGGAGACTGGCCGGGACCTGATGGTGATCAGCGACTGGATGTGCGCGCGGTTCGTACGCCTGGGCTGGGTCCAGGAGATGGACAGATCCAGGCAGCCGAATGTCACCAAGTACCTGGATCCGCAACTGCGTTCACCGGCCTTCGACCCGGGCCGGAGGCACACCGTGCCGTGGCAGTCGGGGATCACCGGCATCGCGTACAACCGCCGAAAGGTCGGCCGCGAGATCCGGCACGTCTCCGACCTATGGGCGGACGACCTCAAGGGCCGCGTCACGCTCCTCTCCGGTCTCGACGAGGCGTTCGCGCTGCTCATGCAGGGCAACGGCGTCGACATCACCAGGTGGACCGCGGACGACTTCCACGCGATGTGCGAGCAGGTCGAGAAACTCGTCCGCACGGACCAGATCCGCCGTTTCACCGGCAACGACTACATCAAGGACCTGTCGAGCGGCGACGTGCTGGCCTGCCAGGCGTACAGCGGTGACGTGATCCAGCTCCAGGCCGACGACCCCGACATCGAGTTCGTCGTCCCGGAGGAGGGCGCCGAACTCTGGTCCGAGTCCCCGATGATCCCGAACCTCGCCCGCCACAAGGCGAACGCGGAGACCCTCGTCGACTACTACTACGAGCCGTCCGTCGCCGCCGAACTCGCCGCGTGGGTCAACTACGTCTGCCCCGTCCCGGCCGCCCAGGACATCCTGGCCTCCGCCAAGGACGAGGAGACCGCCGCGCTCGCCGAGGACCCGCTCATCTTCCCCGACACCGCCATGCGCGAGCGGCTCGCGATCGCACGCGACATCACGTCGAAGGAACGTACGGACTTCGCGAAGCGGTGGAACGCGATCGCGGGGCTGTAGGCGGACGCGCGTTCAAGAGGTGGTTCAGAGACCCGCACGCGTGAACGTCACATGCGTAACTCCGCTGGGCGATGAAGCGGCCTCGACCTCGTAGTCCTTCTCGGGGCCCTCCAGTCCGTCCCAGAGGCGTACGCCTCGGCCCAGCAGGATCGGGTTCACCACGACGTGCAGGCGGTCGATGAGCCCGGCGGCGAAGAAGTCGCGGACCACGGTGGGGCCACCGCCGATGCGTACGTCCTGGNNTCGGCGGGCGAAGCGTCGAGGAAGTGGAACGTCGTGCCGCCCTCCATCTCGATGGACGGGCGCGGGTGATGGGTGAGGATGAAGGTCGGTGTGTGGAACGGCGGGTTGGGCCCCCACCACCCCTTCCAGTCCGGGTCCTCGTGCCAACCGGGGTAGCCGAACTTCCCGGCGCCCATGATCTCGGCGCCGATCCCGGGCTCGAACTGCCGGGCGAAGGCGTCGTCGAGGCCGCTGGTTCCGCCGGGCCGGCCCGTCATCTCGT
>NZ_LIQZ01000606.1 GCF_001418655.1 Streptomyces phaeochromogenes | reverse complement strand
GGCGGAGTGGGACGGAGTGGCGGGGAGCGGAGGGGTGGAGGGGCCTGCGGTGGGGGTGGTTGTGGTGATTAGGCGGGGGTGGGCGCGGCAGAAGAACCCGGGGAAGGGGCCGCCGCGTCAGACAGGGGGATCTGGGGCGCGACGGACGGCCTCGGACGATCGGAACGGTCGCCCCAGCTCGGTATGAGGGTGCTCGACCACACCAGGAGGAATTGTGAACAGCGATCGGGACGGGATCCGCGGGGGCTGGGCCACACCCGGCGATGACCAGTCCGACGCGGAGTCCGCCGTCGAGACGACGGGCGAGTTCACCATCGACTACGCCCCTCCCGCCTGGTACACGCAGAACGCGTCGGGGAGTTCGGAGGGGGCCTCGCCGACTTCGTCGGCTTCCGTCGAGGAGGAGGAGTCGGACGAGGCAGAGGTCTCGGACGGGTCCGAGGGGACCGACGGGGCCGGTCCGGCGAACGGGGCGGACGGGGCAGCGGCTGCGGTGATGCCCGCGACGCCCGCGACGCCCTCGGTTTCGCCGGCTTCCGTGCCTTCCTTCGCGCCTGGAGCGCCTTTCGCTCCGCCCGCCGCTGTTCCGCCGCCTTCTGCTCCTGTTTCCCCCTCTACTCCTGCTACTCCTGACGGTGGTCCGGGTGCCGTTCCGCGGTTGCCCGTGGGGAGTGGGTTCGAGCCTCAGGCCCCGGCTCCTGTCCCGCCCTCCGCGGGTCCTGCCGGTCTGCCCGATCTGCCGAACCTCCAGGCTCCGCCGGTGACGCCTCCGGTCGATGAGCCCTCCGGTGAGGTCGAGGAGGACAACGGGGACATCGAGAGTGGCGCCACCATGCGGATCTCGGCTGTCGCCGTGAAGCGGGAGGTCTCGGAGCGGGCTGCGGCCTCGGACGAGGTCGCAGCCGACACCGACGCTCAGGATTCCGACGAGAACTCCGACGCGGCCTCCGATGCAGACGTTGACGGGGGCGTTGACGCGGAGGTCGTCGAGGTGGCGTTCGGGCGTGAGTCCGATGACGACGACGGCGTGGATGACGTTGACGACGTGAATGGCGTGGATGGCGTTGACGAGGGAGCCGAGGTGGCGGCCTCCGAGGGCGTGGCCACGGTTTCCGGCGAGGCCGACGCGTCGGACGAGGTCGAAGCGGCTGACTCGAACGACGCTGCCGCCGCGACCGACGAGGACGAGGATGTCGTCGCGGAAGATTCCGCGGGGGTGATCGAGCTGCACCAGGTTGACGCCGACGCCGAGGACTCCGCTGACGTCAGCGATGCCGTGCCCGTGGCGGACGACGAGCCCCAGGACGCGGAGCCGACGGATGCGGCTCCGGAGACGGCCGCCGACTCGGACTCCGAGCCGGAGCATGCTCCGCCCGCCAGCCAGGCCGAGCCTCAGGCCTCCGAGCCGCAAGACGCCGAGCCCCAGGATGCCGAGCCTCAGGATGTAGTGCCCGAGTCCGCCGCGGACGTGGCCGACGCCGTGCAGGACACGCCTCCCTCGTGGGCTCCGCCGCCGGTGCCGCAGGGCGGGCTTCCGCCGTTGCCGCCCTCGTACCAGCCTGCCGCGCCCGCTTCGGCCGCTCAGTGGCCCGCGTCCGCGGAGAGTGAGGGCGGGGCGTCTTCGGCTGAGGCTCCGGCTCAGCCGTCCGTACCGCCGCAGGGCCAGCAGCCCTTCCAGCCGCAGGCTCCGCAGCCTTCGCCGCCGGCCTGGCCCGCCGTGCCCGGTACGCCTGCCGCGGCCGACGCTTCGCCCGCCGCCGACGTACCCCCGTCGGCGCCGGCCTCCGCTGCTCCGGCGGCTCCCGGGCAGCCGGGCGGTTACGGATTCCCGCAGTTCAGCGCTCCGGGTACGGCTCCGGGCCCGCAGGACAGCATTCCCCGTACGACTCCGGAGCCCCAGGACAGCGTCCCCGGTGCGGCCCCGGCGGCGCAGGCCCATCCCGGCTTCCCGCAGCCCGGACCTACGACCGCGCCTCCGTCTCAGGCCCCCGCACCGACGCCTGCGCCTGCGCCCACACCTGCTCAGCAGAGTCCGGCCCCGGCCCCCCAAGGCGGCTACGGCTTCCCACCTTCCTCTTATACACATCT
>NZ_LIQZ01000605.1 GCF_001418655.1 Streptomyces phaeochromogenes | reverse complement strand
GCCGCCGCCCAGAAGGCGCTGTGCGACGCGACCCGCATCGGCCCGCCCGGACCGGTGATCTTCGCCTTCATCAGCTCGGCCTCCCTCTTCACCCCGCAGACGCTCGGCCAGGTCCCCGGCCACCTCGCCCTCGCCGCCGCGGCGGGCGCCTGGGCGTGGCTCGTCGGCATGGCCCCCGGCCTCGTACGACCGCACGGGCCGGAGCGCCGGGCCACGGCGCGAGCCCTGAACGCGGCAGCCGCGTACGCCGAGATGTCCGTCGCGCCATCCGCTTCCACTGCCGCTTCCGCAGCCGCGTCCGCCGAGGCGTCCCTCACCGCTTCCGCCGGACGCGAGCGCGCCAGGGCGGCCGGGGCCGCAGCCGTGCACGCCGCCTGGCAGTCGCTGTTCGCCACCGGCGCCCGCTCGGAGCCCCGACGGGCCCTCGAACGGCTCGTCGTGCGGGCCGAGATCGCGCTCGCCGCACCCGCCGACACGGACCCCGGACGGCTGCGCTCCTGGGCACGCGACCTGCGCGGAACGGGCCCCGTGCCGAGCGTGGAGCCGGCATCGGCGGCCGACGAACTCCTCGGCGTGGAGGCCGAACGGGCCGCGGGCAGAAGCCCGTTGGCCGACAGACTCGGCCCGCTCCTGCCCCTTGCCCTGCGCACCGCGCTCGGCTGTGCCCTCGCCGGTTACGTGTCGCTGGCGCTCGGCGTCGGCCGCCCGTACTGGGCCCTCGTCACCGCCGCCTCGCTCTACCAGGCGAACATCACGCTGACCTGGAGCCGCGGAGTGCAGCGCGTCGTCGGCAATCTCGTCGGCGTCCTCCTCTTCGCGGCCGTCGCCCCGCTCGCCCACCTCGGCCCCGCCGCCCTCGTCCTGTGCTGCCTCGCCTTCAACTTCGGCGCGGAGGCCCTGATCAGCCGCAACTACTGGCTCGGCAGCATCTGCGTGACCCCGATGGCGCTGCTGATCACCGAGTTCACGGGCTTCCAGCGGCCCGGCGAACTGATGACGGACCGGATCGTGGACACGGTCGTCGGCGCGCTGATCGGCTTCGCCGCGGCGGTCGCGGTCACCAACCGGCGGGCCGGAGACCGCATCGAAAACGCCCTCGACACGGTGGAACGCGCCCGCGAGCACACCGCGCGGCTGATCGCCGCCGAGCGACCCGCTCCCGGCGCCCTGGACGCGGCCCGCCGCAGCCTGGCCGCGGCGCTCGTCGAGCTGCGCGCCACGGCCGACGCTGCCGCGGGCGAGTGGTGGCAGCGCGCCGTGCCGACGGAGCGGGTGCTGCTCGCGGAGCGGACCGGACACCGTACGCTCGCGACTGCGGTACGACGGCAGGGACTGCACGCTCTGGAGGGCACACGGGCATGACGGCAGCGAACGGGCGGACGGCGGGCGGAGGGGGCGCGGTCCATGGAG
>NZ_LIQZ01000604.1 GCF_001418655.1 Streptomyces phaeochromogenes | reverse complement strand
GGTTCCTCGCGCCCCTAAAAGGAGAAGGGGCCGGTCAGCGTTGGTGTTGGGCGCCGACCAGGCCCAAGCCCGTGTCGAGGATCTTTTCCAGGGCTGCCAGGTCGGTCGGGCCGGGGTCTGTCAGGGGGGAGCGGACCGGGCCCACCGGGAGGTTGCGTAGGCGGGCGGCGGCCTTGATCAGGGAGACGGCGTAGCCCGGGACGCGGTCGCGCAGCTCGACGAGAGGGACGTAGAAGTCGCGCAGGAGCTTGGTCGTTGTCGTGTGGTCGTCGGTGTGCAGGGCCTTGAAGAAGGCGTTCGCGATCTCGGGGGCGAAGGCGTGCACGGCCGACGAGTAGGCGGGGACGCCGACGGTGGCGTACGCGCGGGCCTGGATCTCGGCGGTGGAGGCACCGTTGAAGAAGAGGAAGCCGTCGGGGGCGGCGAGGGTGAGCCGCTGGAGCCGGTCCAGGTCGCTGTGGCCGTCCTTGAGGCCGACGACGGTCGGGATCTCGGCGATCCGGCGCAGCCCCTCGGCGGTGAAGGCGACCTGGCCCCGCTGGTACGCGATGAGCGGGAGCGAGGTGCCGGCGGCGATGTGGCGCAGCTGCTCGACGAGTCCGTCCTGCGGGGCGGCGACCAGATAGTGCGGGAGTACGAGGAGGGCGTCGGCGCCCGCCTCCTCGGCGATCCGGGCGAACCGGCGGGCCTGCGCCCAGCCGTAGCCGATGCCCGCGACCACCGGCAGCCGACCGGCGGCGACCTCGACCGTGGCCCGGACGACCTCGCGGTACTCGTCCTCGTCCAGCGAGAAGAACTCACCGGTGCCGCAGGCGGGGAAGACCGCGCCCGGGGCGATCGTGTCCTCCCCGGCGGCCAACTGGCCGGTCAGGTACGTCCGGTACGAGTCGAGGTCGAGGCTGCCGTCGCCCTCGCCGTCGCCGTGGAAGCTCGTGAGGGGAAAGGACAGCACGCCGCCCGCCATGCCGTCACGCAGCCGCTGGACGGTGCCTTCGGCCTTCGCGCTGATCCCTGTCATGGACGCCGTCATGAATGCTGTCTCCATATGCAGATGCCGTCTACGTATGAAGATGGAGGCTAAGTTGGTGAACGCACGGGGTCAATGGGTGCGACACCGCGGATTTACGATGAGCCCCATGCCGGAGAGCGAAGAGGTGCGGGGCGGAGGCCCCCAGGGCGGGGACCCCCTTGCGCGGGCCCGGGTCCGGGTCCGGGTGCGTACAGGGGGCGGCTCGGGCGTCCGCGAGGTGAAGTCCGCGGCCCGTACCGTCGAACTGCTCGAACTGCTCGCCGCGCGCGGCGACCGGCCCGCCCGCCTGGACGAACTCGCCGAGGAGCTGGGCGTACCGCGCAGCAGCATGTACCAGCTGCTGCAGACCCTCGTCGACCGCGGCTGGGTGCGCTCCGACACCACCGGCTCCCTGTACGGCATCGGGATCAGCGCGCTGCACACCGGCACGAGCTACCTCGACAGCGACCCGCACGTCCGCACGGTCCGCCCCTATCTCGACGAGGCCTCGGACGCGCTCGGCGAGACGATCCACCTGGCCCGGCTGGACGGCCCGAACGTCGTCTACCTCGCGACCCGTGAGTCCCACGAGTACCTGCGCACCATCAGCCGGGTCGGCCGCCGGATCCCGGCCCACGCGGGCGCCCTCGGCAAGGCACTCCTCGCCGAGCGCCCCGACGACGAACTCCCGCTCCCCGAGGGGCCGTTGGCCGCCCTCACGGAGAACACCCACACCGACCGCGCCACCCTGCTCGCCGACCTCGCGGAGGTGCGCGAGCGCGGCCACTCCGTCGACCGCGAGGAAACGGTGACCGGCATCACGGGCTTCGGCTTCGCCCTGCGGTACGACTCACCGGCCACGGACGCCATCAGCTGCTCGGTACCGGTGGCCCGGCTCGACGCGGAGCACGAGGCCCGGGTCGTCGCGGTCATGCGGGAGATCCGGACGAAGATCGAGGGCGCTCTGTCGCCTGCGTCTGGCGCTCCCGACTGGCGTTGACCCGCCGGCGGCGTTTGTGGGCTACCGGCGCTGTTCCCTGGCGACCGAGGTTCGGCACCGGGTGCGTACGGGCCGAGGGCCGTCCGTTCGTCTCGGGCGGCCCTCGGTGGGTGGCGGCGGTCAGACGGAGGTGAACTCCGGCCTTGTGTCCTCTGTCTCGTCCTCCGTGGCTTGCGGAGCCTGCGGGATCGCGGCCCGGTGGCTGAGGGCCTCGCCCTCCACGTCCACGCGGGGCAGGATCCGGTCCAGCCAACGGGGCATCCACCAGGCGGCCTTGCCAAGGAGGGCGAGGACGGCCGGGACGAGGGCCATGCGGACGACGAAGGCGTCGAAGAGGACGGCGATGGCGAGCCCGAAGCCGATCATCTTGATCATGGATTCGCCGGCCCCGATGAACCCGGAGAACACCGCCATCATGATCAGCGCGGCGGCCACCACGACCCGGGCGCTGTACCGGAAGCCGGTCCGGATCGCCTGGCTCGGGCTGTCCCCGTGGACGTACGCCTCCCGCATCCGGGCGACCAGGAACACCTCGTAGTCCATGGACAGTCCGAACACGATGGCGAAAATCAGCACGGGGAGGAAGGCTTCGATCGGGCCCTGCTGCACCCCGAACCAGCCGTACTGGAACACCAGGGTCATCGCGCCGAGCGCGGCGGAGATCGAGAGCAGGTTCAGCAGGGCCGCCTTCACAGGGATCCAAACCGACCGGAAGACCAGCATCAGCAGCAGCGACGACATCCCGACGACGACGGCGACGAACAGCGGGAGCCGCTGCGAGACCGTGTCCGCGAAGTCCTGGGAGGCGGCGACGGAACCGCCGACCAGGATCTCGGCACCGGTGTCGCGCTCCAGCCCCGGGGCCACGTCATCGCGCAGATGGTGCACGAGATCAGCGGTGCCCTCGGCCTGTGGCGAGGTCTCCGGGTAGACGATCACGGTGGACAGGGCGCCGTCCTCGGAGGGCATCGCGGGGCTCGCCGTGGCCACGCCCTCGGCCTCGGCCAGCTCGGACCGGACGCCCTGGCCTGCGGCCTCGTCGCCCTGCACCAAGACGATCAGCGGACCGTTGAAGCCCGGGCCGAAACCCTCGGCGAGCAGGTCGTACGCCTGCCTGGACGTCGTGGTCGCCGGGTCGTTGCCCGCGTCGGCGAAGCCGAGGCGCATGCTCAACGCCGGTGCGGACAGGGCCAGCAGGGCGAAGGTCGCGACCAGCAGTGCGGGCAGCGGACGGCGCTGCACGGCTGCGGCCAGGGCCCGCCATCGGCGGCCTTCGACCTTCCCGTTGGCCTCGGCCCTGGCCGCGTGCTTCAGTACGTGGCGCTGGATGCGCCTGCCGAAGACCGCCAGCAGAGCGGGCAGCAGGATCAGCGAGGCGGCCATGGTGGTCAGCACGGTCAGGGCCAGCGCGAGGGCCACGCCCTGCAGCGATCCGAGGCCGAGCGCGACCAGACCGAGCAGGGCGATGATCACGGTGCAGCCGGCGAAGAAGACCGTACGGCCGGCGGCGTCCAGGGCCTTGCGGGTGGCTTCGGCAGGTTCGGCTCCGTCGGTGAGCTCGTGCCGGTAGCGGTAGAAGATCAGCAGCGCGTAGTCGATGCCGACGCCGAGTCCGACGAGCATCGTGATGGGCGGTGTGAAGTCGGCGATGGTGAAGACGTGCGAGGCGAGAACGATCAGACCTAGGGCCGAGCCGACCGCGAAGAGGGCCGTGATCAGTGGCACGGAAGCCGCCACCAGGGAGCCGAAGAGCAGCCCGAGAATGATCACGGCGGCCAGGATGCCGGCGAGTTCCGCGGTCGGACTTCCCTTCTCCTGGGCGCCGCGCACGGCCTCGCCACCGAGTTCGACCTGGAGACCGCCCGACTCGGCGCTCTTGGCGGTGTCGATGATCGCGGTGATGTCCTCCTTGGGCACGGCCTCGGCCTTGCCGTCGAGAGTGACGGTGGCGTAACCGATCGTGCCGTCCCTGGACACGGCGGAAGCGTCGGCGTACGGGCTGCGCACGTCGGCGACGCCTGGCAGTCCTTTCACCTCAGTCAGCATCTTCTCGACGCCGGCCTTGCGGCCGTCGAGGCCCTGGTTGTCCTTGAGGACGATGTCGACGCTGTCACCGGCCTGGGCGGAGCCGTGCTTCGTGAACAGGTCGGTGGCGGCCTGGGAGTCGGTGCCCGGCAGGGCGAAGTTGTTCTTGTACGCGGATCCTGCGGCCCCGGAAACCAGCGTGACGGCGGCCAGGACGGCGACCCAGATCAGCAGGGCGGCCCAGCGGTGACGCTGCGCCCAGCCGGCCAGGGATCCGAATCGGCCGCCGCGCGGCTTGTCCGGTCGGCCCGGTGTGGGCGGGGCGACGGGCGCGGCTGCGCCGCGGGTTGGAGACATGGGTGACTACCTCGGATTCGAGCGTGAGTGGCCTGGCGTGAGGAACGCGCCCACCACGGCGCCGCACAACGTGGGCACGCCGATCCCCAGGGCGATCAGCAAGCCGCCGATCTTCGGTGCCAGGGCCCCGGCGGCCGTGACCAGCAGCATTCCGGCGGCGGCCCCGACGAGCGCGCCGACGAACACGGTCGTGGCCCGTCCGGGGAAGGGGGGTGCGTTCATGCCTTTGATCGTGCATGCGTGAGGGGTGCCGAATCGTCAGCCTGCGGCTGACACCGGTAGTACCCCAGCGGATGCAGGCCGCCGCCGCGTCGTACCCCGGCAGTGCCGGGTGGGCAGTCCGCTCCGTCGGCCTATTCCGCCATCCAGCCGGGGCTGACCATCCCGGACTCGTATGCCAGCACCACGACCTGCGACCTGTCCCGCGCACCCAGCTTCGACATGATCCGGCTGACATGTGTCTTCGCGGTCGACGGTGACAGCACCAGCCGCGCCGCGATCTCGTCGTTCGTGAGCCCCGCGGCCACCAGTTGCATGACCTCGCGCTCCCGGGCGGTGAGAGCATCGAGCCGGGGATCCGCCCGAGGGCTCGTCACCCGGCTCGCGAACTCGGCGATGAGCCGCCGGGTGACCGACGGGCTGATCAGGGCATCGCCCCGGGCGGCGACCCGTACCGCCTGCAGCAGTTCCTCCGGTTCCGTGTCCTTCACCAGAAAGCCCGTCGCCCCGGCGCGCAGAGCCCCGTACACGTAGTCGTCCAGATCGAAGGTCGTCAGGATGACCACCTTGACCGACGCCAACCGCTCATCCCGGGCGATCTCCCGTGAGGCTTCCAGACCGTCCGTCCCCGGCATCCGGATGTCCATCAGGACCACGTCCGGCCGGAGCGCGCGGCAGGCCGAGACCGCGGCCTGCCCGTCCGCTGCCTCGCCCACCACCTCTATGTCGTCCTGGTCCTCCAGGATCGACCGGAACCCGGCGCGGACGAGCCGCTGGTCATCCGCCAGCAGGACCCTGATCATCGGTCACTCCGCTCCATCGGCTTTCCTGTGGTCCCGTACGGTAGCCGGGCCCGCACCGCGAATCCGCCCTCCGGCCGTGGGCCCGCCGTCAGCTCGCCGCCCAGGGCCCGCGCCCGCTCCGTCATGCCGGTGATCCCGCTGCCGCCACCGGACCCGGCAGGGCGGGCCGCCGAGCCCTGGCCGTCGTCCTCGATGTCCAGGGCCAACTCCCTGTTCCCGTAGGCGAGTCGGATCGTGACCTGTCCGGCGCCGCTGTGCTTGGCGGCGTTGGTCAGCGACTCCTGCACGATCCGGTACGCGGCCAGGTCGACCGGGGCGGACAGTGAGCGTTCGGCCCCGGTCCGCTCGATACGCACCGGGAGCCCCGCCAGCTGCGCCGAGGCCACCAGCTCGGCCGCCCGGGCCAGCCCCGGCGCGGGTGCCGTGGGCGCCTGCTCGTCGACGCGACGGAGCACGCCGAGGGTGGCCCTGAGCTCCCGCAGGGTCTCCCTGCTGCTCGCCTTGATCGCGCCGAGCGCCTCCTCGGCCTGGGCAGGGTCCTTCTTCAGCCGGTACAGGGCCGCGCCGGCCTGCACGTTGATCATGGAAATGTTGTGCCCGATCACATCGTGCAGCTCGCGGGCGATGCGCAGCCGCTCCTCGGTGGCCCGCAGCCGCGCCTCCTCCTCGGCGTAGGCCAACCTGCTGTGCCGCGCGCTGCCGAGGGCCACGACGGCGACCAGCCAGCCGGTGAGCATGAACACCGCCGTGCCGGTGACATCGCTGCTGCCCGCGAGAGTGATCGCGGCCATACCGATGATCATGGCTGCGGCCATGCCGATGGCCGCCTGCATCCTGCCCTGGGCCGCGAGGGCGTACAACGCCACGATCGGAACAATGACCAGCGGGCCGTCGATGTCGCTCAGCAGGTAGTAGGCGCCCGTGCCCAGCACCGTGAACCAGCCCGCCGTCACCGGATACCGGCGCCGGAACAGCAGCGTCCCGCACACCGCCGCGATCAACAGCCAAGACGCGATCTGCGAGGGCACCGAGTCCTCGCCGTGGCTCAGCCGCTGCCCCTCGGCACCGAGCGCCACCACCACGAACACCCCGCCGGCCAGCACGGCGTCGGCGCGGGCGCCACGGGGCAGCCGGAAACGGGTCTGGTCGAATGGGGGCACTCGCCCATTCTGCCGCGACGGCGATCGAAGGAGGCCGGAGGCATAGGCGATATCCGGCCCCCTGAATGGCCTGCAGGAGACCGATGAATGTGCTTCAGGAGATCGAGCCCGACCACATCCTGTCCGGGTCCACGTGTCGCAAAGGTGTGTCGGTATTTGACGGATTCGTTTGGAATGTCCGTGCGTGGGAAGTTGGTCTACTAGTGCTTCGGACAGGAGGCACGTCCGTGGGAGCTGGCTCCGCCAGGTCGCCGGGTGTGTCCGGAGCGGTCCGTGTGCGCGCTCACTCCCATGGTGACTGTCCCGTCAGCACCCTCTGAGGGAGATGCGACGCACCATGCGAATCACCGTCAGAACGAAGCAGCACCCGCACGACGACGCCCCCGACTCGGCCGAGGACTTCCTGCGCCTCGCCGCCCTGCCGGACGGGCCCGAGCGACAAGCCCTGCGTGACGAGCTGGTCCGGGCCTGGCTGCCCATGGCGAGCCGCATCGCCCTGCGGTACCGGGGGCGAGGCGAGTCCGTCGAGGATCTCGGTCAGGTCGCGGCTCTCGGCCTGGTCAAGGCCGTCGACCGCTACGACCCCGAGCGTGGCAACGCCTTCGAGAGCTACGCGATCCCGACCATCACCGGCGAGATAAAGCGCCACTTCCGCGACCACATGTGGGTCCTCCACGTGCCGCGGCGGGTCCAGGACCTGCGCAACCGGGTCCGCGCCGCGGTGAAGGAGCTGTCGCAGACGGCGCCGGGCCGCAATCCCACCATCGCCGAGATCGCCGCGTGCGCGCACATGAGCGAGGACGACGTACGTACCGGATTCGAGGCTCTCGACAGCTTCACCGCCCTTTCCCTGGACGCCGAACTGCCCGGCAGCGACGACGGCTACGCGCTGGGGGATGCCCTGGGGGAGTCCGACTCCGGGTTCGACCTCGTCATCGACCGGGAGGCCGTGAAGCCGTGTCTGGCGGCGCTCCCCGAACGCGAGCGGACCATTCTCTACCTGCGCTTCTTCCGAGGGATGACCCAGAGTCGCATCGCGGAGCAGCTCGGCATCTCGCAGATGCACGTCTCCCGGCTGCTCAACGGTTGCTGCGCCAGGGTGCGCGACGAGGCCCTCGCGGAAGTCGTGGCGGCAGTCGGCGACGGCGTTCGTGACTCAACCGCCCGTCACGGGACTTCCCGGGCCGGGCGGCTGAGTGGCGAGCTCACTGCCGAACCCTCCCGGGAGCGGTTTGCCAGTGAACTGCCACTGTTCGAACTAACCAGCGCGCGCTGAATGAAACACCCTCATCGCGGCGGCGGGGAATCCTCCGGCAGCGATGTGGGCCCGTAGCGGTCGAGAGTGTCTTCCAGCGTGGCTCGCACATCCGGTGGGAGATCGCCGTTCTGTCCCCAGGCGAGGATCATCTCGGCGACACTCCGCAGTTTGATGTTGGTGTGCTGGGACACCTCCCGCAGCACGGCCCAGCCGTCGTCGGGCGTCACTCGCCCGAGCGCCACCATGATGCCGATCGCCTGGTCCACGACGGCATGAGAGGTCACGGCCTCCTTCAACTGGCCGATCTCCTCCTGCAGTTCGGAGATCCGGGGCGCGTCCTCATCGGGCGCGGCCTGATCCGGCGGGCCGCCACCCGGCTCCTCCGCTCTCGAACCGGCGTCCGAGGTCATTCGCTCCCCTCCGAGGTCGGAACCCTTGCGCGGTCTCTCGTCGTCGCTCCACTGGTGACTCCGTGGTTCCAGTCCATCGTCACCACTCGACCGGGCGCATGCCAGCGCGATGCCTACCCCGCATTCACATGGATCACACAAGGCGACGATTCGCTCACGGATTGCGAAGGATGGGTGTGGGGCGCAGGGTGGTTACGCCAGTCCAACCCTCATCGAAGGACGGAAAACCATGGGTAAGTCAAAGGGCAAGGCCAAGCAGATGAAGGGCAAGATGAAGGAGACCGCCGGCCGGGCCATGGGCGACATGCCCATGGAGAACGAGGGCCGGGGCGAGCAGATGACGGGCAGGGCCCAGGAGCTCGCCGCGAAGGCCTCCGAGCGCGTCAAGAAGTCCGAGCGGTAGTCCGCGGACCCCACGCGTTGGTACGCCCCCGGACGGCCGCACAGGGCTCAGGCCCTGCGCCCGGCGGGGGCGTCCCGCGCCCCGGCGCCCCGGGGTCGTTCAGGCGGAAGGCCGCTCGCGCACGATGTCCCGTGCCGCCTTGTCGTCGCGCACCCCCAGGAACCGTGGATGCCGCAGCATGCCGTCCCGGGTCCACTCCGTGAACGCGATCTGCGCGACCAGCCTCGGCTCCACCCAGTGGGCGCCCGCCTCACGCACCCGGTCGCCGAACGGCGATGCGGGGACGCGGAGTTCACCGAGAACCTCACGCAGCCCGAGGAGCGTACGGCGGTCGAAGCCCGTGCCCACCTTGCCCGCGTACCGCAGGCGGTCCGCTTCGTAGTGGCCGAGCAGCAGCGCGCCGAACCCGGCCCGGCTGCCGCCTCCTTCGGTGAAGCCGCCGATCACGAACTCCTGGGCCCGGGAACACTTCAGCTTGAGCCAGTCCGGCGAACGGCGGGGCTGGTAGAGGCTCTTCGCCCGTTTCGCGATCAGCCCCTCCCAGCCCCGGGCACACGCGTCGGCCAGCAACTCGGCCCCACCCTCGTTGCGATGCGTCGTCATGCGCAGCGGTGTGCGGTACGTCAGGGTCCGTCGGAGCAGGGACTTGCGCGTACGCAACGGCAGCCGAGTCAGGTCCGCGCCCTCCAGACGGAGCACATCGAAGACGTAGTACGTCACGGCGACGCCGCTCGCCTCGATGTCCCGGCGCCGGGTGAGCCCCATGCGCTGCTGCAGGCGGGAGAAGTCGGTACGGCCGCGGGAGAACGCGACGATCTCGCCGTCGACGGTGAAGTCCGTGCACGACTGCGCGGCGAGCGCCTCGACGATCTCCGGGTAGGTGTCGTTGAGGCGATTGCCGGCACGGGAGAGGAGCAGCGTCCGCCCGTTCTCCCGGACCGCCAGGACCCGGACGCCGTCCAGCTTCCGTTCGAAGAGCCACTCACCGGGGAAGTCGCGCATGTCGCTCAGCGTGGCGAGCATCGGCCGGGAGGCCAGTTCCACACCGGGAGGCGCGTCACGCAGCAGCCGTCTGTGGTGGTCGGGCAACGAGCCCAGGAGGTCGGTCATCGCCGCTCACCTCTCTCCCGCGACCTGCCGAAGGGCACGGCCGCCGCGCTCCGACCAGTCCATTCTCCTTCCCCTGGTCAGCGGCGGCCATCGGGAACTCCGGCCGTCCCACCTGCCACCGGCGTCTCGTACGGATCCGGTCGGCTCAGGAGCCCGTGAGGCTGATGCCGAAGACGTCCAGGACGCCGTAGACACCGAGGAACACGATCGCCGCGCTGCTGACGGCGAGCGCCACGGTCAGCCACGGGCTGCCCCGGAAACGCTTCTCGACACCGGTGGACCGCAGCCGCCACGCCGCGATCACCACGGCGAGCAGGAAGACACCGCCGCCGATGCCACCGATCTGCACCATGAGCACCGGCGACTGCACGAAGAGGAAGAACGACGCCCACACCGACGGCAGGCACCAGGTCAGGATCTGGATCGTGCGCCGCCGTACGCGGACGTCGTGCCAGTCGATGACCCCGAGAAGGCCGAGCGTGTTGGTCCACAGCCGCGGCACGCTGGCCGTCGATCCGACGAGCGTCGAGAAGAGCACGGTGAACGCGCCGATGAGGAAGAGGTACTCGGCCCAGGGGCCCATCGTGTCGGTGTAGATCCGGGACAGTGTGGTGATCATCGAGTTGCCCTCGGGGACCAGGTTCTGCGGATGCAGCACGGCCGCCCCGATGACGTAGAACGAGAGGGTGCAGAGCGTGCAGACCAGCCAGCCGGCGGCGACGTCCAGACGCATCACTTTCAGCCACCCCTCGGCCCGACGCGCCCGCTCCTCGGTCCCGTCGTCCGGACCCGTCCAGCGGGCGTAGCCCTTCTCGATGCACCAGTAGGTGTACGTCGTCATCTCGTCGGCGCCGACGCCGGTGATCCCGAACATGGCCAGGGCTATCCCGGCCGTGCCCGCGGGGATGAGGAAGCTGAAGCCCTCGCCCAACTCGCCCGTCCCGTAACCGAATTCGGTCAGCGGAAGCCCGAGCGCCAGTGCCACCGTGGCTATGGTGAAGACAACCACGGACGCCACGCACAACTGCTCCACGACGTTGTACTTGCCTGTCCTGAGCAGCACCACGGCGAGGACGGTGACGACAACCGTCCACACCGCGAGCGAGCGGTAGCTCAATGGCTCACCGGTGATCGGCCACATCACGGAGCAGGCGGCTGCCGTGCCGCCGATGATGCCGCCCCGCTGGAACATCTTGGCGAAGTCCATGCCGATCCAGAGCCAGTTGATCCAGCTCACGGGGCCGATGCGCGGGCCGACCTCGCGGTAACCCTCAAGTGCGGTACGGCCGTTGAGGATCGTCCAGCGAGCCAGCTCCATCTGCACCCACACCTTCACCCCGGTGCTGATGACGACCAGCCACAGCAGCACGAACCCGGCACGGGCGCCGAGCGAGGTGGTCACGATGAGCTCGCCGGAACCGACCACGGCGGCCGACAGGACGAAACCGGGGCCGAGATGGCGCAGCCGCCCGGTGAAGGTGGTCGGTGCCTCGCGGACGTCCTCGGCGCGCAGGGCGTACGGGTCCGGCTCGGTCGGGACGGCGGCGGATACCGTCCGGGCAGTCGTTTCAGGCATGGCGGGGTCCTTCGAGGTGTCCGGCGCCGTTGCCCGGACTCGGGGACAGGGGGAGGGGG
>NZ_LIQZ01000603.1 GCF_001418655.1 Streptomyces phaeochromogenes | reverse complement strand
CCACCCCACCCTCACGCTGGAACCGCACCCCGAGACGAGTTGGAGCACCCATGCCCCAGCACGTGCCTTCGTCGTTGCGCGCCGCCTTCCCCCGCTCCGCGCAGCGACCCCCGGCGCTCCCCCCACAGCCGCGCCGAATCGTTTTCCTCGCCCGTCGTGACTTCGGCAACGAAGCAGCGGGCGGCTCCGAACTCCTCGTCGACAGACTCGCCGAGGGCCTGACCCACCTCGGCCACCAGGTCACCCTGCTCTGCGGCGGCCCCGCCGCGTACCGCGACTACCGTGTCGTGTCCGCGGGCGGCGACCTCGGCCACTACCTGCGCGCCAGATCGGCGTTCCAGCGCCAGATCGGCGACTGCGACCTGCTCGTCGAGGTCTGCAACGGCATGCCGTACCTGGCCCCCCTGTGGCACCGCGGCCCGACCCTCTGCCTGGTCAACCACGTGCACACCGACCTGTGGCGGATGCGGTTCAACGGCCCGCTGGCGCCCGCCGCCCGGCTCGGCCGAAGACTCGAACACTGGGCCCTCGCCGGCGCACAGCGCCACAACCTGCTGGTCGCCGTCTCCCCGTCGACGGCACACGCGCTGCGCGCGATCGGGGTCGAGCGCGAGCGCATCCGGGTCGTCCACAACGGCGTGGAGGAGCCGGGCCCACCCACCGAACGCTCACCGGAACCGCTGTTCCTGGCGATGGGCAGGCTCGTCGAGTACAAGCGGATCGACTTGCTGCTGCGACTGTGGGAGCGGGTCCGCCCGGTCACCGGCGGCCGGCTGGTCATAGTCGGCGACGGCCCCGAACGGGAACGGCTCGAACAACTCGCGGGCCCGGGCGTCGAGTTCAGGGGCCATGTCTCCGAAACGGAGAAGCACCGGCTGCTCTGCGCGGCCTGGCTGCTGCTGCACCCCTCGGCGGTCGAGGGCTGGGGCCTGGTGGTGACGGAGGCGGCGGCCCGCGAGACCCCGGCCATCGCCTTCGACGTACCCGGCCTGCGCGACTCGATCGTGGACGGCGAGACGGGCCTGCTGGCCCGCGGCGAGTCCTCGTTCGCGGCGGCCTGGTGCACCCTCGCCCTGTCCACCCACCGTCGCACGCTCATGGGCAAGGCGGCGGGCGACCGCGCCACCCAGTTCCGCTGGCACCGCACGGTCCGCCAGTTCAGAGCGGTGGCAACGGAGGCGGTGAGGAACTGGCCATGAGGCCCGCCGGGGGAAAAAACACAAACCCAGCCACAACACCAAACCCAACCCCAGCCACAAACCGAAGCCCAACCCCAAACGCAACCGCAGGGGGCACAAACCCAGCCCCAACCCCACTCCCAACCACAGACTTCAAGGACCCATCCCTACGCCGCTCCCTGGCCCTCTTCCGCGCCTTCCGTCACGAGCAGGCCGACCCCGAGGCCTGCTACGCACTGCTCGCACGCGACGCGGCGAACCAGGTGGAGGCGTACGACGGCCCCGTGAAGGGCCGGACAGTCGTGGACATCGGCGGCGGAGGCGGCTACTTCACGGACGAGTTCAGGCGACGCGGCGCGCACGGCTATCTCTTCGAGCCGGACATGCGGGAGCTCGGACCGAAACCACCACAGGGCGCGGTGGTCGCAGACGGCTATCTCCTGCCGCTCGCCGACGCGGTGGCGGACGTCAGCTTCTCCTCCAACGTCCTGGAACACGTGGCCGACCCGCAGACCTTCATCAGCGAGATGGTGCGGGTGACGAAACCCGGCGGCCTGATCTACGTGTCGTTCACCAACTGGCTGTCCCCATGGGGCGGTCACGAGTGGGCGCCCTGGCACTACCTGGGCGCCGAGCGGGCCCGCGCCCGCTACAGCCGCCGAACCGGCAGGCCCGCCAAGCACACCCTCGGCGAGAACCTCTTCGCCGTACACATCGGACCCACCCTGCGGCAGGTGCGCGCCCGGGACGACGTCACGGTCGTCTCGGCGCGCTCCCGCTACTGGCCGTTCCTCGCCCAGGCCGTCGCGAAGGCGCCGGGGCTGCGCGAGTTCGCCACCTGGAACCTCCTCCTCATTCTCCGGCGGTATCCATGACCAGCACGGTCCAGGCCCCTCCCCCGGCGCGCACCCGTCCGC
>NZ_LIQZ01000602.1 GCF_001418655.1 Streptomyces phaeochromogenes | reverse complement strand
CCTTCGCCACGTTCCTCACCATCCGCCCATCCTGCACCCACCCACCGACAATCCACCTGACCAGCCAAAACACCCCCCGATGTCACATTCCGAAGCCTCCGAGGAGTCATACGGGAGAGGAATCCCCCCCGGCCCAGAGGAGACCCAAGCCCATGCCCCACCCCACGCACCACTCCACGCACCGCATCACCGTCATCGGCGGCGGCTTCGCCGGCCTCACCGCGGCCATCACCGCCGCGGAAGCAGGCGCCAAGGTCACCGTGTACGAAGCCCACCACACCCTCGGCGGCCGAGCCCGCACCGCCGAGGGCCCGTACAAAACGAACGAGGGCCCCCACGCCCTCTACAAGGGCGGCCCCCACTGGACCTGGCTCAGCCAACGCGACCTGATCGGCGAACTCGCCCCGCTCCCACCCCTGGAGGCCGCCCGCCTACGCCTCCGCCACAAGGGCACCCTCCGCCGCACCCCACCGTTCGCGATGCTCAAACTCCTCCGCCGCACAGCCCAACAGGCCCCCGTGGACCAGGATTTCAGGACCTGGGCAACAGACATCGCAGGCCAGGAAGGCGCAACCGCGGCAGCCCACTACTCCGCGGTCGCCCTCTTCCACCACGACCCGGGCGCCCTCTCCGCCGCCTTCGTACAGGAACGCCTGCGCCGAGCGACAAAGCTGCCCCCCGAGGCGCACTACCCCCGCGGCGGCTGGGCGAGCGTGATCGACAGGATGGCGGCCCGCGCCTGGAACCTCGGCGTACGGGTGGAAACCCTGGCCCGCGTCAGCGAACTCCCCACCGAGCACGGCCCGGTCATCGTCGCCACCTCCCTCGACGCAGCTCGCACCCTGCTCAAGGACAGCTCCCTGACCTGGACGAGCGGCCGAACAGCACTGATCGACCTGGCGATCCGTACCCGCAGGGGCGACGCGTTCGCGGTCTCCGACCTCGACGCACCCGGCTGGTTCGAGCGGTTCACGGCCCAGGACCGCACGCTCGCCCCGGCAGGCGAACAGCTCCTCCAGGGCCAGATCCCGATCGCCCCGCACGAGTCCCGCGCGGACGGCATCGCCCGGGCCGAGGAACTCCTGGACCTCGCCTTCCCGTCGTGGCGTGACCGAGTGACGTACCGCCGCGAGGCGCTCGCGAACGGCCGCACGGGCGCCGTTGACCTGCCCGGTACGAGCTGGCGGGACCGCCCCCGCATCGACCGGGGCAACGACGTCTACCTGGCGGGCGACCAGGTAGCGGCGCCGGGCGTGCTCTCCGAAGTCTCGTTCAACAGCGCGCTCGAAGCGGTATCGCTGGCGCTCGGCACCCGAACAAGGTCGAGCCTTGACCTGAAGCACGCTTGAGGTTGAAAGCTAATGGCAACGCACCACAAACCGCACCGCACCCCGCACCACCCCGCCCCGCACC
>NZ_LIQZ01000601.1 GCF_001418655.1 Streptomyces phaeochromogenes | reverse complement strand
TCATGTGCGGGCCGGTGGGGGCCGGCCGCGCAGTTCCCCGCGCCCCTAACGGGCGCAGCCCCAAAGAGGGGTGCTCTCTGCCTAATTACCCGAGTCGTTCATTCGGGTTCTATGTGAATGATTCCGGCGCTACAGTTCGTCACTGATGCGCTGGGTGTGGGGCGCGTCACAGATCGCGACGAAATGAGCCGACGGGTATCACCTGTGCGGCGGTGCATTTGGGGGGCCTCGTGCACGAGATGGTCAAGGGTGCCAATGTCGGACTGACGGCGTTGAGCGAAGACGTGGGCTCCGTGATGGTGAGCCTCGGCTGGAGCAGCCCGACGGGTGAGGGCGACGCGGACGTGTCCGTGCTGTTGCTGACGGCGGACGGCAAGGTCCGCAGTGACGCGGACTTCTACTTCTACAACAACCCCGTGGCGGCCGACGGGTCCGTGCAGCTGCTGGGCAAGACGCCCACCTCTGACGGCAACGAGGACCGCATCACCTTCGATCTGACCGCGATCCCGGCGGACGTCGAGCAGGTCGTCGTGGCGGCGAGCCGCTACAACGGAGCCCGGTTCGGGGATCTGGACGACGTACGGGTGACCCTGGCCGACGGCTCGGGCGAGGGGCTGCTGCGGTTCTCCATCGAGGACGCGGGTGCGGTCGGCGCGCTGCTCTTCGGCGAGCTCTACCGGCGGGCCGGCGACTGGAAGTTCCGCGCCATCGGGCAGGGATACGAGTCCGGCCTCGCGGGCCTCGCCCAGGACTACGGCGTCGATGTCGACGACGACGCGGAGGAGGCGGAAGCGGAGGCGGCCGAAGTGGCGGGGGTGGCCGCGGCGGTGGAGGTCCCGCCGGTGAAGACCCCCTCGGAGGCGGTGGCCGAGCCCGTCGCGACGGAGGCGGGGCCCGAGGCCGAGACCGGGCCCGCGACCGAGGTCGAGGTCGAGGCCGTGGGGACGGCGGTGCCGTTGACCGCCGTGCCGGCCCCCGGTCCGGTGCCTCCTGTGGAACAGATCGTGAGCGAGTCCGTCGAGGCGCCGGCCAAGCCGGTCCCCCGGCCCCGTACGGCGAAGAAGAAGGTGACGCTGCCCAAGGTGGCCAAGAAGTCGCTCGCCGAGAACGACTCCTGGCGGCCCGCCCGGCTCTTCCCGGTCTCCGCTCTCAAGAGCGACCGGGACAGGGAGACCCGTGCGACCTCCGTGCTGCTGTCGGTGATGGCGCAGGTGCCGGAGTTCGGCAGGCGGCTCACCGCCGGCTTCGGGGCGCCCGCCGGGCGGATGGAGATGTTCACCGAGGTCTCGCTGCCCAACGGCGACTCCCCGCGGCGGCCGGACGGCGTGATCCGGGTCGAGCGGGCGGGCAAACTGTGGACGGCGCTGGTCGAGACGAAGACCAACGGCAACTCCCTCAAGCCGGACCAGGTGCAGGCGTACACCGAGATCGCCGCCCGCCGTGGCTACGAGGCCGTGATCACCCTCTCCAACGACGTGGAGCTGGACGGCAGTCCGCTGGTCGACGTGAAGACGGACGGCCGGCGCAAGCACAAGGTGGCGCTGCGGCACCTGTCGTGGGCCGACGTCGCCCACCAGGCCCAGATGCTGATCCGCCACGAAGGCGTCGGCAACGCGGCGCACGCCTGGCTGCTCCAGGAGCTCCTGCACTACCTCCAGCACGAGAACTCCGGCTGCCACGGTTTCCAGAACATGGGCCCGGCCTGGGTGCCCGTGCGCAACGGGATCGACGACGAAACCCTCTGCCAGGGCGACCGGCGTGCTGTGGAGGTCGTCGAGAGCTGGGAACGGCTCGTACGGCAGGTGTGTCTGCGGCTGGGCGGTGAACTCGGGCAGAAGGTGCTTCCCGTGCAGCGGGCGAAGCGCGGCACCGATCCCCGTGTCCGCCGCGCGGCCCTCGCCGACCAGCTCTGTCTGGCCGGCCGCCTGGACTCCGAGCTCCGTATCGAGGGCACGCCTGGCATCCTCGCGCTCTCCGCGGACCTGCGGACGGGCAAGCTGCGGACGTCCATCGAGATCGCCAAGCCCGAGCAGGGCTACCCCCTCACCTGGGCCAAGCGGCTCATCCGCCAACTCTCCGACGCGCCGGCCGACTTGCATGTCGAGACCCTCCTCGACGGGCAGGTGGGCGGCCCGCGCGGCACGCTGGAGCGGCTGCGCCCCGAACCGGGCGACATCCTCCCCAAGAACGACGCCGAGATCACCGGCTTCCGGCTGTCCCTCTTCCGGAGCATGGGCAACACGCGGGGCTCTGCCGAGTCCGGGTTCATCCGCAGCGTCGACGAGGCCGTGGACCGCTTCCACGACAACGTGGTCGTGCACCTGGACCGCCCCGGCTCAACGCGTCGCTGAGCCCGGCCCCTTCGTCCACCCCGGTGGTAACCAGCCCAGTCGGTCCGGTTCGTTCGGGGTGGGTTTGGTGCGGGCCAGGAGGATGGCTACGTCGTCTTCCGAGGCGGTGGGGTCGAGGTGGGTGATGACGGTGTCGAGGAGGG
>NZ_LIQZ01000600.1:550-1406 GCF_001418655.1 Streptomyces phaeochromogenes | reverse complement strand
GCGATCTCGGCGAAGTCCTCGCGGCGCTCGTAGGAGTGCAGCATGCCCTGGTCGCCGATGGCGCGCAGCAGGAAACTGCTGAGCGAGCCGGAGCCCACGCCCGCTTCCACGACGCGTGCGCCGGGGAAGATGTCGGCGAAGGCCAGGATCTGCCCCGCGTCCTTGGGGTAGACCACGGCGGCGCCGCGGGGCATGGACAGGACGTAGTCGGGGAGCAGGGGGCGCAGCGCCAGATAGGCGACGTTCCCCGTGGTGCGGACAACGCTGCCCTCGGGAGAGCCGATCAGCTCGTCGTGCGGGAAGGAACCCTTGTGGGTGTGGAAGTTCTTCCCCGCTTCGAGCGTGAACGTGTAGTGGCGGCCCTTGGGGTCGGTCAGCTGTACCTGGTCCCCGACCTTGAAGGGCCCACGTCGGCGGGCGGCACCGGTCGGTTCGGACATGTGAACAGCCTACCGGTCCCTGCGGGGCGCTCCGACCGCGGTGGGGCTTGGCTGAAGGGCCGTGGAACACCGCGGGTCCGTCGTGGCTGGGCNNCGCGCCCCTTACAGGGCTTCAGCTGGGGCGGGCCATTGCCTTCACGAACGCCTTCTCCACGTCCGCCGCCGACAGGACTCCGTAGATCTCGCCGGAGTCCTCCACCACCAGGTACTCGGTCGCGGGGGCCGCGCGCAGGGCGTCGAGGAGGTCCTCGCCGGCCAGTTCGGCGGAGACCCGCATGCCGTCCGTCAGGTCCTGGGCGAGACCGCTGACGGCGACCCAGGGACGGCGGTGTTCCGGTACGCCGACGATGGCGGCCTCACGGACCAGGGAGAGGGGTTCGCCGTCGGGATCGACCACGACCAGGGCGCGCGCGCCC
>NZ_LIQZ01000600.1:0-544 GCF_001418655.1 Streptomyces phaeochromogenes | reverse complement strand
CCAGATGATCGCGGCCAGGATCGCCGCGAGCAGGGCGTCCATGACGGTGTCCATGCCGCCGATGTCCGCGGCGTCGGTGCCGAGCGCCCCGGACTGGGTGAGCAGGGGCAGTCCGACGAGTACGGAGATCGCGAGCGCGCGGCCGACCCAGGCGGCGGCGATCGTGCCGCTCATCGGCTTGCCGGTGATCTTCCAGACGACTGCCCTGAGCATCCGGCCGCCGTCCAGGGGCAGGCCGGGGAGCAGGTTGAACGCGGCGACGATCAGGTTCGAGATCATCAGGCCGGCCAGCAGGACGCCCGGGACGGTGCCCGGCTCGACGGCCTGCAGGGCGAGGTAGAAGAGGCCGCTGAGGATCAGCGAGAGCAGCGGGCCGACGAAGGCGAGGACGAACTCGCGGCCGGGCGTCTCGGACTCCTTCTCGATCTCCGAGACACCGCCGAAGAACTGCAGCTGGATACGGCGCACCGGCAGTCCGAAGCGCAGGGCGGCGACCGTGTGGGCCAGTTCGTGGACGAGTACGGAGGCGTAGAAGGCGACCGCG
>NZ_LIQZ01000060.1 GCF_001418655.1 Streptomyces phaeochromogenes | reverse complement strand
CCCGCTCCTCAAACGCCGGAGGGGCTGAAATACCCAGGGGCCGGGGATACCTCGCGGCCAGAGATACCTCGGGGCTACGAGACACCTCAGGGCCGAGCCCCCTAAGGGGCGCGGGGAACTGCGCGGCCAGCAGCAGCTCACCCGCACCTGCACAGCCACCCGCGCCTACACCCGCACCCGCCGGGCCGCACCCGAGAGACGAAAAGCGGGGGCCCAGGGGTGCCAACCCCTGAACCCCCGCCCCACTCAGCGGAGCGTCACCGCTTTGACTTGGCCGCCTTCGGCGTAGCCAGCCGGGTCCCGCTCCAGTCCTTCCCCACGCTGATGCTCTTGGTCTGGGACAGACCCGCGGTCGTCGCGGCTTCCGCGATGTCGCTGGGCTCCACATACCCGTCTCGGCCGGTCTTCGGCGTCAGCAGCAGCACGGCGCCGCCCTCTTCGACGTACGTGGTGGCATCCACCAGCGCGTCCGTCAGGTCGCCGTCGTCGTCACGGAACCAGAGCACTACTGCGTCGGCGACGTCGTCGTACTCCTCGTCCATGAGCTCGCTGCCGATGACTTCTTCAATGGCCTCGCGGAGCTCCTGGTCGACGTCGTCGTCGAAGCCGATCTCCTGGACCACCTGCTCGGGCTGGAATCCCAGCCTGGTGGCCAGGCTCGTCCGCTCCTCCGCGTGGTCCGCGGTCGCGCTCACGGGTTGCCTCCTGATCATGTTCGGTAATGGGGTCTCCCCCTGCTCGGGCGAAGCCTGGAGCTTGGGGAAGTTCAAGCCACGCGCGTGCGCGAAGCATTGGCCGTAGTCCACACGGGCGGGGCGGATCGCGCAAGTACCCGGCCGTCGGGACCGCCGAAACGGTGACGATCCCGACCGTGTCGCCGCAACTCCAGGCAGAGAATCCTGGCCATTGGTGACGCACACCACACCAATCTGCCCCATTTGTGGATTTACGAACCCTACGAGGGTACGGGACTCGAAAGGCTTTGCGGTACGCGTCACGGGTCGGGCGTATCGTTGCGATTTGCCGGGCCCGCCCTTTGGGGGACGGGGCGAACGTCTCGGTTACCTCTCGGTAGAGATGACGTTTCCGCCCCCGAGGTACACGATGGGGAACGGTGCAGAGACCCAGGTAACCAGAGAGACCCCCCAAGAAAAAACCGAGAAAAACCGAGAAAAAGCGGCCCCCTGAGAGCGAAGGAACAGCGTGGCTTCCGGACCCGATCGCAACCCGATCATCATTGGCGGCCTTCCGAGTCAGGTCCCTGACTTCGATCCAGAAGAGACCCAGGAGTGGCTCGACTCCCTCGACGCCGCCGTCGACCAGCGGGGCCGGGAGCGGGCCCGCTATCTCATGCTGCGACTGATCGAACGGGCCCGCGAAAAGCGCGTGGCCGTGCCGGAGATGCGCAGCACGGACTACGTCAACACCATCGCCACCAAGGACGAGCCTTTCTTCCCCGGCAACGAGGAGATCGAGCGCAAGATCCTGAACGCGACCCGCTGGAACGCGGCCGTGATGGTGTCCAGGGCCCAGCGCCCCGGAATCGGCGTCGGCGGCCACATCGCCACCTTCGCGTCCTCCGCCTCCCTCTACGACGTGGGCTTCAACCACTTCTTCCGCGGCAAGGACGAGGGCGACGGCGGCGACCAGATCTTCTTCCAGGGGCACGCCTCCCCCGGCATCTACGCCCGCGCGTTCATGCTGGACCGGCTGAGCGAGCAGCAGCTCGACGCCTTCCGCCAGGAGAAGTCCAAGGCGCCGAACGGCCTGTCGTCGTACCCGCACCCGCGGTCGATGCCGGACTTCTGGGAGTTCCCGACGGTCTCGATGGGCCTCGGTCCGCTCGGCGCGATCTTCCAGGCGCGCATGAACCGCTACATGGAGGCGCGCGGTATCGCGGACACCTCCAAGTCCCACGTTTGGGCGTTTCTCGGTGACGGCGAGATGGACGAGCCCGAGTCCCTCGGCCAGCTGTCCATCGCCGCGCGCGAGGGCCTGGACAACCTCACGTTCGTCGTCAACTGCAATCTGCAGCGACTTGACGGTCCGGTGCGCGGCAACGGAAAGATCATCCAGGAGCTGGAGTCGCAGTTCCGCGGCGCCGGCTGGAACGTCATCAAGCTGGTCTGGGACCGCAGTTGGGACCCGCTGCTCGCGCAGGACCGCGACGGCGTGCTCGTCAACCAGCTGAACACCACGCCCGACGGACAGTTCCAGACGTACGCCACCGAGACCGGCGCGTACATCCGCGACCACTTCTTCGGTCACGACCACCGGCTGCGGGCGATGGTCGAGAACATGACCGACGACCAGATCCTGCACCTGGGCCGCGGCGGTCACGACCACAAGAAGGTCTACGCGGCCTACGCGGCGGCCAAGGCGCACAGCGGCCAGCCGACCGTGATCCTCGCGCAGACGGTCAAGGGCTGGACGCTCGGCCCGAACTTCGAGGGCCGCAACGCCACGCACCAGATGAAGAAGCTGACGGTCGCCGACCTCAAGGGCTTCCGCGACCGGCTGCACCTGCCGATCTCCGACCAGGAGCTGGAGTCCGGCGCGCCGCCGTACTACCACCCGGGCCGGAACTCGGAGGAGATCCAGTACATGCACGACCGCCGCAAGGGGCTCGGCGGGTACGTCCCGACGCGCGTCGTGCGGTCGAAGCCGCTCGCCCTGCCCGAGGACAAGACGTACGCGAGTGTGAAGAAGGGTTCGGGTCAGCAGTCGATCGCCACCACCATGGCGTTCGTACGGCTGCTCAAGGACCTCATGCGGGACAAGGAGATCGGCAAGCGGTTCGTGCTGATCGCGCCGGACGAGTACCGCACGTTCGGCATGGACTCGTTCTTCCCGAGCGCGAAGATCTACAACCCGCTCGGCCAGCAGTACGAGGCAGTGGACCGCGACCTGCTCCTCGCGTACAAGGAGTCGCCGACCGGGCAGATGCTGCACGACGGCATCTCCGAGGCGGGCTGTACGGCCTCACTGATCGCGGCCGGCTCGGCGTACGCCACGCACGGCGAACCGCTCATCCCGGTGTACGTCTTCTACTCGATGTTCGGTTTCCAGCGCACCGGCGACCAGTTCTGGCAGATGGCCGACCAGTTGTCGCGCGGCTTTGTACTGGGCGCGACCGCCGGTCGTACGACTCTGACCGGTGAGGGTCTGCAGCACGCGGACGGGCACTCGCAGTTGCTCGCCTCGACGAACCCGGGGTGTGTCGCGTACGACCCGGCCTACGGGTTCGAGATCGCGCACATCGTGCAGGACGGGCTGCGGCGGATGTACGGCTCGTCCGCCGAGCACCCGCACGGCGAGGACGTCTTCTACTACCTCACCGTCTACAACGAGCCGATCCAGCACCCCGCCGAGCCGGAGGGCGTGGACGTCGACGGCATCCTGAAGGGCATCCACCGCTACGCGGAGGGCACTTCGGGCTCCATCCCGGCGCAGATCATGGCGTCCGGTGTCGCCGTGCCGTGGGCCGTCGAGGCCCAGCGGATCCTCGCCGAGGAGTGGAACGTACGGGCCGATGTCTGGTCGGCGACCTCCTGGAACGAGTTGCGGCGCGAGGCCGTCGAGGTGGAGCGGCACAATCTGCTGCACCCCGAGGAGGAGCAGCGGGTTCCCTATGTGACGCAGAAGCTGTCCGGGGCGCAGGGTCCGTTCGTGGCCGTCTCCGACTGGATGCGGTCGGTGCCGGACCAGATCGCTCGCTGGGTGCCGGGGACCTACCAGTCGCTGGGTGCCGACGGGTTCGGCTTCGCCGACACCCGGGGGGCCGCTCGGCGGTTCTTCCACATCGACGCGCAGTCGATCGTGGTGGGGGTGCTGACGGAACTCGCGCGCGAGGGCAAGGTCGACCGGTCCGTGCTCAAGCAGGCGATCGACCGGTATCAGTTGCTGGACGCGGCTGCCGCAGATCCCGGCGCTGCCGGGGGAGATGCCTGAGCCGTAGTCGTCTGCGGGGGCGTGGGCGCGACCAGCCCCGCGCCCCTGAGACCAGGGGCGCGTCTAGCACAGTGCGGTAGGGGTGGTGTGGCCACAGGTCACGCCGCCCCTTCGCGTTTTCTACTATGCGCGCATGAAGCAGCAGTCGGCGCAGGACCGTTGGGAGCAGCGCACGCAGCGGCCCTTGTTGGGGCTCGCGGTGGCGTTTGCCGTTGCCTATGCCGTGCCGATCGTGTGGCCCGAGGCCGACCGGGAGGTGACCTCCTGGTGCACGCGGGTGGAGTGGGCGGTCTGGGGGTTGTTCGCCCTGGACTATCTCGTACGGCTCGCTCTCACCGACCGGCGGCGGGAGTTCGTCCGTACGCACTGGCTCGATCTGTGCGCGGTGCTGTTGCCGCTCATCCAGCCGATCCGGCTGTTGCGGCTCGTCTCCACGTTGCTGCTCGTCGGGCAGCGGGCCCGGATGGCGCCGCAGATACGGCTGACCACGTATGTCGTGGGTGCGGTGGTGGCGCTGCTGATGTTCGGCTCGCTCGCCGTGCTGTCCGTCGAACGGGAGTCGCCCGAGGGCAACATCAGGACGCTGGGTGACGCGGTGTGGTGGTCGTTCACCACGATGACGACCGTCGGGTACGGCGATCACGCTCCGACCACCGGGCTCGGGCGGATGATAGCGGTCGGGCTGATGCTGTCCGGGATCGCGCTTCTCGGTGTCGTGACCGCCAATATCGCCGCGTGGTTCATATCGCGGTTCGAGTCGGACGATGTGGAGGAACGGCGGCAGACCGCGGCGATCGAGGCGCTGGCGGAGGAGGTGCGGGCGCTGCGGGCGCAGGTTGCCGCGTTGTCCGACTCGGCGTCGGCCTCTACCTCAGCCGCTGTGTCCGCGTCCGCGTCCGGGAAGATTCCGCATCAGGCTGGCGCCGCGGAGGAGCAGTTGAGCTGAGCGCTCCGCGGGTTGGTCGCCAGGTGCGGGTGGGTGGGGTGCTGGTGCGCAGTTCCCCGCGCCCCTGAAAAGAGAGGCACGCCTTTTAGGGGCGCGGGGAACTGCGCGGCCAGCCGCGAACGACCCGCACCTGCCAACCAACCCGCAGCACGGTCCGTCACAGTTCGGCTAGAACATCCCGCTGCCGGGGCCTGCCGTTCCGGCCATCCACACGATCGCCAGGATCGTGTCTATCGCACCCAGTACCAGCGCGATGAGCGCCGGCATTGGGCGGGCGCCGTTCCAGCGGCGTCCCATGGCCAGCCATCCGCAGGCGATCGCCAGTGGGCCGAGGATGATCCCCAGCACGAAGAACCCGGCGACCGCGCAGATGACTCCGATGATTCCGAGCGTCGCGCGGTCCGGCCCGCTCCGACGCCTCGTACGGCTCCGTGAGCGAGGGTGTTTGCGCGTGGTGTGACCGAAGCCCGCCATCATCAACTCCCTGGACCTCTGAGCCGGCCGCATGCCGGCCGGTTCGGGCTCGGAAGCCGGGTACCCCGGTCCGTTCGGTTCAGACCCGTACTTTTTCTCCCACTGGTTCCGTGGCGCGCCGCCCCCCTCCGGCAGCGCGCCCCGGCCTCACCGAACTGCCCGCTTCCCACGGACCAGTTGAGAGCACTCTGACCTGCGGCGCGACCGATATGAAAGTCATACGGAACGACGTCACCCTGATAGGCGAAAGCCCCGCCGAGTGAACTCGGCGGGGCCGGACCGGAGATGGCCGTCAGAGACGAACGAAGAGCGGACTAGATGTGTCCGACTCCCGCGCCCGCTTCCGCGTTGGCCCCCCGCTTGGTGAGGAAGGCGACGAAGATGGCCACGAAGGCGACACCGGCCGCGACCAGGCTCGCCAGGCTCATGCCGGAGATGAACGTGTCGTGCGCGACGTCCGTGATCTTCTCGGCGATCTCGGACGGCGTGCCCGGTGCCACCGGCGGTGCGCCGACCTGGACCGCCTCCTTGGCCTGGTCGAGCTGGTCCGGGGTGAGCTGCGGAAGGCCCGCGTCCGCCCAGTTGCCCGCGAGGTCGCCGTCGACCTTGGAGGCCATCACGGCACCCAGGACCGCCGTACCGAGGCTGCCGCCGATCTGCATCGCGGCCTGCTGGAGACCGCCGGCGACACCGGAGAGCTCCATCGGCGCGTTGCCCACGATGACCTCCGTGGCGCCGACCATCACCGGCGCGAGGCCGAGGCCGAGGAGCGCGAACCAGATCGACATGAGCCCGCTGCTCGTGTCGGTCTCCAGCGTCGAGACACCGAACATGGCGATGGCCGTGAGCGCCATGCCGCCCGCGAGCGGGATGCGCGGTCCCGTCTTGGTGATCATCGCGCCGGCCAGGGGCGAGCCGACGATCATCATGCCGGTGAGCGGCAGCAGGTGCAGGCCCGCGTCGATCGGGCTCATCCCGTGCACGTTCTGCAGGTAGAAGGTGACGAAGAACAGGCCGCCCATGAAGGCGATCGCCATGAGGACCATCAGGACCACACCGGCCGACAGCGCCACGGAGCGGAAGAGCCCGAGCGGGATGAGCGGCTCGGCGACCCTGTTCTCCCAGTACGCGAACAGCGCGAAGCCGAGCACCGAGATGGCCAGGAACGACCACGTCATGGCGTCGCCCCAGCCCCACTCCGGAGCCTTGATGAGCGCCCAGACCAGGCAGAACATGGCGCCGGACAGCAGGCCGATGCCGGGGAGGTCGAAGGAGCGCGGCGCGTTCTCCGCGCGGTGGTCGGTGAGGATCACCGCGCCGAGGACGACCGCGATGATGCCGACCGGCACGTTGATGAAGAAGACGGACTGCCAGCTGACGTGCTCGACGAGCACACCGCCGAGGATCGGGCCGCCCGCGGTGGAGGCGCCGATGACCATGCCCCAGATGCCGATCGCCATGTTCAGCTTCTCGGCCGGGAAGGTGGCGCGCAGCAGACCGAGCGCGGCCGGCATCAGCAGTGCGCCGAACAGGCCCTGGAGCACTCGGAAGACGACCACGAAGGCGATGCTGTCGGAGAGGCCGATGGCCCCCGAGGCCGCCGCGAAGCCGACCACGCCTATCAGGAAGGTCTGCCGGTGGCCGAACCGGTCGCCGAGCTTGCCCGCCGTGATCAGCGTGACGGCGAGGGCGAGGAAGTAGCCGTTGGTGATCCACTGAACGTCCGCGAAGCTGGCGTTCAGGTCCTTCTGGATGGCCGGGTTGGCGATGGCCACGATGGTGCCGTCCAGGGCCACCATCATCACGCCCACGGCCACGGTGAACAGGGTGTACCAAGGGTGGCCGCGCAGCCCCTTGCCCGGGGTCGGACCGGGGGCGGCGGGCGGAGCCTTGTCGGCCGGGCCGGTCGTGTCGACGGTGGTCTGACTAGTCATGCATCGAGGCTAATGACAGCCACTGACAGTTGACAAACCAATTCACAAGTCGGTAACTGTCACGTCACTCACGGATAGGCTCAGCCGGGCGAACGGACACCCGTACGGACATCCGCACGGGCACCTCCGGCATCTGCACGGGCACCTGCGGCGCGCCGGAGGGACGAGGCAGACGCAGAAACATGCGGACGCGGAAACACGAAGACGGGAAGAGGTTCCATGGACACGGCGTCACGGCCGGGGCTGCGCGAGCTCAAGAAGCAGCGCACCCGGGACGCCCTGGTGCGGGCCGCCCTGGAGTTGTTCACGACGCAGGGGTACGAGCGGACGACCGTCGACGAGATCGTCGAGGCCGTCGACGTCTCGCAGCGCACGTTCTTCCGCTACTTCGCGGGCAAGGAGGACGCCGCCTTCGCCGTCCAGGAGATGGCCGAGTCGCATTTCGTCGAGGCGGTGCGCGGGCGCCCTGCCCACGAGGCCCCGCTGGAGGCGCTGCGCCGGGCCGTCATGGCGAGCTGGGACACCATCGGCGAGGCCATCGAGGCCGTCATCCCGCTCGAACTGCACATGCGGGCCTTCCAGTTGATCGAGTCGACACCCGCGCTGCTCGCCGCCCACCTGCGCCGCCAGGAGGGACTGGAGGAGGAACTCGCGCGAGTGATCGCCGAGCGCGAGGGCCTCGACGTGGACACCGATCCCCGACCACGTGTGGCCATGGCCGTTTTCGGCGGGGTGATGCGGCTGACGGGCCGGCTCTGGGGCGCGGGCGAGGACTTCAGCGTGGCGGCGATGCGCGAGCTGACCGCCTCGTATCTCGACCAGGTGGGGCCCGCGTTGACGGAGAACTGGCATACGGACGACGGGAACGACCGTACGGACACTGAGTGACGACAGTCACACGCAGGGTCGAACTCCGCCTGCGGCAGGGCTTGTCACGCACCTACACAGGGTGACCGGGTGACTCTATATGTGCCCGGTTTTACCCAATTACCCCTCCTGAAACGTGATCCCCCTCACTCGGTTAACGCGAGACACTCCCGTTCTCCTAGTGTGTCCTTTCAGTGACTTCCTTCGACTCCACCCCCCAACTCAACGTCTGGCGCATGTTGCTCGCGCTGGCCGTGGTGTTCGTGATGCTCGCGACCACCGGCTGGACAGCAGTGCGCAACCACCGGGGAGCGACCACCCCGCTCGCGGCGTCGCTGTCCGCCTGGGACCGCGGTCACATAGGCGGACATCGGCTGCCCGACCCGGACGAGACGACGCCCGCCCGGCTGGCCCACTTCTTCGCCTCGCTCGACGCGCGGCAGCGGGCCCGGCTCGCCGCCCGCTATCCGCTGGCGGTCGGCAACATGAACGGGGCGCCGGTACAGCTCCGCTACCGCGCCAACCAGATCGCCCTCGGCCAGGCACGCAAGGTCGAGCTCAAACGCATGCACGACGACCGGCTCTCGCCGACCGGACAGTACGAGGCCGGCCGCCGGATGCACCGGTACGAGGACCTGATGAGCGGGGAGCGACACATCCTCGCCTTCGACCCGATGGGCTCCGGCCGGGTCGCGGAGGTCTTCGGGGACCTGGACAAGGCCGAGCGGGTCTCGGTCGTCGTGCCCGGTGTCGACACCAACCTCCTGACCTTCCAGCGCACCAACAAGACGTACTCCGCGCCCGTCGGCATGGCGAAGTCGCTCCACAGCGCCGAGCGGGCCGCGAGCCCGGAGACCCGTACGGCCGTCATCGCCTGGGCCGACTACACGGCGCCCAGCGGGCTCGGCATGGACGCGGCCACCGGAATTCGCGCCGAGGAGGGCGCGGTCCGGCTCAACGCCCTGGTCCGGGCGCTGCCCGGAAGCTCCGGCGTGGCCCTGTACTGCCACAGCTACGGCTCGGTCGTCTGCGGTGTCGCCGCGCACTCGCTGCCCTCCCGGGTCTCCGACATAGCGGTGGCGGGCAGCCCCGGTATGCGGGTCGAGAAGGCCGCGCAGCTGCACACCTCCGCACGGGTGTGGGCCGTACGGGACTCCGACGACTGGATCGAGGACGTACCGCATCTGGAGGTCGGCGGGCTCGGTCACGGGGCCGATCCGATGTCCGCGGAGTTCGGCGCGCGGGTGCTGTCGGCCCGGGGCGCCCAGGGACACACGGGCTATTTCGTGCCCGGCACCGACAGCCTGCGGAACTTCGCCGAGATCGGGATTGGCGCGTACCGCGCGGTGCGCTGCGCCCGGGAGGATGACGTGTGCCGGGAGGGTTTGTCCGACACGGCTGAAGTCGGACGCGCGTAGAGAACGAAGAAAGTGCGGTCTGCTCAGGGAGGGGACTACGAAGCGCATGCCGCATACGATGGCCCGCATGGGTGACGTACTGGCCGGATTTCATGCCGCCTGGGAGTTCGAGTCCGACTCCGTGCTCATCCGCTTCGAACGGGGGATCCGCACGCCGAAGCTGTTCCAGGCGCTCGGTGAGCGCCGCATCCCGCTCGACGCGATCGCGGCGGTGACGCTGACGCCCGGCAAGCGCGGGACGGTCGTCCTGCGCGCCGAGCCGAGACCGGGAGCGGATCCGCTCATGGAGGCGGCGGCGGGACAGCTCAAGGAGGGGTCCGACCCCTATCGCCTTGTCCTGCCCGCCGAGCGGGAGACGCTCGCCGAGTACTACGCGGACGAGCTGCGGGCGATGCTCGCGACCAACGACCCGGGACCAGCCGAGCGCTATCTGGTGCAGCCGCCCGAAACGCCGCTGCAGTTCAAGGCGTACGACGGGAAGGCGTCCTTCGACGGGAAGGCCGTGCACTTCCGGTGGTTCTGGACGGGAGCGTCCTCCGCCAAGTGGAAGGCCGGCGACCAGGGTTTCGCCGTGTCCGACCTGTGTGGTGTCGAGTGGCGCTCGCCCGAGGTCTTCGAGGGGCATCTGCGGCTGCTGCGCCGCGACGGGGTTCCGCAGCCGCCCCAGGCGGATCAGGATCCGGCCGCCGTTGTCTTCGGGCTGGGGTACGGGCCGGTCCACGAGTCGTTGCCGTTCGCGGCGGCCGTGCTCGCCGCGGTTCGGAGCGGTGGGGCTTCGGCCCCCCTGCCCGAGAGTCCGGGGGCCGGGACCACGGCCGGGGAGGGGCCGGGGACTCGGCGGGATCCGGCCGACATCGCCGACCGGATCCGGCACCTTGGCGAGCTTCATGAGGCCGGCCTCGTCACGGATGAGGAGTTCTCGATGAAGAAGGCCGAGTTGTTGGCCGAGCTTTGAGGTGTGGGGGCCCTGAAGGGGCCCCTCACAGGGCTCGCTACTCCCGGCCCGCCGATACGAACGTCATGTCCGAGTAGCGGTTGCCTGATACCTGGGAGGCGATCGTGTCCAGTACTCCCAGGTCGTCCTCGGTCAGGACGATGCGTGTCGCCGCCGTGTTCTCCTCGATTCGGGTGCGCCTGCGGGTGCCCGGGATGGGGATCACAGGGAGGTCGTGGACGGACGCCTGCTGGTGGACCCAGGCCAGGGCGATCTGGCCCGCGGAGGCGTCGTGGGCCTTCGCCACCGCCCGGATCGGCTCCAGGAGCGCCGCGTTCGCCGCCGCGTTGTCGCCGGTGTAGCGGGGCTGCTGGCGGCGGAAGTCGCCCTCGGTGAGCTCCGTTTCGGCGTTGGTGAAGGAGCCGGTGAGGAAGCCCCGGCCGAGCGGGGAGTACGGGACCAGCGTCACGCCCAGTTCACGGGCCGCCGGGACCACACCCGCCTCGATGTCCCTGCTGAACAGCGACCACTCCGACTGGACGGCCGCGATCGGGTGCACCGCCTGCGCGGCACGGAGTTCGCCGCCCGTGACCTCGCTGAGGCCGAGCTGCTTGACCTTGCCCTCGCGGACCAGCTCGGCCATGGTGCCGACGGTCTCCTCGATGGGGACGTTCAGGTCACGGCGGTGCATGTAGTAGAGGTCGATCACATCGACGCCCAGCCGCTTGAGGCTCGCCTCCACGGCCTGCCGGATGTACGGCGGGTCATTGCGGATGATCCGCTTCGTCGGCTCGTCCGGCGGGATCGTCATGGCGAACTTGGTCGCGATGACGACCTCGTCGCGGTGCGCCCGGAAGAACGGCGACAGGAACTCCTCGTTCTCCCCCTGGCCGTACGCGTCCGCCGTGTCGTAGAGCGTCACGCCGAGTTCCAGCGCGCGCTCCAGCGTGGCCCGGGCCTCGTCGGCGTCCGTCGGGCCGTACGCGAAGCTCATGCCCATACAGCCGAGGCCCTGTACTCCTACCTCGGGGCCGCCCGTACCGAGCTGTGCCTTCGCGATCCTGCTGTCCGTCATCGGGACCTCTCCGACGCCAGGGCCCGCCCGGCGTCCGCATAGAAATTGATCTTCCGGTCGAGCACCGCGAGGGTGTCCTGGAGCTCGGCGATCCGCGCCCGTACGTCCCGGCGGGTGGCTTCGAGCAGTTCGAAGCGGTCGGCGTACGTGTGGTCGCCCTCGCGCACCATCTCCGCGTACCGCACCATCCCGGCGACCGGCATCCCGGTCAGCCGCAGCTTGCCCACGAGGTCGAGCCAGTCGAGGTCGCGGTTGCTGTAGCGGCGCTGGCCGGTGTGCGAGCGGTCGATGTGCGGCATCAGCCCGATCCGCTCGTACCAGCGGAGGGTGTGCGCCGTCAGGCCGGTGAAGGCGACGACCTCGCTGATCGTGTACTGGTCCTGGCCGTCCGGACGCCGGGCCGCTTGCGGCGGGCCGGCACAGGTGTCGTTCCTGCTGTCCGTGGTCTCGGTCTCCATCACCGTCATGGCCCCAACGCTAAAACCTTGGAGTGCACTCCAAGCAAGCGGATTCCGATGAAATTCCGACGACATCGGCCGGGGCCCGTGACTACCGTGCCGATCATGAGTCTTGTACGCCGTGCCGTGCCCGAGGACGCCGAGGAACTGCTTCGACTGCGTCAGGTGATGATCGACTCCATGGCCGGGGCGGACACGTCCACCGACTGGCACGCCGAGTCCCTGACCACCATACGGGGGCGGCTGGCCGATCCCGACGGGGGATTCGCGGCCTTCGTCGTCGATCACCCCGAGCGGGTGGGGGCGCTGGGGGCGCTTGTCGTGGGGACCGTGGAGTACCGGATCGGGCGGGCCGGGAATCCGCACGGGCGGATCGGTTACGTGTTCAGCGTGGCGACCGATCCCGAGGCGCGGCGGCGGGGGTATGCGCGGGCCTGTATGGAGGCGTTGGTGGGGTGGTTCCGGGAGGAGGGGGTCGGTCAGATCGATCTGACCGCGTCGGCGGAGGCCGCGCCGTTGTACGCGTCCATGGGGTTCGTGCGGACGCCTGATCCTTTGATGCGGCTTCGGTTTTGAGTGCGGGTCGGTGGGGGCTGGTCGCGCCGTATCACCGTGGTCGTAGGCTCTTGTTCATGTCTTTGGAGAGTCTTGCGCTGATTGAAGAGTGGCCCGTTCCTACCGTTGCCGCCGCCGTCGTGCGGGCGGACGGTGTCGTGCTCGGGACCCACGGCCCAGTCACCCGACCGTTCGCGCTTGCCTCTGTCACCAAGCCCCTCGCCGCCTACGCCGCCCTCGTCGCGTACGAGGAAGGGGCCGTCGAGCTGGACGAGGCCGCCGGGCCCGAGGGGTCGACCGTGCGGCATCTGCTCGCGCACACCAGTGGGCTGGCCTTCGACGAGCACCGGGTGACGGCGGCGCCGGGGCTGCGGCGGCTGTACTCCAACGCCGGGTTCGAGCAGTTGGGGGATCACATCGCGAAGGCGACGGAGATTCCCTTCGGCGAGTATCTGAAGCAGGCGGTGCTCGAACCGCTCGGGATGACGTCGACGACCCTCGACGGCTCGCCCGCGAAGGACGGTGTCTCGACCGTCGACGATCTGGTGCGGTTCGCCGCCGAGGTGCAGACGCCGCGGCTGCTCGACCCGCGGACCGTCGCCGAGGCGATGACCGTGCAGTACCCGGGGACGAAGGGTGTCCTGCCGGGGTACGGGCACCAGAACCCCAACGACTGGGGCCTCGGCTTCGAGATCCGGGACTCCAAGTCGCCCCACTGGACGGGGAGTTCGTCCTCGCCGCGGACCTTCGGGCACTTCGGGCAGTCCGGTACGTTCCTGTGGATCGACCCCGACGCGGGAGCGGCCTGCGTGGCGCTGACGGACCGGGCCTTCGGGCCGTGGGCCGTCGAGGTGTGGCCCGCCTTCACGGACGCGGTGCTGGCCGAGCTCTCCGGCACCCCGTAAGGGGCTCCCTACGCCATCTCCCAGAACAGCAGCTCCGCCCCGTCCCGGGCGACCGCCTCCAGGTCCTTCGCGTCCGTGATGCGGGCCGCGTCGCCGGGGCTCAGCACCCAGCTGTCCAGCAGGACCTCGCCGCGTACGACATGTGCGTACACGAACGGCGCGTCCGGGACGGCCGTGCGCTCCCCCGGCGCGAGGCGGCGGACGTGGAGCATCGCGGCGGCCTCCGGGACGGCGTACGGGGTGGAGTCGGCGATGCCGTGGACGACCTCGTACGCGGGGTCGCCGCCCGGCTCAAGGGGGGCGAGCCACATCTGGACGAAGAGCAGGGGTGTGTCGCCGTCGTTGCGTTCGATGTGGCGGACTCCGCCGGCCGAGCTGAGGCGCTGGACGTCACCGGGGCGTACGACCGACTCGTGGCCGGTCGTGTCGCGGTGGGTCAGTTCGCCCTCGACGACCCAGGTGACGATCTCGGTGTGGCTGTGGGGGTGCTCGTCGAAGCCGGCGCCGGGCGCGAGGTGCTCCTCGTTGCAGGCGATGACCGCGCCGAAACGGAGGTTGTCGGGGTCGTAGTGCGGGCCGAAGGAGAAGGCGTGCAGGGACGCGATCCCGGCCGTCGGGTCGCCTCCGCGGTAGCGCTCGTCGGCGCGCCGTACGTCCATCACGGACCCACCGTAGACCCGTCGGACGAGCCGTCCGAGACCCTCCGCCGCATACTCCCGTCCTGATAAGGCAGTCTTGTCCCGTGCCCGAACCCGAATCCAGCAACACCGAACGCGCCGCCCGCGCCGCCCATGCGCACGCCGCGACCCTGAAGCGGCTGGAGAAGTCGTCCGGCAGTCTCGCGGCCCAGGCGATCGCGCGCATGGACGAGACGCTGCCGTGGTACCGGGCGATGTCCCCGGAGAACCGGTCGTGGATCGGCCTCGTCGCCCAGGCGGGTATCGCCGCGTTCAAGGAGTGGTTCCGGCATCCGGACGCTCCCCAGGCGATCTCCACGGACGTCTTCGGCACCGCGCCGCGCGAGCTGACCAGGGCGATCACCCTGCGCCAGACCGTCGAGATGGTGCGGACGACGATCGAGGTCATGGAGAGCGCCATCGACGAGGTGGCCGCTCCCGGTGACGAGTCCGTGCTCCGCGAGGCGCTGCTCGTGTACGCGCGGGAGATCGCCTTCGCCACCGCCCAGGTGTACGCGCAGGCCGCCGAGGCGCGCGGTGCCTGGGACGCCCGGCTGGAGTCCCTGGTCGTGAACGCCGTCCTCTCCGGCGAGGCCGACGAAGGGGCGGTGTCCCGTGCCGCGGCGCTCGGCTGGAACTCGCCCGAGCATGTGTGCGTGGTGCTGGGCACGGCGCCCGACGGTGACAGCGAGCTGACCGTCGAGGCCATCAGGCGGGCCGCCCGGCACGCCAAGCTCCAGGTGCTGACCGGGGTCCTCGGGGACCGCCTGGTCGTCATCGCGGGCGGCAGCGACAACCCGCTCGCTGTCGCCAAGTCCCTGATCGGGCCGTATGCCGCGGGACCCGTGGTGGCCGGGCCGGTCGTGCCCGACCTGCTCGCCGCGACCCGGTCCGCGCAGGCCGCCGCCGCCGGCCTCAAGGCGTGTTTCGCCTGGCAGGACGCCCCGCGGCCGGTTCTGGCGGACGATCTGCTGCCGGAGCGCGCGATCGCCTCGGATCCCTCTGCCCGTGAACAGCTGGTGGAGGAGATCTACAGACCACTGGAGGAGGCCGGGTCCGCTCTCCTGGAGACGCTGAGCGTCTATCTCGAACAGGCGAGCAGTCTCGAAGGGGCGGCCCGGATGCTCTTCGTGCATCCCAACACCGTGCGCTACCGGCTTCGACGTGTGACTGACGTCACCGGCTGGTCGCCTTCGGATGTACGTTCGGCGTTCACGCTGCGGATCGCGCTGATCCTGGGGCGTCTGGCCGATGGAGATCCCCAGCTCTAGGCTTTTGTCGGGGACCTACAATTCCCCCTCCTGTTCTTCGTCCCTGTCCCCACGGGCGGCCGTGCCCGTCCACAAGAGAGAGTGTGAGAGTGCTCGTACTCGTCGCTCCCGGCCAGGGCGCCCAGACGCCCGGCTTCCTGACTCCCTGGCTCGACCTCCCCGGTGTCCGCGGTGCCCTTGAGGCGTGGTCCGACGCCGTGGAGCTCGACCTGATCCGCTACGGCACCGAGGGGGACGCGGACGAGATCCGTGACACCGCGGTGGCGCAGCCGCTCCTGGTCGCGGCCGGGCTGACCTCCGCGTACACGCTCTTCGACGACCCGGCCCAGCTGCCGCTCAAGGTCGGCGCCGTCGCCGGCCACAGCGTCGGCGAACTGACCGCCGCCGCGCTCGCCGGGGTACTCCCCGACGAGGAGGCCGTCCGCCTCGTCCGCACCCGCGGGCTGGCCATGGCGGAGGCGACCGCCGCCACCGCCACCGGAATGTCGGCGCTGCTCGGCGGCGACCCGGAAGTGACCATCCCGCACCTGGAGAAGCTCGGCCTGACCCCGGCCAACGTGAACGGCGCGGGCCAGGTCGTGGCCGCCGGCACGCTGGAGGAGCTGGCCGCCCTTGAGGCCGACAAGCCCGAGGGCGTACGCCGTGTGGTGGCCCTCAAGGTCGCGGGCGCGTTCCACACGCACCACATGGCCCCGGCGGTCGACACCCTCGCCCGCGCCGCGGCCGAGCTGTCGCCCGCCGACCCGACGGTCACGTACGTGTCCAACAAGGACGGACAGGCCGTCACCGCCGGCTCGGAGGTCCTGGCCCGGCTCGTCGGCCAGGTCGCCAACCCGGTCCGCTGGGACCTGTGCATGGAGACCTTCAAGGAACTCGGCGTGACCGCGCTCCTGGAGGTGTGCCCCGGCGGCACCCTGACCGGTCTCGCCAAGCGCGCGCTGCCCGGCGTGAAGACGCTGGCGCTGAAGACACCCGACGACCTGGACGCGGCTCGCGAGCTCATCGCCGAGCACGCCTCCGCCTGAGCGCGTAAGGAGCCGACAGAGCATGTCGAAGATCAAGCCCAGCAAGGGCGCCCCGTACGCGCGCATCCTCGGTGTCGGCGGCTACCGCCCGGTCCGTGTCGTGCCGAACGAGGTGATCCTCGAAACGATCGACTCGTCCGACGAGTGGATCCGCTCGCGCTCCGGCATCGAGACCCGGCACTGGGCGAACGACGAGGAGACCGTCGCCGCCATGTCGATCGAGGCGTCCGGCAAGGCCATCGCCGACGCCGGGATCAGCGCCGAGCAGATCGGCGCCGTGGTCGTCTCGACCGTCTCGCACTTCAGCCAGACCCCGGCCGTCGCCACCGAGATCGCCGACAAGCTCGGCACGGCGAAGGCCGCGGCCTTCGACATCTCGGCGGGCTGCGCCGGCTTCGGCTACGGACTGACCCTCGCCAAGGGCATGGTCGTGGAGGGTTCCGCCGAGTACGTACTCGTCATCGGCGTCGAGCGGCTCTCCGACCTGACCGACCTGGAGGACCGCGCGACGGCCTTCCTGTTCGGTGACGGCGCGGGCGCGGTCGTCGTCGGCCCCTCCCAGGAGCCGCACATCGGCCCCACGGTCTGGGGCTCCGAGGGCGACAAGTCCCATACGATCAAGCAGACCATCCCCTGGGACCGTTTCCGGATCGGTGACGTGTCCGAGCTGCCCCTGGACTCCAAGGGCGAGGTCAAGTTCCCCGCGATCACGCAGGAAGGCCAGGCGGTGTTCCGCTGGGCCGTGTTCGAGATGGCGAAGGTCGCCAAGGAGGCGCTGGACGCCGCCGGACTCACTGCGGACGACTTGGACGTCTTCATTCCCCACCAGGCCAACGAGCGGATCATCGACTCGATGGTGAAGACTCTCAAGCTGCCGGAACACGTCACGGTCGCCCGTGACGTGCGCACCACCGGTAACACCTCGGCCGCCTCGATTCCGCTCGCGATGGAGCGGCTCCTGGCGACCGGCGAGGCGAAGAGCGGCGACACCGCGCTCGTCATCGGCTTCGGGGCGGGTCTCGTGTACGCCGCGACGGTCGTTACCCTCCCCTAGGCACACCGCCCGGATCCTTCCGGGCGGGAGTACCGCCACACCCTCTGGATACACAAGAAGGAGCGCCTGACATGGCCGCCACTCAGGAAGAGATCGTCGCCGGTCTCGCCGACATCGTGAACGAGATCGCCGGCATCCCGGTCGAGGACGTCCAGCTGGAGAAGTCCTTCACCGACGACCTGGACGTCGACTCGCTGTCCATGGTCGAGGTCGTCGTCGCCGCCGAAGAGCGCTTCGACGTCAAGATCCCGGACGACGACGTCAAGAACCTCAAGACGGTCGGCGACGCGACCGAGTACATCCTCAAGCACCAGGGCTGAGCCCACCCTCACCCCCGGACGCTGCTAGCCCCGCCACCCGGCGGTGGCGCCGCTGAATCCTCGTATCCGTTGGAGAAAGAATTCCCGTGAGCCCGACCAATCGCACCGTGGTCGTCACCGGTATCGGCGCAACCACACCGCTGGGTGGCGACGCAGCCTCGACCTGGGAGGGCCTGGTCGCCGGACGTTCCGGTGTCCGCCCTCTGGAGCAGGACTGGGCCGCCGACCAGGCGGTCCGTATCGCGGCGCAGATCGCCGTGGAGCCGGGCGAGGTCATTCCGCGCCCGCAGGCCCGCCGCCTCGACCGCTCGGCGCAGTTCGCGCTGATCGCGGCCAAGGAGGCCTGGGCGGACGCCGGTTACACCGACAAGGCGGGCGAGGACGCAGCGGTCGACCCCGACCGTCTCGGCGCGGTCATCGCCTCCGGCATCGGTGGCGTCACGACCCTGCTCGACCAGTACGACGTGCTCAAGGAGAAGGGCGTACGCCGCGTCTCCCCGCACACCGTCCCCATGCTGATGCCGAACGGCCCCTCGGCCAACGTGGGTCTGCTCGTCGGCGCGCGCGCCGGTGTGCACACCCCGGTCTCCGCCTGCGCGTCGGGCGCCGAGGCCATCGGCTACGCCATCGAGATGATCCGCACCGGCCGCGCCGACGTCGTCGTCGCCGGTGGCACGGAGGCGGCCATCCACCCCCTCCCCATCGCCGCCTTCGGCAACATGATGGCGATGTCCAAGAACAACGACGACCCGCAGGGCGCCTCGCGTCCCTACGACCTCGGCCGGGACGGCTTCGTCCTCGGCGAGGGCGCGGGCGTCATCGTCCTGGAGTCGGCCGAGCACGCCGCCAAGCGCGGCGCCCGCGTGTACGCGGAGGCGGTCGGCCAGGGCATCTCGGCCGACGGCCACGACATCGTGCAGCCGGAGCCCGAGGGGCGGGGCATCGCCCACGCCCTGCAGAACCTGCTGGACAACACCGACCTGAACCCGGCGGAGATCGTGCACGTCAACGCGCACGCGACCTCCACGCCGGCCGGTGACGTGGCCGAGCTGAAGGCGCTGCGCAAGGTCTTCGGCGACGACGCCGACCACTTCGCGGTCTCCGGTACGAAGTCCATGACCGGGCATCTGCTCGGTGGCGCCGGTGGTGTGGAGTCCGTGGCCACGGTGCTGGCGCTCTACAACCGGATCGCGCCGCCGACGATCAACATCGAGAACCTCGACCCCGAGGCCGAGGCGACCGCGGACATCGTTCGCGGTGAGGCTCGGAAGCTGCCCGTCGAGGGGCGGATCGCCGCGCTGAACGACTCGTTCGGCTTTGGTGGGCACAACGTGGTTCTGGCGTTCCGTACGGTCTGATTTCAGCCGTTTTTGTGCTTACGGTGAGTGGCCCTGGCTCCTCTTTGAGGAACCCGGGCCACTTGTCGTCGAACGGAGCCTGCTCGTCAGACCACCTGGCTCAGACGACCTGGTGGAGCCAGCGGACGGGAGCGCCCTCGCCCGCGTAGCGGAAGGGCTCCAGTTCGTCGTCCCAGGGCTTGCCGAGGAGCTTGGTGAGTTCGGACTCCAGTTGCGTCTCGCCCTGCTGGGAGCGGACCAGGGCGGCGCGCAGACGGTCCTCGGGGATCAGGATGTCGCCGTGGATGCCGGTCACGGCGTGGAAGATGCCCAGCTCAGGGGTGCAGCTGTAGCGCTCTCCCTCGGCGGTGGCGCACGGTTCGGCGGTGACCTCGAAGCGCAGCATCTGCCAGCCGCGCAGCGCCGAGGCGAGCTTGGAGGCCGTGCCGACCTCGCCCTTCCAGGAGAACTCGGATCTCCAGGTGCCGGGTGACGCGGGCTGCCGGATCCAGTCGAGGCTGACTCGCGTGCCGAGCACACCCGCGACTGCCCATTCGACGTGCGGGCACAGCGCACGCGGCGCGGAGTGCACGTAGAGAACTCCACGTGTCGTCACTGGGACCTCCGGACAGAGCGGGCATCTTGTACTTTGGCGGAACGTCAGTGGCTGGGCAGCCACGTGGCGAGGCTACCGTGCGGCGGCGCAAGGAGTGTGACGTACCGTCGGTCCCAACGCCCGGAAACACCGAGGTTTCACCCGGCGGGACGCGTGGCGGGCACCCGGCCGGGGGTCCGGCCCGCGGCGCAGCCGCATTTGGACTACGTGTCCCCCGGGAAAACACAGCCACCCAGGGGGACGCTCCTGGGCGGGCCGCCGTTGCGTGACGAACGAGGGGAACTGGGGATGCGGAAGCGTGGTCACGGTTCACGAGGTGTCGCCGCGGCCGCGGTGGCGGCCCTGCTGGGTGTCGCGGGACTGGCCGGATGCGACGCCAGTGGCGGCAACTCCCCCGGGCCCTCGGGCACCTCCGCGCGGGCCGCGAAACCGTCCCCCAAACCCACTCCCGCCTGGGACAGCAGCCCAGGTTCACTGGCCGCGGTCGGCGACTCCATCACCCGCGGCTTCGACGCCTGCTCGGTGCTGTCCGACTGCCCCGAGGTCTCGTGGGCGACCGGCACCGACACGAAGGTGAACAGCCTCGCCGTACGGCTCCTCGGCCCGGCCGGTGCCGCCCAGCGCAGCTGGAACTACGCGCAGACCGGCTCCCGCATGGCCGATCTGCCCGGCCAGATGGCCCAGGCCGCGACGAGGAAGCCCGAGCTGGTCACGGTCATGGCCGGCGCGAACGACGCCTGCCGCTCTTCGGTGTCCGCGATGACCTCGGTGGCGGAGTTCCGCACCCAGTTCCAGGACGCGCTGACCACGCTGCGGGAGGCGCTGCCGAAGACGCAGGTGTACGTGTCGAGCGTGCCCGATCTGAAGCGGTTGTGGTCGGAGGGGCGGACCAACCAGCTGAGCAAGCAGATCTGGAAGCTCGGTATCTGCCCGTCGATGCTCGGTGACGCCGACGCGTTGGACTCGGCTGCGACGTTGCGGCGGGACACCGTGCAGGATCGGGTGGAGTCCTACAACTCGGTGCTGCGGGAAGTGTGCGCGAAGGATCAGCGGTGCCGGTTCGATGGTGGAGCGGTGTTCGAGTACCGGTTCGGCACGAAGCAGTTGAGTCACTGGGACTGGTTCCATCCCAGCAAGAACGGACAGGCGCGGCTTGCCGAGATGGCGTACGCGGCCGTGACCGCTCGGAAATCGCCGTCCTGAACCTGCGGATTCGCTGTGGCAGGCCGCGCCCCTGGAAGCCCGATGTGCGGGTCAGACTTCAACGACCGCCCTCAGCCTGCAGTCGGCGATCGAGTGGGATGCCTCGACCTCGAACGAACCCTTCAGCGGGGCCCAGGCGTTGGTCTTCTCGTCCCAGGTCTCGAAGGCCCGGGTGGGGAGTTCGATCGTGACCTCGGTGCTTTCGCCCGGGGATGCCTCTGCCGTCGCGAAGCCGGCCAGTCGGCGGGCCACGTAGATCTGGACGGTCTCGCGGCCCTTGCGGGGGCCGGAGTTGGTGATGCGGACCGTGACCGTCGTGCCCGTCACCTTGATCTCGTCGTACGTCCAGTCGGTGTAGCCGAGGCCGTGGCCGAAGGGGTACGTCGGGGTGCGGCCCTCCTTCTCCCAGGCTCGGTAGCCGATGAACACGTCCTCGGTGTAGGGAAGTTCGCCGTCGGTGGGGGTGACCTGGGTGACCGGGGCATCGGTGAACGAGCCCCAGGTGGTGGGGAGTCGGCCGCCGGGCTCGTGGGTGCCGGTGAGGACGTCGGCGAGGGCCGCGCCGCCCTCCTGGCCCGGGAACCAGCTGAGGAGTACGGCGGACACGTCGTCGCGCCACGGGAGTTCCACCGGGGAGCCGGAGTTGACGACCACGACGGTGTTGGGGTTTGCGGCGGCGACCGCGTGGACCAACTCGTCCTGGCGGCCGGGGAGTCGGAGGTCCTTGCGGTCGAAGCCCTCGGACTCGACGCGTTCCGTCGTGGCGACCACGACGACCGCGGTGTCGGCGGCGCGGGCGGCCTCGACGGCCTCGGCGATCAGCTCGTCGGGGTCGCGCTGGGGCTCCTGGTGGGTGAGCGTGAAGGCGACGACCTTCATGGGGACGTGCTCGGGTACGGAGACGATGTGGCGCAGTGAGACCTCGTAGGTGTCGCCGGCGGTCAGGTCCACCGTGGCGTGCTCGACCGGAGCGCCGAAGAACGTCACGAACGGGTCGTCCGTCTCCACCCGTTGGTCCCCGTCGAAGTACGTCGTGCCGTCGACCGTGAGTGTGAAGGCGCCGAGTCCCTTGATTCCGAAGGTGTGTCGGCCGCTCTCGCGCGGGGTGAAGGTGCCGGTGAGTTCGACGCTGTGGAGGGTGTCGTGGGTGACGCCGTCGGGCAGGTCGCCGCCCATCCACTGGAGGTGGCCGCTCGGTGCGGAGCCCGTGCCGACGACGGTGCCGTCGGTGTCGCGGCAGACCGCGCGCAGCTCGAATCCCTTGTCGGCGGCGGCCGGTTCCTCGTTCGGGTCGGCGCCGAGCGCGTACGTCAGCGCGCCCTCGGGCAGGGCGGCGGTGAGGCCGTCGAGCGGGGAGACGACGTGGTCGGGGAAGACGACGGCGGAGCCGCCGCCGAGGACGCGGGCGTCGCGGGCGGCGGCGCCGATGAGGGCGACCGACCGCCCCTCGGGGATCGGGAGGGCGCCTTCGTTGCGCACGAGCACGAAGGCGCGGCGGGCGATCTCGCGGGCCAGGGCGTCGCCGTCGACGTCCGCCGGGAGTTCGGTGACCGCCGGCTCGGCGCCGTCCAGGATGCCGACGCGGGCGGCCAGGCGCAGGACGTTGCGCACGGCGTCGTCGACCTTGGCCTCCGTCACCTCTCCGGCGCGGACGGCGGCGGCGAGCTTCTCGCCGTACACGGTGGTCGGGCCCGGCATCGCGACGTCCAGGCCGCCCTCGATGTCGGCGACGGTGGAGCGGGCGGCCATCCAGTCGGAGACGTTGAAGCCGTCGAAGCCCCACTCGCCGCGCAGGACTTCGTTGACCAGGTAGCGGTGCTCGGTCATCGTCGTGCCGTTGACCGAGTTGTAGGCGGTCATGATGCCCCAGGGGTGGGCGTTCTCGACGATCGCCTCGAAGGGCGCCAAGTAGAGCTCGCGCAGGGCACGTTCGGAGACCACGTTGTTCACGGTGAAGCGGTCGGTCTCGGCGTCGTTGGCGACGAAGTGCTTGACGGTCGTGCCGACGCCGCCCTCCTGGACACCGGTGACGTACCCGGTGCCGATCCGTCCGGTGAGATACGGGTCCTCGCTGTACGCCTCGAAGTGACGGCCGCCGAGCGGTGAGCGGTGCAGGTTGACCGTGGGGGCGAGCAGGACGTGGACGCCCTTGCGGCGGGCCTCCTGGGCGAGGAGGGTGCCGGCGCGGCGGGCCAGGGCGGGGTCCCAGGTGGCGGCGAGGGCGGTCGGGGACGGCAGCGCGATGGACGGGTCGTCGGCGGTCCATCGCACGCCGCGCACCCCTATCGGACCGTCGGACATGACCAGCGACTTCAGGCCGATCTCCGGCAGGGCGGGCAGGGACCACATGTCCTGTCCGGCGAGCAGCCGCGCCTTCGCGTCCAGGTCGAGTTTCGCGAGCGCGGTCTCGACCACGGCCTCGCGTGCCTGGTCGGCCGGGGTGGACCGGGTTCCCTGCGTTCCCGCCATGGCGGTGCCTCCTCATTGAAGTCCGTACCGTCGCTCCATCCTGCCTCCGCCACCTGTAGATCGGTAGGTTTCGTTATCCGTGCGTTACTTTCGACGATCCGGGGACTGTGCCCATGTCGTACGGTGACGTCATGACGAGCAAGGCCCCCCGGTCGGCCAGGAGCGTGGAGCGGCGTGCGGAGATCCTCCGGGCGACGCTGGAGGTGATCGCCGAGCGCGGTTACCGGGGCGCGAGTCTGGCCGCCGTCGCCGAGCGGGTCGGGCTCACCCAGCAGGGGCTGCTGCACCACTTCCCCACCAAGGAGGCGCTGCTCGTCGCCGTGATGGCGGAGCGCGACCAGTGGGACGCGGTGCCCGGCACCAGGCTGCGGCTCGATCTGCTGGGCCAGCTGGTCGAGTACAACGCGATGCGGCCCGCCATCGTGCAGACCTTCTCCGCGCTCCTCGGTGAGAGCGTCACGGAGGGGCACCCGGCCCGCGAGTTCTTCACCGAGCGGTACGAGGTCGTGCGGGCGAACATGGCCCAGGTACTGCGGGCCGAGTACGGGGAACAGCTGCCGAGCGGGCTCACCCCGGAGCGGGCCGCCCCCCTGCTCGTCGCGGTGATGGACGGGCTGCAGTACCAGTGGCTGCTCGCACCGGAGTCGGTGGACATGCCGGCGGCGTTCCGGGACTTCCTCACGCTGCTGGGCGAGGGGCCTGGGCCCGGCCCCGCTCCGGGCCCCGGGGTCAGCGGGGACTGACGGCGGCGACGACCTCCACCTCGACGAGGGCCTCCGGCTTGAACAGCCGGGACACCTCGAAGGTCATGCTGGTGGGGGCGGTCCCGGTGAGGAACTCCCGTCGTACGGCGCCGTATTCGTGGAGCCTGCCGATGTCCGTCAGATACGTACGGATGTTGATGACGTCGGCGAGGGTGGCTCCGTGCGCCTTGAGCAGGGCGTCGATGGTCTCGAAGACTCCGCGGGACTGCTCGGCCAGGGTGTCTCCGTCGGCGACCTGTCCGGAGAGGTACAACATCACTCCCCCGCCGCCGAGTTCGACCCGGGCGACCTGGGAGTAGTAGGCGTTTGCGGGCTGCGGGGCGGAGGGCGGGTTGTCGAGCGATATCTGCATCTTCACGTGTTCCTTCGGCGGTCCTTCGTGCACGTGTCCTCTTGCACGTGTCCTCGACGCTAGGCAGGGACGGACGATGCGACAAGCGAATGTCTAGCATGGCCACCATGCCGATACCGCATGCCGAAAATGATGCCGACGCCCTGGTCGGCGGGGCCGTGGGGGTGGGGACCGGCGACCCGGACGACGTACCGGACCTCTCGACCGTATGGCTGCGGGTGTTCCTGGAGGTGGCCCGGCACGGGTCGTTCACGGTGGCCGGGCGGGTGCTCGGCTGGACGCAGTCGGCGGTGTCGCGGCAGGTCGCCTCGCTGGAGGCGGCCCTCGGCGGGACCCCGCTCTTCGACCGGCTGCCGCGAGGGGTTCGGCTGACGGGGGCGGGGCGGTCGCTGGTACCGCACGCCGAGGCCGTCACCGCCCGACTGCGGGACGCCGGACGGGAGTTGGCGGCACTGCGCGAGGCAGCGAGCGGGAGAGTGCGGGTCGGCGCGTTCCCGACGGCCGACGCGACACTGGTGCCACGAGCCATCGCCGCCTTCCGTGCCCGGCACCCAGGGGTCCGGCTCACCCGCGAGGAGGGACTGACACCGGCCCTCCTCGACGGCCTCACCTCCGGCGGCCTCGACCTCGCGGTCGTCTCCACGACGGGCCACGCCCCGCTGGACGCCTACGAACTGCACCACCTCCTCGACGAGTCCCTGTACGTGGCCGTCCCCGCCGCCCACCCCCTTGCGAACCTCCCCTCGGTCGAGCTGTCCCGACTCGCCGACGCGGACTGGATATCCGGCAGCTCCCGCCCCGAGGGCACCCTCCTCGACACGGCACTGCGGCACGGTTTCCGCCCGCGCGTGGCACACGTCGTCGCCGAGTGGACGGCCAAGCAGGGGTACGTGGCCGCCGGGCTCGGGGTGACCCTGATCCCGGCGCTCGCCGCCGAGTCCGTACGCCCCGACATCGCTCTCCTCCCGGTCCGCGACGAGGGGGCTCCGGCCCGGGCGGTGTACGCGGCGACGGCCAGAGGCAGACACCCGGAGCCGCCCACGACGGCGTTCCTGACCGCCCTGCGCGAGGCGGCGGCGAAGATCCCCACGCCTCGCACCTGACTCGGGCGCCCCTCTGATCACGCGGCATGGCGCGCGCCCCGTCCGTCACGCATACTGCCGCCATCCGACGACGGCCCCCACTCGCGACGGAAGGACCTGAACTACCTTGACGCACATACGTGTTCAGCTCGGCGCCCTCGGCCTGGCCCTGCTGACCGGCCTCGCGGCCCCGCCCGCCCACGCGGCGGAGGACACCGCCGCCGCGCCCACCGTGGAGGAGCGGCGACTCGACAACGCGGCGCCCCAGGAGATCCTGGCCCGCTCCGGATTCGCCACGGTGGCACCGGAGTTCGTACGAGCACTGGGCAAGGCCCGTTCGTACGCGCAGGCCGAGCGGGTGGTCGAACGGCAGGGCGCGCGGCTGTGGCAGCGGGCGGTGGACCGCGCGCAGGGCCGGGGCCCGGCGGGCGGCGACCTGAGCCGGGACGACGACCGCCCGCTGTACTGGGCGCGGCTCGGCATGACCCGTGAAGTACGCCAGTGGGAGCCGCGGTTCGGCCTCACGGAAGCCCAACGGACCCGTCTTCTCGGCTCACTTGAGCGCACTTCCCGTGGGCAGGACACCATCCGCTACCCACATGCCAAGGGCATCAAGCGGATCCTGGTGACCGGCTTCGACCCGTTCACGCTGGACCGGGACATCCGGATCTCCAACCCGTCCGGAGCCACGGCCCTCGCGCTCGACGGCACGGTGATCGAGACGGCGGACGGCCCGGCGCGCATCGAGACGGCCGTCTTCCCGGTCCGCTGGCAGGACTTCGCCGACGGCACGGTGGAGCGGACCCTGCGTCCGCATCTGCCCCGCGTCGACCTGTTCACGACGGTCAGCCAGGGCCGGGTGGGCCGGTTCGACGTCGAACGCACCAACGGGGCCTGGCGGGGCGGCTTCGGGGACAACGAGAACCTCTCCCGCACCGAGACGATCCCGGTCACCGACCCGGCCTCGCAGCCTCAGTGGACGTCAACGACCTTGCCGTACAAGGACATCGTGGCCGCGAGCACGGGCCGCTTCCCCGTGTACGACAACACGTCGGTGACCGAGATCCCGGCGGGCGGCACCACTCCCGTCGTACGCCCCGAAGGACCGACGCCCGGCTCGACCGCCCGCGCGGGTGGCGGCGGTGACTACCTCTCGAACGAGATCGCGTACCGCGCGACGCTGCTGCGGGACCGGCTGGGCCTCACCGCCTCGCTGCCCGGCGGCCATGTCCACACGCCGGTCCTGCAGTTCGGGACGGGCAACACGGATCCGGCGAGCGGGACGGTCACCGACCCCCAGTTCATCCAGAACCGGCTGGACATCATCGCCCAGGTCCGGTCGATCCTGAAGGTGGCGGCGGACGTCACCGACTGACGCGGCCGGCCTGCTCTCCCTCGTCCTCCCCCTCGTCCTCTTCTTCGCGGGTCTCCTCGCCCATCAGATCGCGGGCCATCAAGGTGGCGCCCGCGACCGCGCCGGGCATCAGGAAGACGGCGACGAAGGGGACGAGGAAGGCGACCGCCAGCGGGGTGCCGAAGCCCCAGATCAGCATCTTGCGCGAGCGGAGCAGGGTGAGGCGGTCGCGGAGTACGGCGCCGCGGCGTTGCAGGGCGACCCCCGTCAGTTCCTCGGTGAGGAAGAAGCCGGTGACGAAGAAGCCGATCACCGGGACGACGGTCTGTCCTACGAACGGGATGAACCCGAGCGCGAAGAGCAGTACGCCCCAGACCAGGGCCCTCGCCACGATCCGGAGGCTGTCCCGTGCGGAGATCAGGAGCTCGCGCCACAGGGGCAGGCCCGACTCCGGTGCCGTGCCGTCCGGGGAGACGTCCCGGTCCACCTTCTCCGAGAGGTTCTCGTAGAAGGGCTGGCCGAGGAGGAGGGTCACGGCGGTGAACGTGACCACGGAGAGGAGGAGGGCGAGGGCGAAGAGGACGGCCGTCAGGAATCCGCGGAAGAGGCCGAGCCAGGGGCTCGACCAGTCGTCCGCGAAGGGGGTGGCCCAGGCGGTGAAGTCCGTTCCCCACAGGGCCAGGGCGGTGAGGGCGGCGGCGTACAGGACGAGGGTGATGAGGCCGGGGATCAGTCCGAAGCCGAACTGCTTTCCGTGGCGGGTCACCCATCGCTGTCCCCGCAACAAGTAGCGCAGGCCGACGCCAAGATCATGCATGCCTGCACCATACCGGGGGCTCCGCCGGGGGGTTCGGGGGGCTGCGGGCCCGCTGTGGCTTGTCGCGCCGTTCCCCGCGCCCCTGAAGACGCCGGTGGCCTGGGCCGGTTCACCAGGTGCGGGTCGGCTTGGGGTGCCCGCGCCGTTCCCCGCGCCCCTAAAAGACCCGTGGCCCGAGCCTGTTCACCACGTGCGGGTCGGCCTGAGGTGCCTGCGCTGTTCCCCGCGCCCCTAAAAGACCCGTGGCCGAAGTCCCCTGGAGGGTGCCGGTCGGAGGGGGCGTGGTGGGATGTGCGGGCGTCGGCGGCCGTCTGTCTCAGGGGCGCGGGGAACTGCGCAGTCTTTTGGGGGCGCGGGGAACTGCGCAGGCCTTTGGGGCGCTGGGGACTGCGCAGGCCTTAGGGGCGCGGGGAACTGCGCGGCCAGCCCCCGCGTACCCGCAGGCGTCATGCGGGGTGGACCGCCACCACGACCCCCCGCTCCGCCGCAGGCGATACCGCCGCGGAGACGCGTACCGCGCCGGCCCGAGCCACCTTTCCCACGCGCGACGCGGACACCAGTAGCAACGGCTGGAGGCGTTCGAGGCCGGAGACCACGAACTCCTCGCCGGCGATCAGGAGGGGACGGCCCGCCTTCAGGCCGGCAGCCGCCGCCTCCGTGAGGTCTGCCAGCGGGGGCAGGGCCGCCCGCACGACCCCCGCCCCCGCGGCGGCGGCCCGCTCGGCGAGCGCGACCTGCAACGGGACCAGCGGAGCCAGCGCCGCGGTCAACGCGTCGGTCATCCGCCGCAGTTCGGGGGACGAGTCCCGCAGTACGTCCGCCGCGGCACGGATCAGGGGCGCGAGGGCAAGGAGCACCCCCGCCACCACCCCCGCCGCCGCGGGCAGCAGCGGCGACGACGCGTCCACCAGTTCGCCCAGCGCCTCCGCCGCCTCCTCCACCGCGGGCTCCACCGCGTCGAGGACCGGCAGCAGACTGTCCCCGAGCGCCGTGAGCAGCGCCTGCGCGGGCTCGCTGACCGGATGGACGGCGAGCGGCGCCCCACTCGCCCCCAGCCGCGTCAACGTGTCCACGATCCGGTAGAAGGCCTCCTGCGCCTCCGGCGAGGCACTGGCCTCTGCCAGCTCGGCGGTCGTCTGCCGCAGCACCCGCAGCACCTCCGCGCCCGAACCGTCCCTCGGATCAAAGGTGTTGATCGCGATACGTGTGATGTTCCCTGCCGTGTCGAGCAGTTGACCGGTGATGTCGGTCGTGTTGCGTGCCATACGCGCCACGTCGTCCCTGCTGGGGAGCGACGGAATCGTTGCCATGGACTCTCCTCGCCTCACGCGCACACCCGCCCGGACCGGCCCGCCGGGTCGCACTCAGCATGCCCCTCCACCCACCCCGGGACCCACCATCGGCGGCATCCCGCGGCAACCCGTGGCCCCGGTGACGGCAACGCCCTCTTGTTGCACGTGAGTCGAACAGGTAGACCTCCGCGTACCGATGTCCAGGCATGTCCACAGCAACTCCAGCGGAGGTACGCGTGCGTCTACCGAGACCCGCCCTGATCGCCACGGCCACCGCCACCGCGGCGGCGGCGCTCCTGCTCACCCCGAACGGCGCCGTGGCCGACCCCACGCCCCGGCCCGGGGCCCAGCCCGCACCCCCGGTCCGCGAGGGCTCAGGACTCTCCGGTCCCTCCGACCGGGCCGCCGCCAAGGCCCCGGAGAGCGCCACCGACCGCGCCCTGACCACCCCGGTCACCGAGCTCACCGACGGCACCGGCACCGCCGGAGGCACCCGCGGCTACCCCCGCGAGCAGGTGCTCACCCCGGACGCGGAGAACCCGGCCGACAAGTCCATCAAGCTCGGCCTCACCCCGTACCACGCCATCGCCCCGAAGCTGAACGCGCTCCAGCGGCTCGGCGACCGGGTGAGCGTGGAGGTCGCGGGGCGCTCGGCCGGCGGCCACCGGCTCTACCTGGTCACCGTCACCGCGCCGGAGTCCACACGCGAGGCCCGCGCCCAGGAACGTATGCGCGAACTGATCGAGAACGCACCCTCGGCCGCCGCCAAGGACCCGTCGGTCAAACGCACCTACAAGACGCCCGTGTTCTTCAACAACAACATCCACGGCAACGAGTGGGAGGGCACGGACGCGGCCCTCAAGTTGATCGAGAAACTCGCCACGGCCCACGACCGGACCACCACCGATCTCCTCGCCCGCAACCGCGTGTACTTCAACATCACCGCGAACCCGGACGGCCGTATCGCCGGCACCCGCGCCAACGCCAACGGCTTCGACCTGAACCGTGACTTCGTGACCGCCTCGCAGCCCGAGGTCCGCGCGATGCGCCAGATCGCGATCGACAAGCAGCCGGCCGTCATGGTCGACCTGCACGGGTACGTCAACGGCACGCTCATCGAGCCCACCACTCCCCCGCACGGCGAGAACTACGAGTACGACCTCTTCCTGAAGAACACCTACGCCAACGCCCTGGGCATGGAGGCCGCCGTCAACGGCCTCGGCTACACGCCCGCCAAGGACGGTGTGGAGCCCGCCCAGATCCCGTTCCGGGACCAGGAGGAGGGCTGGGACGACTGGCCGCCGATCTTCACCCCGCAGTACATGCCGTTCCACGGCACGGTCGCCGCGCACACGGTCGAGTTCCCGATGGCGGTGAACAACGACGAGTACGACGACCTGCCCGTCGCCGAGCTGCGCCGCCGCTCGGCGATCAACGTGGCCATCGCGGGCGCGGCGATGCGCGCGAGCCTCGACTACACGCGGACCCACCGCACTTCGCTCATCGCCGACCAGATCGAGGTCTTCCGGCGGAGCGTGACGGGCGCCGCGCAGGTACCGGTGTCGCCGGAGACCGTTCCGGGCGTGCCGGGCATCGGCCCGGAGGACGTCTACACGACGGACTTCCCGCGCGCGTACGTGATCCCGGCAGGCACGAAGGCACAGCGCTCGGCCACCGCCGCGGCGCGGCTGGTCGACCACCTGCTCGCCAACGACGTCCAGGTCCGGCGCGCGACAAAGGACTTCAGGCTCGGCGGGAAGACGTACGCGAAGGGGTCGTACGTCGTCGATCTGCGCCAGCCCAAACGCGGCATGGCCAATGTGATGCTGGCGGACGGGCGGGACATCAGCGACAAGGTGTCGGTCATGTACGACATCTCGGGCTGGAGTCTGGGCCGGCTGTGGGGCGCGACGGTCGACACCGTACGGACGTCCTCGTCGAAGCTCTCCGTGCCGGACCGTGCGGTCCACGAGGCCGCGAACGTCGGCTATGTGGCGCCTCGCGGCACACTCCGGCTGCGGCTCGACGACGCGCGTGAGATCGCGGCCCTCAACTCCCTTCTCGCGGACGGGGTTTCGGTACGCCGGGCGGCCGACGGCAGTGCGATCGTGCCCGCCTCGGCCCGCGCGAAGGCGGTGGCCCTGGCGAAGAAGTACGACGTGGCGTTCGACGCGACGAAGGCGACCGGCACCACCCCGCTCCACCGGGTCCGGGTCGCCGCGGCCGTCACACCGGGCGAGCTGTTCGCGCTCCGCGAGATGAACTTCGACGTCGTCCCCGTCTCCACGGCGATCCTCAACGCGGGCTTCGACTGGTCGAAGGCGGACGTCCTGTTCGCCTCCGCCGGTCTGAACCACACGGGCCTCAACACGGCCGCACGCGGCTCCCTGGACGCCTTCCTGGACCGCAAGGGTCTCGTCGGCCGCGGAGCCACCGGAGCGGCCCTCAACGCCGCCACCGGGCTCCTCGCGGTCGAACCGGTCGAGGGCAACGGTGACGCCAACGGCGTGGTGCGCGTGGTCAATTCGGGCGGCGGAGTGACCTCCGGCGCCCCGGACCACAGCTTCGTCTACGCGCCGCTGTGGTTCACGGACCTCGGCCCCGGGGTCCGTGTGGATCAGTCGTACGCGGCCGGGAACCCGCTCGTGTCAGGGCACTGGCGCGCCCTGGAGGACGGCAGCGGCGGTCCGGCGCAGGCCGCGGGCCGGGCCTCGGTCGTCAGCGGTCCGCATGCCGTCCTGTTCGGCACCGAGCCGCTGTTCCGTGATCATCCGAAGGGGCAGTTCCCACAGGTCGCGCGTGCTTTGCTGACAGTGTCCTGAGGAACGCTCCCAGGGCACCGTGACACGAGGAGAGTACGGATGACACAGGAGATCCACGGCACCGTCGCCGAAGGCTTCGAGGCGGTGCGCGAGGAGTTCGCGTCCGTCGTCGCCGCCGAACGCCCGGACTACGCGGGCCAGTTGAGCGCGTACGTACGGGGGCGGCGGGTCGTCGATCTCTGGACCGGAGCGGACACGGACGGCGACACGCTGTTCGGTGTCTTCTCCTCCACGAAGGGGGCGGCCCATCTGGTGGTCGCCCTGCTCGTGCAGGACGGCACCCTGGAGCTCGACCGTGAAGTGGCCCACTACTGGCCCGAGTTCGCCGCCGAGGGCAAGGGCACGGTGACCCTGCGGGAGCTGCTCGCGCACCGGGCGGGCGTGGTCGGGTCGGACGCGGGCTTCACGGTCGAGGAGATGGCCGACGACCGCGTGGTGGCCGAACGCCTCGCCACCCAGCGGCCGTTCTGGCGGCCGGGCTCCGCGTTCGGCTATCACGCGCTGGTGGTCGGCGCGCTCACGGGTGAGGTCGTACGGCGTGCGACGGGTCGTACGCTCCAGGAGCTGTACGAGGAGCGGGTCCGTGCGCCGTACGGGCTCGGGTTCTATCTGGGGCTGCCCGAGTCGGAGGAGCACCGGTATCTCTCGGTGCTGCCGATGGCGCCGACTCCGCCGGAGCAGGCGCTGCTGGACGCCACGCCCAAGGGGCCGCACACGTTGTCGTCCATCGCGTTCAACGAGCATGTGCCGGGGGCTCCGTCGCTGATGGACTTTCCCAACTCCCGTACCGTGCGCGCCCTTGGCTCCGCCTCGGCCGGCGGGGTCGCCTCCGCGCGGGGGCTCGCCGGGATGTACGCGGCGGCGATCAGTCAGGTCGACGGGCGGGGGCCGCTGCTGAAGCCGGACGCTGTTGCGGAGGTGGGGCAGATCCATTCGGTCGGGTACGACCTGATTGCGCGCGCCCATAAGTCGTACGGGCTCGGGTTTCAGGCCACCGCTGACATGTGGCATCCGTTTTTGGGGGCCGGGGCGTTCGGGCACAGTGGGGC
>NZ_LIQZ01000006.1 GCF_001418655.1 Streptomyces phaeochromogenes | reverse complement strand
CTTCTTCACGGGCTCGGGCGACGCGTTGACGGTCAGCTTGGAGAACCGCTGGACCTTGGTCGTACCGGCCTTGGCGACCTCGGCGTAACCGACCTTGGTGATGTCGAAGTCCTCGGCGGACGGGTCCTGGCCGTTGAAGGCGATGGCGTAGGCGTTGGCGTTCCACGTACCGGCGTCGGAGTTGAGCAGCTCCTCCTCGCCCGGACGGACGTCGATCGTGCCCTTGCAGGACGCGACGGTGGTGGAGACCGGCGTGCAGGTCGGGTACAGGTCGCCGAACAGGTAGTTGTCCGGCGAGTCGTAGGAACCGCGGTAGATCTCCAGGTCGACGACGAAGTCGGCCGCGGCGATGTCCACGTCGGCGGCGTGCGTCAGCGTGAACGTCGTCGGGACGGTGACCTGCTTGCTGGTGCCGGCGACGATCGCCTTGCCGCCGTTGACCTTCACGTTCGAGAAGCTCGCGTCGAGGGCGTACGGCGCGTCGGCCTCGGCGGCGGCGATACGGGCGCCGCTCTTGCCGGAGGCGGCGTGGGCGGAGTCGAGCACCTTCGCGACGTCCGCGCGCGAGATGGCGGAGTCGTCGGCCTGCGCGGCCGGAACGGCGAAGGCGGAGAGAGCCAGGGCGCCGGTGACGGCGGCCACGGTGGCACGTATGCGCATGCGTTCCCCTGATGGAGAAAGGGCCCCGGACGGCATTCGTCCTCACGTCGGGGCCGAAGTGATCAAGAGTCTGTTGACCCGAGTGATCAGATGCGTGACGGGGGTGAATGGTTGTACGCGAGGTGAATCTTTTGCGTACACGTGACCAAGGTCATCATCACCACTCACCCCCACACACCCGAGGGTCCTACTGCACGTCGATGAAGTCACCCGCGGCCGCGACCGCCGGAGTCGTCGTCGTACCCGCGAAGTTGTAGCGGTAGTAGCCGTCGACCGAGGCCGTGACCGTGGTCTTCAGGGCGCCGGCCGAACCGGACCTGACCGACTTGACGTCCTTGTAGGTCGTCGTGCCCTTCTTCTTGAACTGGAGCTTCACCGACTGGGAGGTGTAGCCCGCGTACCGGCCCGTGTCCCAGTTGGCACGGGTGAGGTTGCCCTTGACCGTGATGGTCTTGCCCTTCTTCACGGGCTCGGGCGAGGCGTTGACGGTCAGCTTGGAGGCGCGCTTGACCTTGAAGCCCTTGGCGTTGTCCTTCTGGACGTAGTCGGCGTCGACGCCCGCGGCGAGCGCCCAGACCTTCCAGCCGCCGGCCACCGAGTTGATCAGGTTGGCGCCGGACTCAAGGGTGAAGCTCGACTTGCAGGTCGAGGTCGTGGCGTTGACCTCGGTGCAAGTGGCGCGGCCGTCGCTGCTGTTGGCGACGGCGCCGCTGTCGGACGACTCGATGTCCGAGCCGTGGTACAGGATCGCCTGGGCCCAGTCGATGCCCGAGTCGTCCGTGGCGGTGAAGCTGACCGTGAAGGTCTTCTTCCCGGTCGCGCCGCCGACGACGTCCTTGCCGCCGTTGACCACGACGTTCGAGATCTTGGTGTCGCCCGCCGAGTCGTCGGCCTGAGCGGCCGGCACGGCGAGGACGGAAAGGGCCAGGGCACCGGTGACGACGCCCAGGGTGGCACGTATACGCATGCGTTCCCCACGTGGAGAGGGACCTCGCGGCGAAGCCATGTCACGCGAGGTCCGGTCATTGAGACTGCGGAGCCCGAGGGCTCGCGGTGATCAGATCCACGAAGGGAGCGAATGGTTGTACGAGTTGTGAACTTCTGGTGCCTATGTTGCCCAGATCACATCAATGGCCCCGGGCGCCCCTGCCGAACATCCGGGACCAAGGCCCTTCAAGACCCCTTCAGGGCCCCTCAGTCGAACCAGCGGTCCCGTGCCAGTTCCTCCGTCCTGGACGGGTCCTCCAGCAGGGCGCCGACCTCGAAGCGGCGCGGCCACTGGCCGGCCGCCCAGGCGAGGCCCGCGGCGACGCCCTCCACCGTGGCGGCGTGCAGCACGCCGTCACGGGTGCGGCGCCAGTCGATTTCGGTGTCGTCGACGAAGAGCTCCTCGTGCTCGACGTACGTCGTGGGGGTGGCCGGGCCCAGCAGGACCCGTACGGACTCCGGGACCTCGTGCTCGACGCCCTCGCTCGTCACCTCGCCGGTGACCGACTCGCTCAGCCGCCGCACCTGGAACAGCTCGGCGAGGTCCGCGGCGCGCGACGGGCGGACGGGGAGCAGCGGGGTGCCGGTGGTGAAGGGCAGCAGGTCGGGCGAGTCGACGACCACGGCGTCGGCCGCGTCCACGACGGTCACCCGACCGTCCACCACGGCCCGCAACTCGTCCGGCAGGGTGACCTGTTCGGGGTCGAGGTCGGCCAACGCGCTGTAGAGGGCGTGCAGTTGGGCCGAGGTGACCTCGCGGTCGGGGTCGGCGAGGCGGTCGAGGAGCTCGGCGGCCCCGCCCGGTTCGGCGAGGAGGGCGGCGACGGAGGTGCGGACGCCGAGGGCCCGCAGGACCTGCTCGTCGTTGAAGCCGGTGGCGTCGGCGGCGTCGTACAGGCCGTGCAGGAGCGGGTCGCCGCCCTCGGCGCGCAGGCCGGCCGGGCGGCGGCCGTCGAGGACCGGGTTCCCGCGCAGCCACCAGGCGGTGTACGGGCGGACGATCTCGTGCGTCCCGTCGGGCAGCAGGATGCGGACCGGCTGGGTGAGGGCGTCCCGCAGCGGCGGGCGGGAGAGCAGGGCGAGGGCCTCGGGCCAGCGGTCCTCGTCCACCAGGTCGAGGTCCCGTACGGCGACGAGCTCCGTGGCGACGGGCGGCACCGGCGAGTCGGGCAGCCGGTCCAGCACGTCCTCGCACCACACGTCCACGGCGTCGAGGAGCCCCGCGTCGTCGGGCTCGGCGAACTCCCCTTCCCGCGGCTCCAGTTCGTCGGGGTCGAGAACCACGTCAGTGGCGCGTACGAGGGTGAAGTTGGCCAGCACCCCGCAGGCGGCGAGCGGCTGTTCGCCCCAGCGCTCGGCCAACTCGGTGTCCACGGAGGCGAGTTCGTCCTCGCGCATCACCTGGGCGAACGGGCTGCCGGGGAGGACGAGTTCGCCGGCCGGGGCGAGTTCGCCCTCCTCGTCGGGGAGGGCGAGGGCGCCGAGCCAGGGTTCGTCGCCGGGTTCGAGGCCCGCGTCGCGGACGAGCGCGAGGACGGTGTCGGCCAGCTCCTCGGCGTCCGGGGCGTCCTCGTCCCAGGCGCCGCCGTCGTCGTCGAGGGAGGCGGCGACGGCCGCGCGGACCTGCGGGGTGGTGAGGACGGCGCGCGGGGTGGCGGGCAGGGCGCCCAGCTTCTCCAGGAGCGGATGGGCGGCGTCCGGGTGGGCGACCTTGAGGCCGAGGCGGGCGAGGCGGACCAGGGCCTCAGGGGCGGCCCGCTCACCGTCGGCGGCGGGCAGCAGGACCTGCCGGGGCCCGATCGTCGTACGGCCGTCCGCGAGCGGCACGGGCAGCCCCGTGAGCCGGTCCGGGTCGACCCCGGCGAGGCTGTCGTAGAGCCGCCGCCACCACTGCGGGTCCTTCTCCAGTCCGGCCAGCCGGTCGATCGCCTCGGTCAGCGGCACGCGCGCGACGCCCAACGTCCGCAGCTCCGCCCGCCGTTCGAGCCCGGCGGGCAGCAGACTGGGCAGCACCTCGGCGAGGACCTGCACGGTCTCGGCGCCCGCCCCCTCCACGACCTCGGCGTCACGGGGCCGCAGGGCCTCCGGAAGGCCGGAGTCGTCGTCCTCGTCCTCGTCGCCGGTCGGCTCGACCGCGGGCGGCAGGAAGGCGGTACGCGGCAGCCGGTCGAGGATCGCCTGACGCAGCGTCCCGTCCAGCTCGCCCTTGCCGAGCGAGCCCGGCACGAGGGCGATGATCCCGGGGGTCACCGGCCGCCAGTCGGCCAGCAGTCCGGCGTACGCGTCCGCCGCGCGCTGCATCAGGAAGGCGGTGAGCGGGCCGGGGGCGGCGTGCCGCCGGGTGGTGTCGAGCGGGAGCGAGGCGATGAGCAGCGCGGGCACGCCGAGGGGTTCGTCGCTGGGCGTGGGCGCGTGCACGACGGGGCTGGTGCGGGGCTTGGCCGGGGTGCCGTCGGCGTCGACCGGGACGGCCCAGGTGACCGACCAGTGAGGGCGCAGCCGCTCCTCGACGGGCCGGTCGGCGAGCAGCGCGGGCTCCAGGGCGCCGTGTGCGGAGACGGTGCGCCAGCGGGTCGTACCGTCACGGGAGTCCTCGACGACCACATCGCCCTCGGCGTCCGGGTCGACGTGGCGGCGGATGGTCCGTACGCTCCCGTCCCTCGCCTCCACGACGACCTCCGCGAGCCCGGGCAGGGCCAGCAGCAGCGCGTCGTCGACACCGCCGAGGAGCCGCTCGGCGAGATCCTCGGCCGCCGCGTCCCGCAGCGGCAGGATCACGACGCTGTCGTACGAGTCCGGGGCGGTGCCCTCGGCCGCGAACGGCAGCCGGAGCAGCGGCACATGACCGTCTCGGCGCCGCAGTTCGTCGCCGAGACCGGGGCTGTGGCGGGCGATGTCGGTGGCGAGTTCGCGGGCCTCCACGAGAGACCAGCGGACGCCCCCGTGCCGCCCCACGAGGGCGGGTTCGTCGGTCACGGCGAGCACGGCCGCGAAGCCGACGCCGAAGCGGCCGACCGCGCTGTCGGTGTCGTCCCGCTTGGCGGAGGCGCGCAGCGTGGAGAGCGACTCGACGCCCGTCGCGTCCAGCGGGGCGCCGGTGTTGGCGGCGACGAGGACGCCGTCGCGGAGGGTGAGCCTGAGCCTGCCGGGCACTCCGGCCCGGGCGGCGGCGTCGGCGGCGTTCTGCGCGAGCTCGACCACCAGCCGGTCCCGGTAGCCGCCGAGGACCAGGTCCTCCTCGGCGTTGGCGTCCTCACGGAACCGCGCCGGGCTCGTCGCCCAGGCGTCCAGCACCCCGCGACGGAGCCGCGCCGTCCCGAACGGGTCCGCGCCCTCGGCAGCCGGCCGCACGAACTTGCTCACGGTCACTCTCCCTTACGTTGTACGGCCGCACGCGGTGGCTCGGCCGCGGCAAGAAGGTACCGCGTGGTCCCCTGCGGGGGGCTCCGCGGGTGAGGTGGGTGGGGGTTGCCTGTGGCCGGCCGCGCAGTTCCCCGCGCCCCTGGGTGGGTGGGGTGGCTGATGTCGTGGGTTCACCGTGGGCCGGTGTGCCGGTCGCGCAGTTCCCCGCGCCCCTGAGGGTGGTGAGGTTGCTGATGTCGTGAGTTCGCCGCGAGCCGGTGTGCCGGCCGCGCAGTTCCCCGCGCCCCTGAGGGTGATGAGGTTGCTGATGTCGTGAGTTCAGCGCGGGCCCGTGTGCCGGCCGCGCAGTTCCCCGCGCCCCTGAGGGTGATGAGGTTGCTGATGTCGTGAGTTCAGCGCGGGCCCGTGTGCCGGTCGCGCAGTTCCCCGCGGCCCTGAAGACGAAAAGCCAGGGGTGCAGCCCCGTTTTTAGGGGCGCGGGGAACTGCGCACCTCAGCCGAAACTCACCCGCACCCAACACCCCACGCCGACACCGACCCACCTCAGGGGCGCGGGGAACTGCGCGGCCGACGACAGCCAACCCACACCTCAAGGCGAGCCGGCGGCAGCCAGGGGGCAGCTCAGGAGTGGCCGAACTCCGCCGAGGACTCGTCCGGGCCGACGGACACGGACCCCGAGTCCGGCGACGGACGCAGGGGGAACGGGTCCACCCGGGTCTCGTCGATCACCGGCGGCGCCGGCCGGGGCGGTTTGGGCATGACCGCGGCCTCCGAGTGCCCGCCACACCCGTACGACAGCGACACCACACGCCCGTCCGCCGGCGAGAACTCATTGGCGCACAACCCGAACGCCTGCCCGAGCGAGCCCCCGATGGGATTCAGGAACCCACAGCTGACGCACGTGGCGGGAGCGGCCTGGGCCATCGCCGTCTTGGGCCCGTACGAGTCCTCCCAGCGGTCGGCGGCGACATGCAGCCCGTACCGCGACAGCACCCGCGCCCGCCGCATCCCGAGCTCCTCGGCGACGGAGGCGATCGACCCGCGGGTCGGCACGGCCGGCAGCGTGGCCGGCGTCCCGGCCGTGACCTCGGCGTCCTCCGCCTCCACGAGCTCGGCCATCTCGTCGGAGATCGGCGAGTTCGGCGCGGGCTCGTCCTCGCCGGAGAACCCCGCCTCCAGGCGCAGATCCTCCGCGTCCGTGGGCAGGAGGTCCCCCGGACCCATGTCCCCGGGCCGCAGCCGCTCGCTCCACGGCACCCACTCGGGCGCCTGCAGCGCGTCCGGTCCCGGCAGCAGCACCGTCTCGTCGAGGGTGACGAGCTTCGCCCGCGAGGCCCGGGCCACGGTCACGGCCCAGCGCCACCCGCGATAGCCCAGGTCCTTGCACTCGAAGAAGTGCGTGACGACGCGATCCCCTTCGCTGACCATCCCCGCGTGCTCGCCGACGACGCCTGGTACGGCGGCCTCCTCGGCGGCGGCCCGGGCGAGGTCGACGGCCTCGGCGCACAGACGGTCGGGGGTTCGGCTTCGCGTTGTCGCGCTCACAGGTATCGCTTCTCTCCTACGCCGTCTCACGAGTGCGCCGTCCCTCGACGGGGGTGCGGACGGAGCGGACCGGAGGGCCGCGTCGACGTCCGCGCCCGATCGCACTCGGGCGCACCTACGTCATCCATTCTGCGGGATGGCCGAGAGGCGCGCGGCCGAGAACAACCGCCGCGGGCGCGCTACGCACGCTACCGTCTCGTCGGCGCTTGGCCTACACCGCGGTCTCTTCGCCGCCCCTCGGCGTGGCCTTTACCGGTTCCGCGATGGGCGCTTTGCCCGGTCCCGCGATGGCCGGCCCGGCGCACTCGCCAGGCTGTTCTTCGCCGTTCGGTGGCGAAATCTCGCCGGTCCGCCCTTCCGGAGCCGCTCCGCAATCCCCCAGAACCCGGCGCTCAGCGGCGAACTCACAGCGTCCACTCAGCCCCTATACGCGCGGTAACCGCGCTACATGGGCCGTTCTCGGGGCACTATTGCGGAGTGGCAGCCGCAAGGTCGCCCCATGGTGCCACCGGGATCGGTGGGGCCGGGGCCGGACAAACGAGCGGATCGGGCCCGGTGCGCGGGGCCGTCCGTTCCGTCGGGCGTGCCCTGCACCTGCCGTTCACGGGGACGGCGAGGGGCATCAGAAAGGCGACGCACGCGCACGGCGCGGGCGAGTCGGGCCTCGGCAAGCTGATCGAACTGCACGGCGTGAACGGCGCCGGCGACATGATGATCACCGTCGCGCTCGCCTCCACGGTCTTCTTCTCGGTTCCGACGGACGAGGCCCGCGGCCGGGTGGCGCTCTACCTCGCGATCACGATGGCCCCGTTCGCGCTCCTCGCCCCGGTCATCGGCCCGCTCCTGGACCGCCTCCCGCACGGCCGCCGCGCCGCGATGGCGGGCGCGTTCATCGCCCGCGCGTTCATGGCCCTGCTGCTGTCGAGCGCGGTCGTCACGGGCAGCATCGAGCTCTACCCCGCGGCCCTCGGCGTCCTGGTGGCGTCGAAGGCGTACGGCGTGGTCAGAAGCGCGGTGGTGCCCCGGCTGCTGCCACCCGCGTTCTCCCTGGTCAAGGCGAACTCACGGGTCACGCTTGGCGGCCTCCTCGCCACCGGTGTGGCCGCCCCGATCGGGGCCGGACTGCAGGCGCTCGGGCCGCGCTATCCGCTCTACGGCGCCTTCGTGATCTTCGTGGCGGGTACGTTCCTGTCGTTCCAGCTCCCGCACAAGGTCGACTCGGCCAAGGGCGAGGACAAGGCCCTGCTCGCCGCGGACGAGCAGCACCTGCACGGGCCGCACCTGAAACCGCCGAAGCGCCCGGGGCTGCGTACGGTCGGCACGGCGGTCACGCACGCGCTCGCCGCGAACGCGGCGCTGCGGTGTCTCTCCGGGTTCCTGATCTTCTTCCTCGCGTTCCTGCTGCGCGAGCATCCGCTGGCCGGTGCGAGCGCGGCGGTCTCGCTGGGGATAGTGGGCGTCTCGGCGGGCGCGGGCAACGCGCTCGGCACGGCGGTCGGGGCGGCACTGAGAACCCGGTCCCCGGAGCTGATCATCGTGACGGTGATCGCGGTGGTGCTGGGTGTCGCGATCACGGCCGCGGTGTTCTTCGGCGTGATCCTCGTCGCGATACTGGCCGCGTTCGCCGGGTTCGCGCAGGCGCTGTCCAAGCTGTCGCTGGACGCGCTGATCCAGCGGGATGTGCCGGAGCTGGTCCGGACGTCCGCGTTCGCCCGCTCGGAGACGATCCTGCAGATGGCGTGGGTGGTCGGTGGCGCGATCGGCATCGCGCTGCCGCTCTACGGAACGCTCGGCATGTCGGTGGCCGCCGGAATCGTCGCCGTCGGCTGGCTCACCACGGTCCGGGGCCTGCTGAGCGCGGCCCGCCGCGGGGGTCGACAGCACGCACGGGTGGCGTGAGGGCTCAGCCCTGAAGGGGCGCGGGGAACTGCGCAGTCTTTTGGTTTTTAGGGGCGCGGGGAACTGCGCGGCCAGCCTCGACGGGCCCGCACCTCTCGTCACGGACCCGCCGCCCCCAGCCCGTCCGGCGCTTGAGGACGAGTGCGGCGCGCCGCGTACCCCACCCGCATAGGTGGGGCGCCGGGACCGCCCGATAGCCTTCGGGCATGAGCTCCCAGCGTCCCCTCGCGCGCCGCCGCCGCGCCGTCGCCGCCGCAGGCGCCGTTTCCGCCGGACTTCTCGTCCTGTCCGCCTGTGACAAGCCGACGCCGATGGCCACCGTCACGATCGGCAACGACTCGGTCAGCACCGAGGCCGAGTGCTACAAGGACGGCGACAACATCGGCCGCGCGGAAGCCGCCAAGTGCGCCCTCAAGAAGGCCTCCGACACGATCAGCGTCCCGCAGGGCGAGACGCTGCGGATCGGTGTCGACCCGGAGATCGCGGACGAGGGCTGGGCCCTGTGGATCAACGGTCAGCGCGTCACCGACCCGTTCAAGAAGACGTACTACTCCTTCGAGGGCGTCGACCTCTTCGCGAGCCAGCAGGGCCAGCCCGCGCCGAAGACGCTGAACATCAGCATCGTCCAGCAGAACAAGGCCGACTCGAAGTTCGCGGGCGTCTGGAACTTCAAGCTCGAGAACGCCGACGCTTGAGCCGCCTGATCCGCCGCGCATGCGTGTCCTCGTAGCCACCGCGGTCCTCGTCGAACGGGACGCGGTGGCCGCGGCGTTCGCGCCCTCGGCCGCCCGGGAGTACGCGATTCCGGGGGCGACCCTGAGCCGGGTGGCGCCCGCTGGGGGCGGCCCCCTCGTCTTCGATCTGCTCGCCGCGGGCGTGGGCCCGGCTGCAGCCGCCGCGGCGACCGCAGCCGCGCTCACGGCAGCCGCCCTGAACGAACAGACCGATGAACAGACCGATGACCGGACCTCCGGGCCGTACGACCTGGTCGTGTCCGCCGGTATCGGGGGCGGCTTCCAGCCCGAGGCGCCCGTCGGATCGCTCGTCCTCGCCGACGAGATCACCGCGGCGGATCTCGGCGCCGAGACCGCGGACGGATTCGTCCCGGTCACCGAACTGGGCTTCGGGGCCGTCACCCACCGTCCGCCGGAATCACTCGTACGAGCGGTCGCGGCCGTCACCGGAGCGCGTACCGGTGCCGTTCTCACCGTCAACACCGTGACCGGAAGCGCCGAGCGCGCCGCCGAACTGCGCCGGCGCCATCCACGGGCGCTCGCCGAGGCGATGGAGGGGTTCGGGGTCGCGGAGGCGGCCACCGCGCACGGCGTGCCCGTGCTGGAACTCCGTGCCGTGTCCAACCCCGTCGGGCCCCGCGACCGCGCCGCCTGGCGGATCGGGGACGCCCTCGCGGCACTCACCGGGGCGTTCGGGAAGCTCGCGCCCGCATTGGAGAGTTGGAATCCACATGACCGCTGAGAATGAGAACGAGACCGCCGCCGGTACCGGCACTGGCACTGGCACTGGCACCGGAACCGGCAGCACCGAGCCGCTGAAGATCGCGTACTCGCCCTGTCCGAACGACACCTTCGTCTTCGACGCGTGGGCCCATGGCCGGGTCCCGGGCGCGCCCGCGCTGGACGTGACCTTCGCGGACATCGACATCACCAACGGCATGGCGGAACGCGGCGAGTTCGACGTCCTGAAGGTGTCGTACGCCGTCCTGCCGTACGTCCTGGACGAGTGGGCGCTGCTGCCCTGCGGGGGCGCGCTGGGGCGGGGCTGCGGGCCGCTGGTGCTGACCCGGGAGCCCGGCGTGGACCTCACCGGCCGCACGGTCGCCGTGCCGAGCGAGAGGTCGACCGCCTACCTGCTGTTCCGCCTGTGGGCCGCTGACGTCGTGCCCGGCGGAGTCGGCGAGATCGTCGTGATGCCGTTCCACGAGATCATGCCGGCGGTGCGGGACGGCAAGGTCGACGCGGGGCTCGTGATCCACGAGGCGCGCTTCACCTACCAGAACTACGGCCTCCACAAGCTCGCGGACATGGGCGAGCACTGGGAGTCGACGACGGGTCTGCCGATCCCGCTCGGCGCGATCATCGCCAGGCGGTCGCTGGGCGAGGACACGTTGCGGCTGCTCGCCGAGTCCGCCCGTACGTCGGTGCGGGCCGCCTGGGACGATCCCGAGGCGTCTCGGGCGTACGTCATGGAGCATGCCCAGGAGATGGACGTCTCCGTCGCGAACCAGCACATCGGGCTGTACGTCAACGAGTTCACGGCCGACCTCGGTGAGGACGGATACGCGGCGGTTCGGGGGCTGTTGACGCGGGCGGCGGCGGAGGGGCTGGTACCGGCTCTTGCGCCGGACGCGCTTTCGTTTCCCTGAACGTGGACGGCCCCGCACCCCTTAAAAAGGGGCGCGGGCGCCTGCGAAGCAAGTCCCCTAGACGTCCAGTTGGTCCGCCACCGCGCGGAGCAGGCCCGCGATCTTCGCGCCGGAGGCCTTGTCGGGGTAGCGGCCCCTTTCCAGCATGGGCGTGATGTTTTCGAGGAGGGTCGTCAAGTCCTGCACGATGGACGCCAGTTCGTCCGGCTTACGGCGCTGGGCAGCCGCGACGGACGGGGTGGGGTCCAGGATCGTCACCGAAAGCGCCTGGTCACCGCGCTGTCCGGCGACCACGCCGAACTCCACACGCTGACCCGGCTTGAGAACATCGACTCCGGCGGGCAGGACCGAGGAATGAACGAAGACGTCGCCGCCGTCGTCGCGGGAGAGAAAGCCGAAGCCCTTCTCGCTGTTGAACCACTTGACCTTGCCGGTAGGCACGTCTGTCCTCGTCCTCGTACTCGTCGGGAAACTGCGTCTGAAAACTGCGGCTGAAAACTGCTCGGGAAACGGGTCCGTATAGCACTACAGCGGGTCGTCGGACCCGCCGGTACCAAGGCTAATGGTCCGGCGGCTGCTGACAAGACGTCGCCGGATTGTTCCTCCGCGCAGGGAACTACCCTGGTCGGGTGCGTGACAAAACCCAAACGAATTCCGCCGCGGCCGGAGATGGACTGATCCGTGCCGGTGCCATCGTGTTCTTCGTCGGCGCCTTGGCCACACTGGTCACCGTTGCCCCACTGTTGCTCGGTACGACGCCCTTTCCTACGTACATGTTCGGGTTGAGCATGTTGATGGGGGTTGGATTCCTCATCGCGGGGGCGGGGGTGTTCCAGTCGATCGCCAGTGGGCGGCGGCAGGCGCGCGAGGGTTCCTGAAGAGTCGTTCGTCGCCCCTATCGGGGCGCGCCCGTGTATCCCACCAGCCAACTCGGGAACTCCGTCAGGTCCGTGAGCACCACGTCCGCGCCCGCCTCCCGTAGTTCGTCCGCGTCGCACGGGCCCGTGGCGACCGCTACGGACAGGGCGTTCGCGGTGCGGGCTCCTCGTACGTCGCCGGTGTGGTCGCCGACGTAGATGCCCGCGTCGTACTCGCGCAGGGCCTCCGCCTTGCCTTCGGCCCACAGGCCGCCTATGACGGCGTCGGGCTCGATGCCGAGGTGGCTGAGATGCAGCTTGGCATTCGGCTCGTACTTGGCGGTGACGACGATGGCCCGGCCGCCTGCTTCCCGTACCGCCGCTATGGCCTCGCGGGCGCCGGCCATCGCGGGCGTCGGGGCGATGGCGTGTGTGGGGTACATCTCCCGGTAGACGTCCGCCACGGCCTCGACCTGCTCGGCCGGGAACCAGTTCACCAGCTCCTCCGCGAGCGGCGGCCCGAGCCTCGTGATGGTCAGATCGGCATCGATGTACGTCCCGGTCCGCGCGGAAAGTGCCTGGTAGCAGGCGTGGATACCGGGCCGGGAGTCAATGAGGGTCATGTCGAGATCGAAGCCGACGGTCAGCACACGAGAAGTCATATGGACCATTGTGCCCAGCCATCGTGCCCCGTAAGGGGCGCGGGGAACTGCGCACCCAGCCCCCACCCACCCGCACCCGACAAGCGACCCCGACCGGCCACATAGACTCAGCCAAGCCTTACCAAACCGGCCAGCCATCAGCCACGCACTCCCGGAGCACCAGCCCATGCAAGCCAGACGCGCCGCCGCCCTCGCGGCAGCCGTCATCGCGCTACTGCTGGCGATCCTGTTCAGCCTGGCCGTGGGCGCCCGCGCCGTCCCACCCTCCGCCGTGCTGGACGCACTCCTGAACGGCGGCCACAGCGACGCCGCCGAAGTCGTACGCGGCCTCCGTGTTCCCCGTACCGCCATCGGCCTCATGGTCGGCGCGGGACTCGCGCTCGCGGGCACGGTCCTCCAGGGGATCACCCGCAACCCCATCGCCGACCCCGGCATCCTCGGCATCAGCCAGGGCGCCTCGGTCGGGGTCGTGCTCGCCATCGCGTTCGCGGGGATCCACACGCTCACGGGGTACGTGTGGTTCGCCTTCGCGGGCGCGGCCGTCGCGTCGGTCGCGGTGTACGCGATCGCGTCGAGCGGGCGCGGCGGCGCGACGCCGGTGAAGCTCGCGCTGGGCGGCGCCGCGATCAACGCGCTGCTCGTGTCGGTCACCACGGCCGTGCTCACCACCAAGGCGTCCGCGCTGGACGAGTTCCGCTTCTGGCAGGTGGGATCGCTGGCCGGGCGGGACGCGGAGATCGTCGGTCAGGTGTGGCCGTTCCTGCTGGTCGGGGCCGTGCTCGTACTGTCGGTCGCCCGCGGGCTCGACGCGCTCGCGCTCGGCGAGGACGTGGCGCAGGGGCTGGGGCAGCGGGTCGCGACGGTACGGATCGTCGGCGGGCTCGGGGCCACCGTCCTGACCGGGGTCGGGGTCGCCGCGGCCGGGCCCCTCGCCTTCATCGGGCTGGCCGTTCCGCACATCGCCCGCGCGATCGTGGGGCCCGCCCACCGGTGGGTGCTGCCGCTCGCCGCGCTCCTCGGCCCGACCATGCTGCTCGTCTCGGACACCGTCGGCCGGGTGCTGTTCCCGCCGAGCGAGGTCCCGGCGGGCGTGATGACGGCGCTGATCGGGGTGCCGTTCCTGGTCGGGCTCGTCCGCAGGAAGGCGGTACCGGCGTGACGACGGCCTCGACGACCCCGACGAACTCGAAGACCCCGACCTCCACGGCCGGAAGGGCCACCACCACCGCCTCCGCCGGATACTCCGTACTCCGCGCCCGGCGGGCCACCGTCCTGCTGCACCGGCGGGCGGTCGCCGTGGGCGCGGGCCTCGCCGTGCTGCTCGCGGCGGCCTGTCTCGCGTACCTCTGTGTCGGCGAGAGCTTCGTCGCGCCCGGTGAGGTGCTGAAGGTCCTGACCGGACGGCCGTCGGCGGACGAGCTGGTCGTCGGGACGCTGCGGGCGCCCCGGCTGGTGGTCGGGCTGCTCGTCGGGGCGGCGTTCGGGGTCGCGGGCGGGCTGATCCAGACCGTGGCCCGCAATCCGCTCGCCAGCCCGGACATCATCGGGATCAGCCAGGGCGCGAGTGCGCTGACGGTGGGCGCGATGACGTTCGGGGTGACGTCGTACACGGTCCTGCCGTATCTGTCCGTCGTGGGCGGGCTGTTGGCCGCCGCGCTCGTGTACGTCTTCGCCTGGCGCGGCGGGCTGCACGCGACGCGGTTCGTGCTCATCGGGATCGGGTTCGCGATCGCGCTGCGCTCGGTGACCACGCTCTTCATGACGAAGGGCGACTATCTGGTCGCGCAGCAGGCGCAGATCTGGATGACGGGCTCGCTGAACGGCCGCGGCTGGGCGGAGGCCGCGCCGCTGGGCTGGACGCTCCTGGTGCTCGTACCGGCCGTCGCGTGGGCGGCCCGGGCGCAGCGGGCGGTCGGTCTGGACGACGACACGGCGACGGCGCTCGGTGTGCGGCTGAACCGGGTGCGGCTGGGGCTCGTGGTGCTCGGGGTCGTCCTCGCCTCGGTGGCGACCGGGGCCGCGGGGCCCGTCGACTTCGTGGCGCTGCTGGCTCCGCAGATCGCCCGGCGCATGACCCGGACCGCGCAGATCCCGCTCGTGTGCTCGGCGCTCCTGGGTGCCGTCATCGTCGTACTCGCCGATCTGCTGGGGCGGAGGCTGTTCTCGCCGACCGAGGTGCCGGTCGGGGTGTTCACAGCGGCCGTCGGGGCGCCGTATCTGATCTGGCTCATCGTCCGGAGCCGTACCGTCCGTTCTGGGGGCAAGGCGTGAGGCAGGGCATGGCAAAGGGCAAGAGTGGCAGGGCATGAGCAGGCTGTCGGCGCGTGGGCTGACGCTCGCGTACGAGGACCGCACGGTGGTGCGCGAGCTGGATCTCGCGATTCCGGACGGGCGGGTGACGGTCGTCGTCGGGCCCAACGCCTGCGGCAAATCGACCACTTTGCGTGCGCTCGGGCGGCTGCTGAAGCCGAAGGGCGGGGCCGTGCTCCTGGACGGGACCTCGCTCGCCAAGCTGCCCACCAAGCGGATCGCCCAGCAGATCGGGCTGTTGCCGCAGACGCCGGTCGCGCCCGAGGCGATCACCGTCGCGGACCTCGTCTCGCGTGGCCGGCAGCCGCACCAGAGCTGGTGGCAGCAGTGGTCGGAGGCGGACGAGCGGGCCGTGACCGAGGCGATGGAGCGTACGGACGTGGCCTCGCTGGCCGAGCGGCCCGTGGACGAGCTGTCGGGCGGGCAGCGGCAGCGGGTCTGGATCGCGATGGCGCTCGCGCAGGAGACCGAACTGCTGCTCCTGGACGAGCCGACGACCTACCTCGACATCGCGCACCAGGTGGAAGTCCTCGACCTGGTGCGGCAGTTGAACCATGACCGTGGCCGCACGGTCGTCGTCGTGCTGCACGACCTCAACCAGGCCGCCCGCTACGCCGACCACCTCGTCGCCATGAAGGAGGGGCAGATCGTCGCCGCCGGACCGCCGTCGGAGATCGTCACGGCCGATCTCGTACGGGAGGTCTTCGGGCTGGAGTGCGTGGTCGTGCCGGATCCGGTGACCGGGTCGCCGCTGGTGGTGCCCGGCGCCCCGTGGCGGGGCGGCGATGCCCGTGTCCCGGCACAGGAAGCCCAGAAGACCCACGCGGACCGGAAGGCCCAGGAAGGCCAGGAGGACACAGCCGCTTCCGGCACTACCTAGACCGCTGCGACCTCCACACCAGGTACAGCGCCGAAGCGATGGCCGCGCCGCGCAGGACCCAGGGCCAGGTCTCGGCGACCGCGTCGTTCATGTGGCCGTCCGCGATGGGCGCGCCCCAGCGGCCCTCCGTACGGCCCCAGAGCCAGACGATGCCACCGGTGACGACCAGGCCGGGGACGCCGAGGACGGCCCACTTCGACTCGGTGGGGCTGAGGCGGCGCGAGAGGTAGGCGATGAGCCAGCCGAGGCCGAGCATGACGAGGTTGCCGATGACGGCGCCCGCGACGAGCAGGGCCGCGGCGAGCAGCAGGAGCGGGTTCGTCCAGCCGCCGCCTACGGGGCGCAGCCGGGGGACGAAACGGCGGGTCTTCTTCCCGGCCTCCGTGTCCGCCTCGGCCGCCTCGACGGGTGCCGCGGGTACGACGGGCGCCGCGGGCTTCGGGTCCGGCTCGTCCGTCTCCCGGGGCGGTGGCTTGAGCAGTTCGGGGATCTCGATGCCGCCCGTGAACCCGGGCACGCTGTCCACCGACCCGAACGGGCTGCTCTCCACCCGCCACCAGTCGGGCTGTCCGGACCCGAGTTCCTCCGTGCTCGCGAGGTGCGGCGGGGAGGGCGCCGAGTCGGCCGTCGCGGGGACGTCCGGCTCTGAGGGGCGCGGCCTGGGGACGACCCGGCGCAGGCGCTTGGACCGCGGCTCGGGCTCCTGGGCGCGCTGGGTGGGGACGGCCGCACGCGGCTCGGCCTGGCCTTCTCCCCCGCCGGTGTCGGCGTTCGCGGCGGCGACGACCGACTCGGGGGTGCCGAGCCGTTCGAGGATGCGGCGGACCGCGGCCGGACTGTCGACGGTCGCCTTGGCCCGGCGGCGGTCGATCTCGTTGCGCAGCTCCGAGACCAGGCGCATGCGGATGCCCGACGGCAGCTGCCGTTGATGAGCCACGTCACCGACACGGCTCAGATACTCGTAGACGACCTGGTCGCTCTCGATACCCACGAAGTCCCCTCCGGGGTGAGTGCGTCGAATACCCCGTGGGACGACGTTAGCGCAGGGGGGTGGGCACGGACGCGGCTCAGGTCGGCTCGCGCACGCGTCGAAGGCGAGGTCCGCCCTCGGCTCCCCCAATCCCCGTGACCTGCCGAGCAGTTGACCGGGAGCCCAGGGTGCCCGGTGAGGTTGGAGTGTCGCCCGGGGTGCCGTGATCCTCCTGACGATGTTCATCCCGCGGCAATCCGGGAAACGGTCCGTTCGCCCGGAGTCCGCCCGGTACACGGGTTCCGGGCCCTGGCAGACGGCCCCTGGCGGGCCCGCCACCCGCTACCGTTGAGCGGATGAGCAGCGATGAGAAGCAGGTGGCCCCGCGGTCCCTCGCGGAGGCGCTCCGCGCGAAGGACGACGGTTCCCTCGCCGCGCTCCTGCGCGCCCGCCCGGACCTCATCACGCCCGTCCCCACCGACCTCACGCAGCTCGCCACCCGTGCCGGCACCCGCGCCTCGGTGATCCGCGCCCTGGAGCGCCTGGACCGGTTCACGCTCCAGACGGCGGAGGCGCTGGCCGTGGCCCCGGAGCCGGCGGACCGCGAGACGCTCCTGGCGCTGCTGGCCGGTGACGAGAACGACCCCGCGGTCGTCGGGGCGTTCCCGCACGCCCTGGCCGCCCTGCGTGAACAGGCCCTGGTGTGGGGCCCGGACGACCGGCTCCGCCTGGTCCGCACGGCCCGCGAACTGCTCGCGCCCTCGCCGCAGCACCCGTCCCCGACGGGCCTCGGGCCGACGGTCGCCGAGGCCACGGCGGGCATGTCCCCCGGCCGGATCCAGGAGATCCTCACGGCGGCGGGGCTGCCCACGACGCACGACGCGGTGTCGGCGGTGGCCTCCCTGACCTCCCTCTTCACCGACCGCGCCCGGATGGCGGACCTGCTCGCCGCGGCCCCGCCGGACTCGCTGGACGTCCTGTCCCGGCTGGTCTGGGGCCCGCCGTACGGCCAGGTGACCGCCGAACCGGCCGCGCGGCTGCGCTGGCTCCTGGACCGCGGACTGCTGCTGCCGACGGCGCCCGGCACGGTCGTACTGCCCCGCGAGGTCGCTCTCCACCTGCGCGCGGGCCGCGCGCACCGGAGCACCGAGCCGCTGCCGCCCGCCGTCGAGCCCGCCGCCACGCACCGTCCACAGGTTGTGGACACGACGGCGGCCGGCCAGGCGTACACCTCGCTCGCGACCATCGAGGAGCTGCTGAAGGACTGGGACGAGGGCGGCCCGACCGTCCTGCGCGCGGGCGGCCTGAGCGTACGGGACCTCAAGCGCACCGCCGTGGCCCTGGACGTCCCGGAACCGGTCGCCGCGTTCTGGGTCGAACTCGCCTACGCGGCAGGCCTGTTGGCGTCGGACGGCGAGGCCGACGAGCGGTACGCGGCGACCCCGGCGTACGACGAGTGGCTGGAGCTCCCGGCTGCCGGGCGCTGGACGCGACTGGCCACGGCCTGGCTGTCCGGCACCCGCACGGCGGGCGTGATCGGTGGCCGGGACACCAAGGAGCGCACCCTTGCGGCGCTGGGCCCGGGCCTCGACCGCTCGGCCGCCCCCGAGGTCCGCCACCGCGTCCTGACACTCCTCGCCGCGCTCCCCGAGGGCGCCTCCGCGTCCCCCGACTCCGTCGTCGCCCGCCTCCACTGGGAGCGGGCGCTGCGCGGGGCCGCCTCCACGGACGACCTGCGGGCCCGGCTCGCCCGGTGGACGCTGTCCGAGGCCGAGTCGCTGGGTATCACCGGGCGGGGGGCGCTGTCGGCGCACGGGCGGGCGCTGATCGGGGCGGAGTCGAGCGCACCCGCCCCGGAAACGGACTCCGGCGCGGAACAGGCCTCCGGCCCGGGAGACAAGCTCCCCGTCCACCACCACAGGCACCACCCCGCGCCCCCTCCTCAGCCCCGCTCGCCCGCCGAGCTGGCCTCCGCCGCCGCCCGCGCCGGCAAGCTGCTCGCGCCGCTTCTGCCCGAGCCGCTCGACCACGTCCTGCTCCAGGCGGACCTGACGGCGGTGGCCCCGGGCCCGCTGCAACGCCCGCTGGCGGACACGCTGGACGTCCTCGCGGACGTGGAGTCGAAGGGCGGGGCGACGGTGTACCGCTTCACGCCGGGCTCCGTCCGCCGGGCCCTGGACGCGGGCCGCTCGGCCTCGGACCTGCACGCCTTCCTCTCCGAGCACTCCCGTACGCCGGTTCCGCAGCCGCTCACCTATCTGATCGACGACGTGGCGCGCAGGCACGGTCATCTGCGGATCGGCTCGGCGTCGGCGTACGTCCGCTGCGACGACGACGCCCTGCTGAACGAGATCATCGCCGACAAGCGCTCCCAGGGGCTGCGCCTGCGCCGCCTCGCGCCCACGGTGCTGGCCGCGCAGGCCGACCCGGCGACGCTGCTCGAAGGGCTGCGCTCGATGGGCTTCGCACCGGCCGCCGAGTCGGCCGAGGGCGACGTGCTGATCACCCGCGCGCACGCTCATCGCACGCCCCCGCGCACGGCGCCCGAGCCGGTCCCGGACGGTCCGCCGTCCCCCGACACCACCCTGCTGAGCGCCGCGATCCGGGCCATCCGCGCGGGCGACCTGGCCTCCACGACCCCGCACAAGCCCACCGCCGCCGCTCCCGGCCGCAACGGCACGCTCCCGCGCACCACCTCCGCCGAGACCCTCGCGACCATGCAGGCCGCCGTCCTCACCGGCGACACCCTCTGGATCGGGTACGTCAACGCCGAGGGCTCCGCCAGCCAGCGCGTCATCGCCCCGATCAAGGTGGAGGGCGGCTTCGTGACGGCGTACGACCACACCGCGGACGAGGTCCGCACGTATCCGCTGCACCGCGTGACGGGCGTCGCGGAACTGGCGGACGAGCAGGCCTGAAGCCTGCTCGAGGCAGGTTGAGGCAGGCCTGACGCGGGCCCGGCCGGAAACCGCACCCCGCCCGCGGCCGGAGGTCCGCCCCCGTCTCACTCGTCCGGGTGTACGCGGCGGTTCATGCACGCCACGCCGGACGCTTCCCACCCATGAGGGACCTTCGGGGACCTCCCGCATCGCGGCGCGGGTCGCGGGGCAGCCACTGGACGTCCTGATCAGGCACCGGCCTGATCGCACAACCAGGAGGTAGTCCCATGCGCACTGCTCGCCGTGTCGCCACCGTTCTGATCGGTACCGCCGCGCTGCTCGGCGCACTCGCGTCACAGGCCGCCGCGATCGGTATCGATCTCGGCGGGGGTCTGACCCTCTGAGGCCGCCCCCGCACGTCCCGTACGCCCCGCGGGCCGGACTCGGCATCCCGAGTCCGGCCCGTCCCCTCCGAGGGCCCCCACCCCCGCTCAGCAGCATCAGAAAGGCTTCAGAAACCCCATGCGTTCCACGCTCCGGACCCGCACCGCGACCCGTACCGCGATCCGTACCGCCGCCACCGCCACGCTCTTCGCCTCGGCCGCGATCGTCGGTGTGCTCGCCCCGCAGGCCGCCGCCGCGCAGCCCGCGCTGCCGCTGCCCATCCCGGTCGCCGCCGTCGAACCGCTCGTCACCGAGGGGGTCAGCGTCGAGGGGCCGCTGGTCAACAACATCACTCTGCCCACGCTGAAGTAGCCCGGCGCATCCGGTAACTGTCCCCTTCGAGGCGGACGATCTCCGCGTGGTGCGCGAGGCGGTCGACCATCGCGGGGGCGGCGCCGCCGAAGATCTCGTCCCAGCGGCCGAGCGGGCGGTCGCCGGTCACGATCAGCGAGGACCGCTCGTAGCGGTGCGCGACGAGCTGGAAGAAGAGGTGGGCGGTGTCCGCGTCGAACGGGGTGTAGCCGACCTCGTCCACGATCAGCAGCGGGTGGGCGTCCAGCGCGGCCAGCTCCTCGGCGAGCCGCCCGGCCGCCCGCGCCTCCGTCAGCCTCGCGGCCCACTGCGCCGCGGTCGCGAACAGCACCTGGTGTCCCGCCTGGCAGGCCCGCACACCGAGGCCCACGGCGAGATGCGTCTTGCCGGTGCCGGGCGGCCCCACGAACACCACGTTCCGCCGCGAGGCGACGAAGTCCAGCTTGCCGAGCCGGGCCAGCACCTCCCGGTCGAAGTCCCGCGGATGGTCCTCGTCGAACTCCTCCAACTGCTTCCGCGACGGAAAACGCGCGGCACGGATCCGGGTCTCGGCCCCCGTCTCGTAGGGGTCGTAGGAGTCGTAGGACTCGGACGAGGACAGGTACGAGCCCGTCGACTGGGCCGGAATCGGGACCGGGACCGCGCTCGGGACCGGGGCCCGCACGGCCGCCGCCGAGGCCGAGAACTCGGCCGGGACGGACGTCGAGACGGAATACCCCCCGCCGGCTCCGTCCTGGCCGTGCGCCGACGCGTGCCCGTGCCCCTTGTGCGAGCGGTCCCCGTGCTCCGCCATCGGCCCCGACATGTACGCCAGGATCGCCGCCGAGGCGATGAAGGCCATGTGGATCACCGTCCCCCACAGCAGCGCGTGCTGCGAGGTGTGGTGCACGTCCACGAACATCTGGAGCAGGTGGACGGAGGAGATGCCCACGATGGCGGTGGCGAGCTTCACCTTCAGGACGTTGGAGTTGACGTGCGAGAGCCATTCCGGCTGGTCGCGGTGGCCCTGGAGACCGATGCGGGAGACGAAGGTCTCGTACCCCCCGACGATCACCATGATCAGCAGGTTCGCGATCATGACGACGTCGACCAGCTTCAGCACGGCGAGCATGACGTACGTCTCGTTCGCCTGGCCGGTCACGCACCGGAGAATTAAATTCCACAGCTCGTTGAAGAACTTGTAGACGTAGACGCCCTGCGCGGCCACCAGCCCGAAGTAGAGCGGGGCCTGCAGCCAGCGGGTGGCGAAGAGGGCGTACCCGAGCGTGGTGGACGGCTGGGACACGACGGGCAGCGGAACAGTCGGTGAGGCCGGCGGGGGCGCGTGCGGCGGGGCATGGCTGTGGATGTGACCGGGTCCGGACAACGGTGGCTCTCCCTGGGCGGTGACCTGGGGCAGTGACCTGCGGGGATCGCCATTCTTCGGGTCCACGGCCGTAAATCTGAATTCCCACCACTCATTGGAATGAATAGACATCCAGTAGGACAGGACGGGGCGCGACCCGGTTCGAGGCGTGCTGCGTGGACGATCAGGCACACTGGACGTTTGGCCGTGCACACCGCACAGCTGTGCAGAAGGGGACGCACGCGTGAATGGTCCACTCATCGTCCAGTCCGACAAGACGCTGCTCCTGGAGGTCGACCACGAGCTGGCCGACGAGTGCCGTCGTTCCATCGCCCCCTTCGCCGAGCTGGAGCGGGCACCGGAGCACATCCACACGTACCGGCTGACGCCGCTCGGCCTGTGGAACGCGCGGGCGGCCGGGCACGACGCCGAGCAGGTCGTCGACGCGCTCGTGCAGTACAGCCGCTATCCGGTGCCGCACGCGCTGCTGGTCGACATCGCCGAGACGATGGACCGCTACGGACGGCTGACGCTGTCCAAGGACCCGGCGCACGGGCTCGTCCTCACGACCACCGACCGGCCCGTGCTGGAGGAGATCCTCCGCTCGAAGCGGGTCATTCCGCTGGTCGGCGCCCGGATCGACCCGGACACGGTCGCCGTGCACCCCTCCGAGCGCGGCCAGATCAAGCAGACGCTGCTGAGGCTGGGCTGGCCGGCCGAGGACCTCGCCGGTTACGTGGACGGCGAGGCGCACCCCATCGAGCTGGCCGAGGACGGCTGGGCGCTGCGGCCGTACCAGAAGCAGGCGGTGGAGAACTTCTGGCACGGCGGTTCAGGGGTGGTCGTACTCCCCTGTGGCGCCGGGAAGACGCTGGTCGGCGCCGGGTCCATGGCCCAGGCGAAGGCCACGACCCTGATCCTCGTCACGAACACCGTCTCCGCCCGGCAGTGGAAGCACGAGCTGGTGAAGCGGACCTCGCTGACCGAGGAGGAGATCGGGGAGTACAGCGGTACGCGGAAGGAGATCCGGCCGGTCACCATCGCGACGTACCAGGTCCTGACGACGAAGCGGAAGGGTGTCTATCCGCACCTGGAGCTGTTCGACTCCCGCGACTGGGGCCTCATCGTCTACGACGAGGTACATCTGCTGCCCGCGCCGGTCTTCAAGTTCACCGCGGACCTCCAGGCGCGCCGGCGGCTCGGTCTGACGGCCACGCTGGTGCGGGAGGACGGCCGCGAGTCGGACGTGTTCTCGCTGATCGGCCCCAAGCGGTTCGACGCTCCCTGGAAGGAGATCGAGGCGCAGGGGTACATCGCGCCCGCGGACTGCGTGGAGGTCCGCGTCAATCTCACGGACGCCGAGCGGCTCGCGTACGCGACCGCCGAGACCGAGGAGAAGTACCGCTTCTGCGCGACGACCGTGACAAAGCGGAAGGTGACCGAGGCGCTGGTGCGGCGGTTCGCCGGGCAGCAGATCCTTGTCATCGGGCAGTACATCGACCAACTCGACGAGCTGGGCGAGCACTTGGACGCGCCGGTCATCAAGGGTGAGACGTCGAACGCGCAGCGCGAGAAGCTCTTCGAGGCGTTTCGGCAGGGCGAGATCAGTGTGCTCGTGGTGTCGAAGGTGGCGAACTTCTCGATCGACCTTCCGGAGGCGACTGTCGCGATCCAGGTGTCGGGGACGTTCGGGTCCCGGCAGGAGGAGGCGCAGCGGCTCGGGCGGGTGCTGCGGCCGAAGGCCGACGGGCACCAGGCGCACTTCTACTCGGTGGTGGCTCGGGACACGATCGATCAGGACTTCGCCGCGCATCGACAGCGGTTCCTGGCTGAGCAGGGGTATGCGTATCGGATCGTGGATGCGGATGAGTTGCTTGCGGGGAGCTGAGCGGGCGAGGGTGCGGGTTGGTCTGTGCTGGTCGCGCAGTTCCCCGCGCCCCTAAGAGCCTGGGGTCGAGGTCGGTTCGTCACGTGCGGCCCCTCGGGAGTTGCCCGCGCCGTTCCCCGCGCCCCTGTCGGGGCGCTACCGGCGGCGTACGCCTGCTTCCTCTTCGTATTCTCCGAGGAGTACCACGCTCAGGGTGGCGGTTGCGAAGACCTTGACGGCTCGGAGGGTGTCGCCGAGGCGGTGGCGGTGGCTGCCGTGGAGGGCGGTGGCTCCCGGGGGTGGGCCGGGACTGACGGGGGCTGGGGTGAAGGTCGCTGCGCTCATGTATCCATAGTCGGTTTTCGGCCCTCCGCTTTCATCGGCCTGTGGACCGAACCTCCGTCGTCGCCTCGTACGACTCCGGAGTGAGCCGTCCCCCGTAGGGAGGGGGACCCCGTCCCCTAGGGGA
>NZ_LIQZ01000599.1:3001-3185 GCF_001418655.1 Streptomyces phaeochromogenes | reverse complement strand
CGGGCGAGCCGCAGGCGTTGCTGCTCGGCGGTGAGGCGGGGGTCGGAAAGACCCGGCTCATCGAGGAGTTCGCCACCGCGGCCTGCCGCGAGGGTGCCGTCGTGGCGCTCGGCGGCTGTGTCGAGATCGGCGCCGACGGACTGCCCTTCGCGCCGTTCTCCACCGCGCTGCGCGCCCTGCGCCG
>NZ_LIQZ01000599.1:686-2953 GCF_001418655.1 Streptomyces phaeochromogenes | reverse complement strand
GAGGACCTGCACTGGGCCGACGCCTCGACCCGCCACCTCCTCGCCTACCTCTTCCGCACGCTCCGCAGCGGCCGGCTCCTCGTCGTCGCCACCTACCGCGCCGACGACATCCACCGCCGCCACCCGCTGCGCCCACTGCTCGCCGAACTCGACCGGCTGCGCACCGTCCGCCGTATCGAACTCGGCCGTTTCAGCCGCGCCGAGGTCGGCCGCCAGATCGCCGGAATCATCGCCACCGAACCCGACCAGACCCGGGTCGACGAGATCTTCACGCGCTCCGACGGCAACGCCTTCTTCGTCGAGGAACTGGCCGTGGCCGCCAACGACGGCTGCCGCACCGGCCTCACCGACTCCCTGCGCGATCTTCTCCTCGTCCGCGTCGAGAGCCTGCCCGAGGCGTCCCAGCGGGTCGCCCGGATCGTCGCCGAGGGCGGCTCCACCGTGGAGTACCGGCTGCTCGCCGCCGTGGCCCGGCTCTCCGAGGACGACCTCATCGAGGCGCTACGGGCCGCCGTCGGCGCCAACATCCTGCTCACGACGCCCGACGGGGACGGCTACCGCTTCCGCCACTCCCTGGTGCGCGAGGCCGTCGGCGACGACCTGCTGCCCGGCGAGCGCTCCCGCCTCAACCGCCGGTACGCGGAAGCGCTGGAGGCCGACCCCACGCTCGTCCCGGCCGACGAGCGCGCCGCCCGCCTGGCCAGCCACTGGTACCACGCGCACGACGCGGCCAAGGCCCTCCCCGCCGTCCTCGACGCCTCCGTCGCGGCCCGCCGCCGGCACGCCTACTCGGAGCAACTGCGGCTCCTGGAGCGCGCGATGGAGCTCTGGGACACGGCCCCCGACTCCGTACGCGCCGAACTACGGCCCGTCGACTACACCGAGGTCTACCCTCCGTGCGGCTGCGACCCGGCCACCACGCCGCTGCGCTACCTCGACCTGATGGCCGAGGCCGCCGTCGCGGGCCGGTTCTGCGGGGAGCGCGAGCGTGCCCTGAAGATCACCAAGCGGGCCCTGCACCTCCTGGAGGACGAGGACGATCCGCTGCGCGCGGCCTGGTTCTGGATCCAGCGCTCCCGTCTCATCGAGGCGGTGGCCCGTGGTGACGGTTGGAAGGAACTCGCCACCGCCCAGGAGCTGGTGCGAGGGCTGCCGCCGTCCGAGGTGCACGCCGACGTCCTCGCCAATGTCGCCAACTGGTCGATGATGCACAGGCCGGGACCGGAAGCCCTCCAGGCCGCCGAACGAGCCGTGGAGTACGCCCGGATGGTGGGCGCCCGCGACATCGAGCTGAACGCGCGGCTCACCCTGGGCGGCCTCCTCGTCGAGTCCGGCGACATCGAGGCGGGGCTCGCCGAGGTGCACGAGGTCAAGGAGCGGGCGGGGGAGATCGGCGCCGCCTATGTCGTGGGCCGCGCCCACGTGAACCTGCCCTCCCACCTGGAGGGCATCGGCCGCTCCCAGGACGCCGTCCGGATCCTTGAGGAAGGCGTTCAACTCGCCCGCAAACTCGGCCTGTTGGACACCGAGGCCTGGGTGTGGGGCAATCTCGCCGAATCTCTCTTCTCCCTGGGCCGCTGGGACGAGGCCGGTGCGGCCGGGTTCAACTCGGACCGCGTCGGCCAGAGCGCCAAGCCCCGCGGCTTCCGCACCACCCTCCACGCCCATCTCGCGCGCGCCCGGGGCGACCTCCCCGAGGCCGGCCGCCAACTGGCCGCCGCGCGCGAGCACTTCGGCACCCACGACACCGTGCCCCAACACGCGCTGCCGCTGACCACCCTCGCGGTCGGCATAGCCGCCGCCGAAAACCGCCTCCTCGATGCCCGTGCCGAACTGGACGAGGCCTTGACCACCGGCTTCCCGCCGGGCACCCAGCGCTACGCCTGGCCCCTGCTGCTCGCCGCCGCGACCGCGGAGGCCGACGCCCGCGGACTGCCCCTCGCCGAACAGGGCCGCTCCGACGTCCTGGAACGCCTGCGCAAGGCCGCCAAGTCCCTCGCCACGAACGTGCCCGTCTGGCAGGCCCACGAGCACTGGGTGCGCGCCGAACTGCTGCGCGCCGAGGGCCGGGACACCCCGGACGAGTGGTCCGAGGCCGTCACCGCCTTCGAACCCCTTGAGCGCCCGTACGACCTCGCCCGGGTGCGGCACCGCCTCGCGGAGTCCCTGCTGGCCTCCGGAGGCGGTGAGGAGGAACGGGACCGCGCCACGGAACTGCTGCGACTGGCCCGCGCCGTGGCCGACCACCTCGGCGCGCGCCCGCTCGC
>NZ_LIQZ01000599.1:0-676 GCF_001418655.1 Streptomyces phaeochromogenes | reverse complement strand
TGCGTCTGGTCGCCGCCGGCCGCAGCAACCGCCAGATCGCCGAGGAGCTCTTCATCTCCCCAAAGACGGCCAGCGTCCATGTCTCCAACATCCTCGGCAAGCTCAATGTCTCCGGCCGCGGCGAGGCCGCCGCGCTCGCGCACCGGATGCGGCTGTTCCCGCCGCACCAGGCCGGAGCCCGGACGGCCGGGTGAGATCCACGCGGACAGGGGTACGCAGACGGATCCACCCAGTGAGGTCCACGCCGTGGGATCCACGCCGTGAGGTTTACGCTGTAAGAGACCCCGGGTCGAGGGAGGCACTGTGTTCAACATGATCGAGGAGCTCTTCGCACCAGGCCGCAAGCACACCGACGAGGAACGCAAGCGGCTGGAACTGACCCGCGTGGACCTGAACGACGGGGACCCCGGACGAGGCCCGATAGACCTCGCCTCCGGCAAGGTGGTCGTCCGCCTGCCGACACAGGCCGAGGCCGAACCCGAGGCCGAGTCAGACGCGGCCGCCACTCCGGACCAGGCCCCGCCCCCGACTCGGGACCAGGTCCCCGGCTCCGACTAGGGACCAGGCCCAGGCTCCGGACCACTCTCCACCCGGAGGGCAGGCCCCAGCTCCAGAGCAGCCCCCGGCTTAGGCCCAGGCCTCAGCTCCGAACCGGGCCCCCGCCCCAGTTCCGGAC
>NZ_LIQZ01000598.1:382-8720 GCF_001418655.1 Streptomyces phaeochromogenes | reverse complement strand
CGGGCGAGTTCGGCCGCCCGGTGGGCGGCGGTGAGGGTCGTGTACGGCATCTACGCCACCTCCCGGCGCAGTTGGAGCCGCAGCAGTGAGACCAGCCGCCCGTGCCCGTGCAGGGCGAGCGCCTCTTCCAGCAGCTCCTCCTGAGGGTCGGACGACGACGGTTCGCCCAGCCGCGCGAGCAGTCGCTCCAGCGCGGCCCGCAGCCACAGCGCGTCCCGCCAGACGCCCTCCCCGCCCGGCACCCCGGAACCCGACTCCACCCACAGCCCCAGGCAGGCCGCTCCGGCGAAGCACAGGCAGTACCGGCGTGCCACGTCGAAGGCTTCCTCGGGGACGTCGGTCACCACATCCGCGTAGGCGGCCATCTCCTCGTGCACGCGGCCGGTCACGGCCAGCAGGCGCTCGGCCAGCTCGGCGGCGTCCTTCAACGCGGGCTCCTCGGCGGCCCGTTCATGCAGCACCGCCGTCCAGGCCGGGAGCGCGGCCACTGGAGCAGCGCCCCGCCGGGCGGTCAACTCCAGCTCCGCCGGGTCGAACTCGGGGAGCGGCGCCGCGAGATCGCAGGCCGTGCGCATGCCGTCCGCGGGTGGCGTCCGGCGCCGCCAGTGTCGTACGAGCGAACGGAACTGCAGGATCAGTGAGTTGAGGTTGACGAGGGTGTTTCCGTCGAAGAGGCCCACGATGCGGTGGTCCCGTTCGACCTTCTGGAACATGCCGTACGGTCCCGTGCCGGGGCCCGACACCAGGAAGGCGCGGGCTCCCAGCAGTTCTCCGAGGGCGGTCAGTACGTCCTCCGTGCCGGTCGGCAGCAGGTACTTGGTGACGGCCGCGACGACGGAGAGTTCGCCGGTCGTGGTGTGCGCCATGCGGGAGGCGACCAGGGCCAGGGACTCATGGGTCAGGACGTCCGCCACCGCTCCCGCCAACAGGGCGCGTGCTTGCGGTAGTTCGGCGAGCGGCCGACCGTACAGGCGTCGTTCCCGGGCGAAGTCCAGGGCGATGCGCAGTCCGTGGTCGGCAGCGCCGAGGGACAGGGACGCGCACATCGTGCGGGTCAGCTGGAGGGACTTGAGGACGGTCTCGATGCCGCTGCCCTCCGGACCGATCAGCGCCTCCCGGTCCACGTACGCCCCGTCGAGGACGATCCCGGAGATGTCCGCGCCACGGATGCCGTGCGTCGGCACCTTCGGCAGTGGACGCCAACTCCCGGGCGTCAGCGTCCTCTTGTCGACGAGCAGCACGCTGAAGCCGCGCGGTCCGCCCTCGGTGGCGGTACGGGCGAGGACGCAGAGGACCGAGCCGCGGGTCGCGTTGTTGATGAGCCACTTCTCGCCGCGCAGGACGAATCCTCCGCCGTCCGCCACGGCTTCGACCTCCCCCGCCAACAGGTCGCTCCCGTGCGCCCGTTCGGTGAGCGCCAGCGACACGGGGACCCCCGCCCGGATGTCGCTCCCGAGCCGCGCCGCCTGCTCCTCGCCGCCCGCGACCCATACGCACACCCCGCCCAGGTACGTCTTCCCGTGCGCGACCGCGACCGTCAGATCGCGGCGCGCCACCGTACGGACGAGGTGCAGCGCGTGCTCGTAGTCCCGGAGGCGTCCGCCGTGGCGTACCGGCACGTAGTAGTCGGGCAGGCCCCAGTCGTCCAGGAGCCGGCAGATCCCCGCCGGGAACTCCTCGCGGGCGTCCAGGTCCAGACAGGCGGCGTACGAGAACGGGGTGCGGGCGCCCGCCGGGTCCCCGAGCGCGTGCTCCAGCTCCTCGGCGAGGCGGTACGGGGAGTGCTCGCGGTTCACGAGGACACCGCCGCGTCGCCCACGAGGTCTCGTACGGCCGGTTCCAGAACCTCGTACAGCGGGGTCAGCGTGCCGTCGAGGAACAGGTCGCGCATGGTGGTGCGGCGGACCTTGCCGCTGGTGGTGCGGCGTACGGTGCCGGGTTTGACCAGGACCACGTTCCCCGCGGGCACGGCGAACTGCCGCCCGATCGCGCTCTGCGCGGCCGTCGCCACCGCCCGCAGGTCCCCGTCGCGGACCGCGGCGAGCCGTACCTCCTGGACGAGGACGAGATGCTCGCGCTCGGAGCCACCCCGGCCGCCCGATGCGGTGGAGTCGTCGGGTTCGGTGGAGGTCGTGGCTCCTGCGGCGCGACCGGACCGTACCGCGAAGGCCGCCCCGGCTCCCCGTGTGAGTGACGGGTCCGCCGACTGGGCGGCCCGCTCGATGTCGTGCGGGTAGAGGTTCCGGCCGGCGAGGACGATGACCTCCTTCAGGCGCCCGGTGACGAAGAGTTCGCCCGCGTCCAGGACGCCCAGGTCGCCCGTACGCAGCCAGCCGTCGGCCCCGAAGCAGTCGGCCGTGGCCGCTTTGTTGCCGAAGTAGCCCGCTGTCACGCTCGGCCCGCGCACCAAGATCTCGCCGACCAGGCCGTCGGCGAGAGGTGCGTCCGTGCCGGGAGCGACGATCCGCACCTCAGAGTCGCGGGCGCTCCCGCTGCCCGCGAGTGTGCGCCCCTCGCCGACGGCCAGCACGCCCTGCTCCAGGGCTGCCGCGTCGACCGTGCGGATCGTCGGTTCGGTGGCCGGGTCCGCGCCCGTGACCAGGAGCGTGGTCTCGGCGAGGCCGTAGCAGGGCGCGAAGACCTCGCGGCGCAGCCCGGCGGGGGCGAAACGCTCCACGAAGGCGCGCAGGGTGTCGGCGCGTACCGGTTCGGCGCCGTTGGGCGCGCACCGCCAGCTCGACAGGTCGAGCCGCGCCAACTGCTCGTCCGTGACCCGCCGTAGACACAGGTCGTACGCGAAGTCCGGTGCGCCGGAGCCCTCTACGCGGTAGTCGCCGATCATCTCCAGCCAGCGGCGCGGCCGTTTGAGGAACGACAGCGGTGACATCTGCACCGACAGACCGCCCACATAGAGGGAGTGGAGGAGATGACCGATGAGACCCAGGTCGTGGTAGTGCGGCAGCCAGCCGCCGACCACCATGCCCTCGTGGGTGCCCGCCCAGCGGCCGATCGCCGCCTCGTTGGCGAGCAGGTTGGCGTGGGTGACCATGACGCCCTTGGGCTCGCTGGTCGAACCCGACGTGTACTGGAGGAACGCCAGGTCGTCGGGGGAGGTGTCCGGCGCCCGCCACGAGGCGGGGTCACCGATGTCCTCCCGGTCGGTGGCGAGGCAGCGCACCCGCGGCAGGGCCACCGACGCCAGCCAGGCCTCCAGCAACGGCACGTACGCACCCGTGGAGAGCACCGCGGACGCGCCCGAGTCCCTCAAAATGCCTGCCACCCGGGCGAGTTGCTGCCCCTGGTCGGTCGGCAGCGGTGCGGGCACCGCCACCGATCCCGCGTACAGGCAACCCACGAAGGCGGCGACGAACGCCGTGCCCGGCGGGTGGAGCAGCAGCACCGGCCGCCCGACGGCCCCGTGCTCGCGCAGCCACGAGGCGATGCCGCGGGCCCGCCGGTCCAGGCCGGCGTATGTCAGGTGCTCGGGGACCGACCCCTGCCCGTCGTCCGGGAGGAAGACGAACGCGTCGCGCTCGGCGAGGGCGTCCGTGCGCTCCCGCACGACGTCGGTGAACGTCCGGGGCGTGCCCCGCACGGGAGTCCGCGGGGTGATGGATGCGGTGGTCATGCCAGGGAGCGTGCGAGAGCGGCCTTAACGCGGCCTTGTGGCAAGGGTGTTCGCGCAAGGGGGCTACAAGAACCGTTGCGGAGGGTGGGGTTCGGCGAGGCGAGTGCATGCCGGGACGGACTCGCCCCGGCACTGACCCGCACGGACTCCCAGGAGGCGGCCGATGGACGTACCGACGCAGGTGTGCGTGGTGGGCGGTGGGCCCGCCGGGCTGACGCTCGCCGTGGAACTCGCCCGGCGTTCCGTGCCCGTGGTCGTCGTGGAGGCGAGCCGGCACTTCAACCGGTCGTTCCGCGGCGAGTCCGTCTCGCCCGACTCCGTGTGGCTGCTCGACCGCCTCGGCCTGCTCGACCGGCTCGACGGCGAGTACGTCCAGATGCACCACATGCGGATCCAGGACTCCGGACACACCGTGTTCGCCGCCGACTTCGAGCGCTTCCGGTATCCGCATCCCTTCCCCGTCGAACTCCCGCAGCCCGCCCTGCTGTCCGCGCTCGCCGAGACCGGCGCGGCACATCCCGGCTTCACCCTCCTCCAGGGCGCGACCGCCACCGGACTGCTGCGCGACGACGACGGCACGGTCACGGGGGTGCGGGTGCGCACCGCCGAGGGCGAGCGGGAGATCCGGGCGACGCTGACCGTCGCTGCGGACGGAAGGTTCAGCAAGGTGCGCGAGATGTCCGGCCTCGCGTACCGCACGATGCCGCTGGAGCGGGACGTCGTCTGGCTCAAGTTGCCGTTCCCGTACGGCGATTGGGACGACCGTACGTATCGCGTCCGCATCCGGGGAGACCAGCACGGGCTGTTCATCCCGACCCGGCCCGACAGCGTCCGGGTCGGCTTCAACATTCCCAAGGGCGGCCTCAAGGAGATGCGGGGGCAGGGGCTGCCACGCCTGTACGAGCGCCTCGACGCGCTCGCCCCCGAGCTGTCCGGAGCGGTGCGCGAGCAGGTGCGGTCCTGGTCGGACACGTCCATGCTCGACATCTTCACGACGGTCGTGCCGCGCTGGTCCGCGCCCGGCATCGTCCTCGTCGGAGACGCCGCCCACACGCTGACGCCGATCCTCGGGCAGGGCGTCAACCACGCCATCATCGACGCGGTCACGCTGGCGCCGCTGGTGGAGGACGCCCTGGACAGCGGGCCGGTGGCGCTGAATGCCGCGACCGACGCGTTCCAGCGCGCCCGTGAGGCGTCCGTGGCCCGCTCCCGGGCCCTCCAGCTCCGCCAGGAACGCCTCTTCACGCTGCACGGCCGCGTCGGCGGAGCCTGGCGGCGCACCCTCTACCGGGCCGTGAACCGCAGCGAGTTGCTCACCCGCCGGGTGCTGGCCGGGGCGTACTTCCAGCTCCAGGAACCGGGGGAGCGGGTCGCGAAGGTGCAGGATGCCGCGCGCTGAGCGGCCGGCGGTCGGGGACGGCTTCGGGAGCGGGGGCCGGGTCCTGTACGCGGCCTGCGCGTTGAGCCAGTTCCTCGTCGCCGCCGGCGCCTCCGTGGTGACCACCATGGGCCCGGCCCTGCGCGAGGCGAACGGGCTCCGCGCGAGCTGGCTGCCGTGGGCGGTCCTGGTCTACGTCCTCGCGCTGGGCCTGCTGGTACTGCCGCTGCGCCTGCTGATCAGGCGCACCCGGCCGCTTCCGGTGCTGATCCTCGGGCTGTGGCTCTTCGTCCAGTCGTCGGTGGCGTTGACGCTGGTGTCCGGGGCGTCGGCGTTCCTCGCCTTCCGGGCGGTCCAGGGGGCGGGCGCGGCGGCGCTCACGGCCACCGCGATGGCCTTCGTTCTTGCTCTCGATCTCGATCTCGACGGGCAGCGTCCGGATCGGCTCCTCCTCGTCTGGAGCGCCGTGGTCGTCGCCGGTTTCGGTACGGGCCTCGCGGCGGGCGCGGTCGTCGGCGCCGACTGGAGGTGGGCGCTGTGGGCGAACGTGCCGCTGACGGCGACCGCCGGGATTCCGCTGGTGCGGCTGTTGCGGTCGCCTCGGCGGCGGGACAAGGCAGTTGGTCCGGGTGCGGGTGCGGGTGCGGGTGCGGGCTCGGGCTCGGGCTCGGGCGATGGTGACGGGGGTGACGGCGTGGGCGTCGGCCAGGGAGAGGAGGCTCAGGATGCCGCCGCGTGAACCGTCCGTCGGCCGCCGTAGCGGCGGACCAGGGGCGCCACCTCGTCCAGCAGCCATCCCTCGTGCGTCCGCAGGAAGAAGTGGCCGCCCGGCAGGACCCGCACCTCGCAGCCACGCGCCGCGTAACGGCGCCAGGCGGTCACCTCGGAGGCCCGTACGAGGGAGTCGTCCGCCCCGGCGAACAGGTGGAGGGGCACGCGGACGGGCCCGCCGGCCGAGCCCGCGCTCGCGCACAGCGCCAGGTCGTCCCGCACCACGGGCAGCAGCGCCCGCAGCCACTCCGGGTGCCCGAGCAGGGCCTCGGGCAGCCCGCCGAGTGCGACGAGCGCGCGGGCGAGGTCGAAGTCGGCACCGGACTCGGCACCGGAGCCGGGCTCGGCACCGTCGCTGGAGCTGGCACCGGAGCCGGAGCCGGCACCGAAGCCGGCGTTGGAGTCGGCGTCGGAGTCGATGCGCGGCGGTGGCAGATGCGGGGCGCGGTACGCGGCGAGCAGGGCCGCGCGTGGAAGGGGCGCGCCCCGCTCCTGACGTCGCCGGATCAAGGCGTACGCGATGAGCGCGCCCATGCTGTGCCCGTACAGGAGATGGGGCGAGGCCAGCACCTCGTCGAGTTCCTCGTCCAACTCCGCGACCAATGACGTGAGTTCGGTGAAGCGGGGCTCGCCGGACCGTCCCTCGCGGCCAGGCAGCCGAACGGGCAGGACGTCCACCGAGGCGCCCCGCGCGTCGAGTTCGCGCTGCCAGCGGGCGTACGCCGAGGCCCCGCCGCCCGCGAAAGGGAAGCACAACAGCCGTACGGGCGCATGAGGTTGGGGTGCCCGCGCCAGGTACTCGGTCGTCGTCATGGCATCACCACGTGGGCCCCCGTCGCGGCGCCGCGCCACCCCGATGCCCGGTCGGGGTGCCCCTGCGCGGCGCCGCTCCACCCCCCATCAGAGTGGTCGCGGATGGCGTCCAGGGACGTGTCGCCCCGCAGGATCGCCTCGTGCAACTGCCGTACACGTACGGAAGGTTCGAGCCCCAGCTCGTCCGACAGGACGCGGCGCAGACCCCGGAACAGCTCCAGCGACTGCCAGGAGCGACCGCTGCGGTGCAGGGCGAGCATCAGCTGCGCGTGGAGGCTCTCGTGCAGGGGGTAGCGGGAGGCCAGGGCGGTGAGTTCGCCGAGGAGCGCGCGGTGGCGGCCAAGCCGGAGCTCCGCGCCGAAGCGCTCCTCCAGGGCGGTCAGCCGAAGTTCCTCCAGACGCAGAACCTCCGCACGCAGTACGGGTCCTGGCGACACGTCGGCCAGTGCGGGCCCCCGCCACAGCCGCAGCGCACTCACCAGGAGCTCCGAACCCTCGGCGTCGGCGCCCGCCTCCAGCGCGGCACGTCCGGCCGAGGCGAGCCGTTCGAAACGGGAGACGTCCATGGCGTCCGGCGGGGCGTCCAGGCGGTAGCCGACGGGTACCCGCCGGAGCACGTCCTTCGGACCGAGCACGTGATCGGGACCGAGCGCCGAGCCGATCATTCTGCGCAGCTGCTTCACGTAGGTGTGCAGCGTGGCCTCGGCCGAGCGTGGCGGGCGGTCTCCCCACAACTCGTCGACCAGAGCCGAAACCCCCACCGGGTTCCCGCGGTTGAGGGCCAGCAGAGCCAGGACCTGCCGTGGCTTCGGTGCGCTCGGTACCACTGACGCCGGCCCCACCCGTGCGTTCAGCGGTCCGAGCACGGCGATCTCGATCACTCGTCCCCCCAGAGAGTGCGGCGTTCAACTGCCACCCAGACCTTGGCAGTCTGCGCGCCGCGGTCGCCAGTGACGTGCCCACGAAAACCCCATGAATCGCTCATACGCGGCACTTCTGGCGCGCCCCGGCGAATGCGCCCCCTTCGAGGCCCACTGTCCGTGACCAGGCGCTTGCCCTTAGCATCCCCGCATCAGCACAGAGGGCGCTCTGGGGACTTCTGAGGGGGAGTCGATGTCCGGTGCGGCTGAGCAGCTGACCAGCACATGGGTGGGGGAGTCGGACGGCAGGACCGCCGGTGTGCCGGTCACTCGGCATGCGTTCAGGACCGCGTTCGCGATCACGGCGGGATTCGTTCCGCTGGGCGTGGCCGCGATCGCCACGACACACCCCGGGCGGGGCGCGGCGGCAGCAGCCGTGGGAGCCCTGCTCGGGACGTACGTCCTGCATCTGGTGACGGACCGGGTGCGGGAGCGCCGGCGTGCCCTGACGATCGCGGCGCAGGGCCTGCTGGGCTTCCTGCCCGCCCTGACACCCGTGGCCGTCTGGCCCGGCACGGCGGGGTACTTCGCAGGCGCGCTCCTGGTCAACTTCCGTGGTTCCGGCGGTCGTTCGCTCGCCGCGCTCGCCGTCGCCGCGATCTGCGCCGCGGGGCGCGCGGAGGGCGCGGACTGGGCGGACGGGCTGTACGCGGGGGCCGTCACCGGGGGCACGGCACTCGTCCTTCTCGGCGCGGCCCGGTTCGTGGAACTCGTGACCACCGCCCACGACGAGCGCGAGACACTCGCCTGGCGGGCCGTCGAGCAGGAGCGCCGGCGGTACGCGCGCGATCTGCACGATCTGCTCGGCTACAGCCTCTCCGCCATCAC
>NZ_LIQZ01000598.1:0-329 GCF_001418655.1 Streptomyces phaeochromogenes | reverse complement strand
CGGCCTCGATGTGCGCTGCGGGTGCGACGGGCCGGTCGGGACCGTCCTCGCGACCGTTCTGCGTGAAGGGGTCACCAATCTCATCCGGCACAGCAAGGCGACGGAGTGCCGGATCGAGATCCGGGAGGTCGAGGGGGCGTTCGTGCGGCTCACCCTGTCCAATGACGGGGTGCGGGCCGATGTGGGGGCGCTTCGCGGGTGCGGGGGTGGGGCTCGGGGTGGGCTCGACAATCTGGCGGAGCGAATGGAGGCGGTTGGGGGGCGGTTGACCGCCGGTACGGATGAGAGGGGCTGGTATCGGGTGGTCGCCGAGGCGCCCTGCGGTGGTG
>NZ_LIQZ01000597.1 GCF_001418655.1 Streptomyces phaeochromogenes | reverse complement strand
TGGCACAACAACCGCTTCGTCGCCCTCGCCCCATCCGGCGGCCCGGGACCGGGCAGGGCCCTCCGCCTCGCGGAGCGCTACGCCACTCGCCTCCGGCAGGCCGCTCGGACCGCATCCGCCTCCCGGCCGACGGCTCGGGGCGAACGCGCCACGCCACGCCGTCCCAAGTCCGGCAGACCCCCACGCCAGCCCAAGCCTCGCGAGCCGCCCCCAAGCCACCACCCGAAGCAACCAGACCGACCATCCGAACCGAGTCGGCCAACTCGGTCGCCGCCACTCCCCCGCCCTCATGTCTCGCCTTGCTTCGTCCCATGCCGCCCGGCCCCTCGGCAGGACCGGGTGCCGCCGCCCGTCCCGTCACCGGCCCTGGTGGGCGCTTCCGGCGCCGGGGAGCCGTCGGTCGTGGACCGAGGACGGCGCGTGCCCGCTGTTCCGGAGGGCCGGGAACCCGGACGGCTCTCAGCGCTCCCCGTGGACCGCGGCTTGCGTCGACGACGGGAAGCCACTCGGGTCGACGGCATCGAGGCGGCCCCGGACGCTCCGCCGGCGTCGACCGGGGACGCCGACGAGGCCGACGAGGCGATCGTCTCCGCGCCAGCACGGTCCACGCGCTCCTTGCGGAGGCAGCGGCGAATCGACTCCGGGTCCAGGCCCTCGTTGCACGCCTGGTGGAGAAGGCGGGCGAACAGGTATCCCGGATCCGCTCCGAGGGCCATCGCCAGGGCTTCGCGGGCCTCCAGCTCGTCGCCGGAGGACCAAGCGACCCATCCCGCGAGTGTGAGCGGCGCCGCGGCATGCTCGCCGTACGGGCCGACACAGCGGCGGGCCAGAGCCCGCCAGAGGCGGAGGGCGGGTCCGGCCTCGTCGCCCTCCATCCACTCCGCCGCCCGGTCGCGCGTCGTGCGGTCCTGGAGGCCGAGGATCAAGGTGGCTGCCTCGTCGTGGCACAGGAGTTCGTCGTCCCGGAGATCCGCCGACAGAGCTCCGGACACACTTGCCGCACCGGACACAGCCGGTACACCGGAAAGACCCGGTGCACCGGAAACACCCGGTGCACCGGCCGCAGACGTGGAGTCGGCGAACCGACGCATGACCCGATGAGCCAGATCCAAGGTCTCCGTCGCCACGACTGTGCGGATCTCGTCGTCCAGGATTCGAGGGATCAGCGCCATGCTCACCGCGTTGAGCGCGGACTCCTGCTCCAGCGCGGCCGCGGTTTCCCACGGAATGAGCCGTGCCCTGAACTCCCGCAGGGATCCCCGAATCTGAAGGCCGGCGTAGGTGGCCGCGGCAGCCAGCACGGACGTGCCCGGCAGCCCCATGGGTGTCCCGTCGGACGGGCAGCACTGTGCACTGGGACAGCAGTACGACCAGAAGCGGCCGTCCGAGATGCACAGGGCCTCGATCACGGGCACGTCCAGGGCACCGCAGGCCGTGCGCAGCAACTGCGCGAGTGGGCGCAGCCGTTCCATGACTTCCCGGGCCGACTCTCCGTCCTTGGGGTCCTGGCAGAGGAAGGCGACGATGCTCTCGGGCAGCGCGCCCCTGCGTTCGCTGCCCTTCACAAGTCCTTCGGTCAGCTGTCGGGCGGCGGACGCCCAGTCGTCCGCGTTGCCCGGGATGCCGAGCCGGGCCCGTCCGCCGAACCTGCCACGCCCGTCCCTGTCGTGCAGGGCGGCGAGCACGATGCTGTCCTCCGGCCGGTATCCGAGCAGGTACGGCAGCGCGTCTGCCAGTTCGGCGGGAGTGCGCAGTGTGACCTGATGCTCAGCGAGGGGGACGCCGGACGCGCCGTGTGCGGGACCGACCCGGTTCGCACCTCCACGACCCGCACTCCGTACACCCGCACCCGATCCCTGTCCCGAGCCGCGTCCTCCGCTCCCCGAGCCATGTGCCCCGCTCCCTGAACCGCGCCGACCGGTACCTAGACCATCTCCACCGTGCTCCGCCGCCTGTCCACCATGCCCTGAACCGTGCCCGCCACGCCCCGAGCCACGTCCGCCACAGGCCTCGCCCTGCCCGCCATCCGCTTCGCCATCGCCTCCACCGACTTGGCCGTACTCACCACCCCCGCCCCCGCTCCTTCCAAGCCCGCCGAACTCGCCGAGCCCATCGAGCCCCCCAAGCCCGTCGGACCCTCCAAGCCCATCGAGCCCTCCAATCCCCTCCCGC
>NZ_LIQZ01000596.1 GCF_001418655.1 Streptomyces phaeochromogenes | reverse complement strand
CGCGAGGAACCGCGCACTCCAGCCCTCACCCACCCGCACCGAAAACACACCCCGCTCAGAGCCACCCCTGCTGGCGGGCCTCCCGCATGGCCTCCATACGATTTCGTGTCGCCGTCTTGCCGATCGCCGACGAGAGGTAGTTGCGGACGGTCGACTCGGAGAGATGGAGCTTGGACGCGATGTCCGAGACCGTCGCACCGTCCGCCGAGGCCTTCAGCACGTCGCACTCACGGGCCGTGAGCGGATTGGGCCCGGCACTCAGCGCCGCCGCCGCGAGCGCGGGGTCGATGACCGTCTCGCCGGTCAGCACCCGGCGGATCGCCTCGGCCAGCTCCTCCACGGGCCCGTCCTTGACGAGGAACCCCGCGGCGCCCGCTTCCATGGCCCGCCGCAGATAGCCCGGCCGGCCGAAGGTGGTGAGGATCAGCACCCGGCAGTCGGGCGCCTCGTCCCGGAGCAGTGCGGCGGCGTCCAGGCCGCTGATGCCGGGCAGTTCGATGTCCAGCAGTGCCACGTCCGGCCGCGACTCCAGGGCCGCGCCCACGATCGCGTCCCCCGTCCCGACCTGCGCGACCACCTCGATGTCCGCCTCCAGACCGAGGAGGAGGGCGAGGGCGCCCCGCATCATCCCCTGGTCCTCGGCGAGCAGAACGCGGATGGACTTGGCGGGCCGGTAGTCCCGGGGCATCTCGTTCACGGCCCAAGGGTAGGCGCTCCGCTCGGGGCACGAGATTCGGTGCGGGCCTGTCGTGGTTGCCCGCGCAGTTCCCCGCGCCCCTTGGAAGCAGGGGTTGCCGTCCGCTTTCAGGGGCGCGGGGAACTGCGCGGGCAACCACTCCCACCCGCACCCGGAAACACACCCCAGCGGAGCTACCGGCGCCCGGCCGACAGCTCCGGCACACCCACCCGCTCGGCCGGATCCACCGGAAGCTCCGCCACAACCGTGAACCCACTCCGCGCCCCGGGCCCCGCCTCCAACAACCCCCCGGCCGCCGCGAGCCGCTCGGTCAGCCCCTTCAGGCCTGTGCCGCCGATACCCGTACCGCCGATGCCGGACACGGGCGATTCCGGCGCGGCCGGCGGCGCGGCCCCACGACCGTCGTCCGTGACCCGCAGCCGGACATGCTCGGCCGAGCCGTCCACCGTGATCTCACAGCGCCCCGCGCCGCTGTGGCGCACCACGTTGGTGACCGCCTCGCGGACGACCCAGCCGAGCAGGACCTCGGTCTGGGCGGCGAGCGGCGGCCCGGACTGGCGGACGACCGGCTCGACACCGGCGGCCAGGAGGGCCGAGCGCGCCCGGTCGAGATCCGCGGCGAGGCTGCCCTCGCGGTAGCCGGTGACCGCCTCGCGGATCTCCGTGAGCGCCTGGCGGCCCACCGACTCGATGTCGGAGACCTGGACCAGGGCCGCGTCAATGTCGCGGGGTGCGAGCCGACGGACCGCCTCCGACTTCACGACGATGACGGAGAGCGTGTGCCCGAGGAGGTCGTGCAGGTCGCGGGAGAACCGCAGCCGTTCCTTCTCGACGGCCTGCCGGGCCAACTCCTCGCGGGCGGCGCGCAGTTCACGTACGGCGTCGGACAGGGAGAGGATCGCCGCGGTCACCATGGTGGACAGGAACGTGCCGTACGCGACGTTCACCGCGCCCCAGCCGTCCCGCAGCCCGGCCACGACACCCGCGAGTGCGCTCAGCCCGATGCCGGTCCTGCCGAGCCACCGCCCCCGGACGATCGCGCCCGCGGCCAGGCCGAGCAGCGGGAAGAAGAGCAGCCAGCTGCCGCCGTACAGGCCGCCGAGGAGAGAGGTCACGATGCCCAGCGCGAGCAGCGCGCCCCGGGTGGAGCGGGCCTCCCGGGCCTCCTTGGTGAAGGCCCGGAACACCACATGGATGTAGAGGGAGTTGAAGACGAGGAGGCCGATGCCACCGATCCACGGGTTCGGGGTCTTGCCCTGGAAGAGGTTGGAGAAGGCGCCCATGCCCATCAGCAGCCAGGGGAGCAGGGCGAAACCGCTGGGTGGCGGGCCTAGGTGCTCCGGGAGCTTCCCGGTCTTCCGTACGGCCTTCTGGTCGGCCACGAACGCGTCCCGGTCGGCCTTCCGGTCCGTCCGCGACTCCTGCCACGCCGACATCTGACAGCTGACCCTTCGCAACCAGGACATGTCCTCAGCCCCCGTTCAGACGGTCCGCGCGGTCCTGCGGTACGAGACCACAGCGTACGAGCCGAAGGCCAGCAGCCATCCGGTCAGCACCAGCACCGCCCCGAGAGCGGGCGCGTGCCCGTCGGCGACCGATGTGCCGAGCTGCGCGAACCGGTTCGTGGGTGTGTAGGAGGACAGCGACCGCAGCCACCCGGGGAAGAGGCTCAGCGGGAACCACAGGCCGCCGACCATCGCGAGCGTCAGGTTGCACACCATGTTCATCACGCCCGTGGCCTGCGCGGTCAGCCGGTAGCCGTTGCCGAGGCCGAGCAGGGTGAAGGGGATCGAGCCGAGCCACAGCAGCAGCGCGATCACCGCCCACTTCCAGGCGTCGAGCCGTACGCCGTTGACCAGGCCGCCCGCCACCAGGACCGCGACGATCGCGGGCAGCACCGTCACCGCACCCGTGAGCGCCCGGCCCGTCACGACCTGGCGCGGGCTCATCGGCGTGATCCGCAGCTGCCGCAGCCAGCCGATGCTCCGGTCCTCGGCGACCCCGCCGCCGGTGTTCAGGGCCGAGCCCATCGCGCCGTACGCGGCCATGCCGATCATCGAGGCGGTCCGCCACTCGTTGTCGGCGCCGTCACCGAGGTTCGTGAACAGCAGATACATCACCACCGGCATCACGACACCGCCGATCACGAAGCCGGCGTCGCGCAGCGTCCGGCGCACTTCGAGCCGCAGATAGTCGAGCATCACACCGTCTCCAGAGAGGTACGCGAAGCAGCGGGAGTGGAAGCAGGAGTGGAGGTCAGAGCGAGGAACGCGTCGTCCAGCGAGGCCGGCGCGACCTCCAGCGCGCGTATCGCGCCGCGCTCGGCGAGCGCGATCACCGTCGCGTCCGAGTCGTCGGACCGCAGCCGCGCCCGGTCGCCGCGCACCTCCACGGAGACCACACCGGGCAGGTCCGCCAGCCCGTCCGGGCCGGCGCCGGCGAGGTCGAAGGCGACGAGGCTGCCGCCCGCGGCCCGCTTCAGCTGCTCGCCGGTGCCGTCGGCGACGATCCGGCCGTGGTCGATGACGACGATCCGGTCGGCGTTGGCGTCCGCCTCCTCCAGGTAGTGCGTGGAGAAGAGGACGGTGTGACCGCGCCGCGTGAACGCCCGCATCGAGTCCCAGAAGGCGTACCGCGCCTCCACGTCCAGCGCCGCGGTCGGCTCGTCGAGCACGATCAGCGCGGGGTTCCCGACGAGCGCGACCGCGAACCGTACCCGCTGCGTCTGGCCCCCGGAGAGCCGGTCGACGCGCCGCCCGGCCAACTCGGCGATGCCCGCGAGCTCCAGCGCCTCGGCGACGGGCATAGGCGCGGGATACGTACCGGCCACGAACGCGACCAGTTCGCCCACCGTCACCCGCGGCACCGGCCGGCTGTCCTGGAGCATCGCGCCCACGCGCCCCGCCCGCACGGCCTCCTCCGGGGTGCCGCCGAAGAGGCGTACGACGCCCTCGTCCGGCTCGTTCAGGCCCAGCAGGAGCGAGATCGTGCTGGACTTGCCGGCGCCGTTGCGGCCCAGCAGCGCGACCGTCTCGCCGCGTGCGATCTCCAGATCGACACCGTCCACGGCCCGCACCGCACCGAAGGCCTTGACCGCCCCCGCGAAGGAAACGGCCTGGTCCGCGGCCCCGCCCGCCGTGGCTTCCGCCGCCGTCTCCGCCGTCTCCGTCGTGTCGGCCATCGTCCCCGTCCCCGCCCTCGTCCCCGTCTTCGTCCCCGTCTTCGTCATGGGTACGACGCTACGAATCCGGGGGTCGGCGGGGCAGATGCGCAATGTACGGACTCGGGCAGGACAAATGTCACTGCCGCTGTCACTGCCGCGTCCGCGCCACCCATCTGACATGCCGTCAGGAGTCTTCACATGTGCCGGACCCTGAGCTATACAGGTGGTCGCCGGACTGGAACGCGTTCTAGAACAGGCGGGTTCCTCGGCTCAGTGTCGACCTCGGTGCGGCCGACGGTGCGGACGGCCGCACCGGGGTCTTCCCCGCCAGCAGTCAGGAGCCCCATGCCCATCGACGTTGCCCAGGCCCTCGCGGCCGAGCCCCGGTCCGCCGGGATCGCCTGGGGTCACAAGGACGTCCAGCTCTACCACCTCGGCCTCGGCGCCGGCGCGAACCCCGACAAGGACAGCCCCGCGACGGACCCCGACGAGCTGCGCTACACCCTGGAGTCCCGGCTGCACGTGCTGCCGAGCTTCGCCACGGTCGCGGGCGCCGGTTCACCGGGCGTGATCAACAGCCTTTCCATGCCGGGCATCGACGTCAACCTCGCGCACGTCCTGCACGGCGGCCAGACCGTCACGCTGCACCGCCCGATCCCCGTCGAGGGCCGGGCGACCGCCACCGGACGGATCGCGGCCGTCTACGACAAGGGCAAGGCCGCCATCCTCGTCATGCGCACCGAAGTCGCCGACGACGAGGGCCCGTTGTGGACCAACGACGCCCAGATCTTCGTACGCGGCGAAGGGGGCTTCGGCGGCGACCGCGGCCCCTCCACCCGCCCCGAACCGCCGACAGGCGATCCGGACCGGACGGTCGAGCGGGCGATCCGCGAGGACCAGGCGCTCCTGTACCGGCTCTCCGGCGACTGGAACCCGCTGCACGCCGACCCCGAGTTCGCCAAGCTCGCCGGCTTCGACCGGCCGATCCTGCACGGGCTGTGCACGTACGGGATGACGCTGAAGGCCGTAGTGGACACGGCACTCGGCGGCGACGTCGGCCGGGTCCGCTCCTACGCCACGCGCTTCGCCGGGGTCGTCTACCCGGGCGAGACCCTGCGCATCCGCATGTGGCAGGGGGACGGCACGGTCCGCGTGACGGTGGGCGCGGCCGACCGGGACGACGCACCGGTCCTCGCCGACACCGTCGTCGAGCACAGCTGAGGGACCAGGGACTTGAGGCACTAGGGACTTGAGGGACCAGGGACTTACGTACGTTTCCGAGGGGAGCCGCACCATGCGCGCAGCCGTACTGCACGAGATAGGCCAGGACAAGCTGGAGATACTCGACGACGTCGAGGCGACGGGCTTCGGCCCCGGCCGGGTCAGGATCCGGGTGCGGGCCACCGGCCTGTGCCACTCGGACCTCTCCGCGATGGCCGGGGTGCTGCCGCAGCCCGCGCCGTTCGTCCCCGGGCACGAAGGGGCGGGCGAGATCCTGGAGGTGGGCGAGGGCGTCACCAACGTCAAGCCCGGCGACCGGGTCGTCGTCTGCTGGCTGCCCGCCTGCGGCACCTGTCCCGCCTGCAAGCGCGGCCAGACCGAGCTGTGTCTCGCCGGGTTCATGAACGCGGGCACGCCCAACTTCAAGCGCCCCGGCGGCGATGTCTTCGGCTTCGCGGGCACCGGGACCTTCACCGAGGAGGTCGTCGTCGACGCGGGCTGCGCCGTGCCGATCCCGGACGACGTGCCCTTCGACATCGCCGCCCTCATCGGCTGCGGCGTCACCACCGGACTCGGCGCAGCCCTCAACACCGCGGACGTGGAAGCCGGTTCGTCGGTCGCCGTCATCGGCTGCGGAGGCGTCGGCATCTCCGCGATCCAGGGCGCCCGGCTCAAGGGCGCCGCCGAGATCGTCGCCGTCGACCCGGTCGCCTCCCGCCGCGAGGCCGCGCTGAAGTTCGGCGCCACCAGGGCCGTATCGCCCGACGAACTCCCCGACGCCAAGCAGACGGTGACCGCGGGCGAGGGCTTCGACTACGTCTTCGAGGTCGTCGGCCGCTCCGCCACCGCCCGCACGGCGTACGAGAACACCCGCCGCGGCGGCACCCTGGTCGTCGTCGGCGCGGGCGCCATGGACGACTATCTCCAGCTCAACATGTTCGAGCTGTTCTTCGACGAGAAGCGGATCCTGCCGTCCATGTACGGCGGCGGGGACGTCCTGCGGTCGTACGAGCGGACCGTCGCCCTGTGGCGCGCCGGGCGCATCGACCTGGAGGGGCTGATCACCCACCGTGTGCCGCTCAGCGACATCAACGAGGCGCTCGACCAGATGCGTACGGGTGTGGCGCTGCGTACGTGCATCGAGATCTGACCTCCTGATCCGACCTCTCGATCTTCTGGCCACCGACGGCTGAAAGGACCTTGATGTCACTGCCACTTGAGGGCCGGTCCGCGATCGTCACGGGCGCGGGCCGCGGCCTGGGCCGGGCCGAGGCGCTGGAGCTCGCCCGGCTCGGCGCCGCCGTCGTCGTCAACGACTTCGGACAGCCCGGCCGGGACGGCTCCGGTGCCGCGTCCGCCACGCCCGCCGAGGAGGTCGCCGCCGGGATCCGGGCGGCGGGCGGCCGTGCCGTCGCGCACACCGGGGACGTGGCCGACCACCAACAGGCGCGGGAACTGCTCGAGTTGGCGGTCGCCGAGTTCGGACAGCTGGACATCCTCGTCAACAACGCGGGCATCCTGCGCGACCGGATGGTCTTCTCGATGTCCGAGGACGAGTGGGACTCGGTGATCCGGGTCCATCTCAAGGGCCACTTCAACACCACCCACTTCGCCGCCGCGCACTGGCGGGCCCGCTCCAAGGCGGCGGACGCGCCGGTGTACGGGCGGATCGTGAACACCTCCTCGGAGGCGTTCCTCGCGGGCTCCGCGGGACAGCCCAACTACGCCGCCGCGAAAGGCGGGATCGTCGGGCTCACCACCTCGACGGCACTGGCACTCGCGAAGTACGGCGTCACGGCGAACGTCATCTGCCCGCGCGCCCGGACCCGTATGACGGCGGACGTCTTCGCGGGCTTCCAGGAACCGGCGGGCGACGGGTCCGAGGACCGGCTCGACCCGCTCGCTCCCGAGCATGTCGCACCGCTCGTCGGCTACTTGGCCTCGCCCGCCGCCGCACAGGTCAACGGCCAGCTGCTCGTCGTGCACGGCGGGATGGTCGCGGTCGTCGAACGCCCGCGGGTGGCCGCCAAGTTCGACACCAAGCAGGACGCCTTCACGTACGACGAACTCGACGCGCTGCTCACGCCGCACTACGCGGACCGGCCGACGGGGGAGACGTTCGCGGCGGCGGAAGTGCTGGGGCTCAAGCACGAGTGACAGGTTGTGCTGTGGCGCCGCTCGCACGGAAAGGCCCCGCCCGACGAGTGTCGGGCGGGGCCGTGTGACGCTCCGGACCTGAGGTCGTCAGGCCCCCGTGTCGCCGTACTCGGCGGGCTTGCGGTGCCGGCCGCGAGGGGTCGCCTCGCCCTCCTGCGCGGAGACGGGCCCCCGGTGCCGGCCGTGGCCACCGTCGTCTGCTGCCTGGGCCACCGTCGCCCGCGGGTCGGTGGCCGTCGTCTCCATGGTGTTCGTGTCGCTCATGTGGAAATTCACCCCGTGTCAACATGATCCTTCGGTACAGCGCGGGCGAGTCTAACGGGCGGGTGTGACAGCGCTGAGGGGTGGTTGGGGCTACTCGGTGGTCACTTTGAGGGGGGCGGATGGGGGCGTCGTTTCGGCGCTCGCCCGCAGAGCCCGGAGAGCGCGGAGGGCCGGCGGGCACTCGCTACTCACCTGCTCGACTTGGAGTGGGTTCACCGGGTGCGGGAGCGGGGGAGGGGCTGGTGCCGAGGGCGGGGTCGGCCGGGCTCCGGAGGGAGCCGTCCCTTGCGGGGGCACCGGCTGAACGGCCGGCTGAACCGCCGCCT
>NZ_LIQZ01000595.1:208-1115 GCF_001418655.1 Streptomyces phaeochromogenes | reverse complement strand
GCGGGGTACGGGGACGTGGGCGAGGATCGCGTTGATGACCGAGTCGGCCGTCACGCCCTCCATCTCTGCTTCCGGGCGGAGTTGGATGCGGTGGCGGAGGGTCGGGAGCGCGAGGGCCTTCACGTCGTCGGGGATGACGTAGTCGCGGCCGGTCAGCCAGGCCCAGGCGCGGGCCGTGGCCTGGAGCGCCGTCGCGCCGCGCGGGGAGACGCCGAGGGTGAGGGACGGGGATTCGCGGGTGGCGCGGCAGATGTCCACTACGTAGCCGGTGATTTCGGGGGAGACCGTGGTCTTGGCGACGGCCGCGCGGGCGGCTTCGAGGTCCCCGGGGCCTGCGACGGGGCGTACGCCGGCGGCGCGCAGGTCGCGCGGGTTGAAGCCCTCCGCGTGGCGGCTGAGGACGTTGATCTCGTCCTGGCGGGACGGGAGAGGGATCGTCAGCTTCAGGAGGAAACGGTCCAGCTGGGCTTCGGGGAGCGGGTACGTGCCCTCGTACTCGACCGGGTTCTGGGTCGCGGCGACCAGGAACGGCTCGGGGAGCGGGCGGGGGGTGCCGTCGACCGTGACCTGGCGTTCCTCCATCGCTTCGAGGAGCGAGGACTGGGTCTTGGGCGGGGTGCGGTTGATCTCGTCCGCGAGGAGAAGGTTCGTGAAGACCGGGCCGGGCTGGAAGGAGAACTCGGCGGTGCGGGAGTCGTAGACGAGGGAGCCCGTGATGTCGCTCGGCATCAGGTCGGGGGTGAACTGGACGCGCTTGGTGTCGAGTTCGAGTGCGGATGCCAGGGCCCGGACGAGCAGGGTCTTGGCCACTCCGGGGACCCCTTCGAGCAGGACGTGTCCGCGGCAGAGGAGGGCGACGACGAGGCCGGTCACGGCGGGGTCCTGGCCGACCACTGCTTTGGCGATC
>NZ_LIQZ01000595.1:0-195 GCF_001418655.1 Streptomyces phaeochromogenes | reverse complement strand
CAGTGGTCGGGGCCATCATGGACGGCGTACCTCTCTTTCGAGGGCGTCGAGTTGGTCGGCGAGAGCGATGAGGGCCGCGTCGTCGCTCGGCGGCGGCCCGAAGAGGAGTGAGTGCAGGGCCTGTCCTTCCCGGTGGAGCTGGGCGGACAGGGCGGGGAGCAGGGCCTCGGGCGCGTGCGCCTGGGCGGGGGAGAC
>NZ_LIQZ01000594.1 GCF_001418655.1 Streptomyces phaeochromogenes | reverse complement strand
AGCTGCTGTGGGTGCTGCTCGCGGGCACCGTCCCCACAGCCGCCTTCTTCGTGGAGCGCAAGGTCAGCCGCGAGCTGGAGTCCAAGGTCACTGAGGACGCGGGCGCGGTCGCAAAGGCGTGACGGACTGACTGACAGGCTGACTGACGGGCTGGGCGCCACCACCGCCACGGGCGTGATCTGTGGCGGTTTGCCGTCGACGTTTACTAGGACGTCCTAGTAACTTTGATGGTATGGACGCTGACGCCATCGAGGAGGGCCGCCGTCGCTGGCAGGCCCGGTACGACGCCTCGCACAAGCGGGAAGCCGACTTCGCGACACTCTCCGGTGATGCGGTGGAGCCCGTGTACGGGCCCCGGCCCGGGGACGCGTACGACGGGTTCGAGCGGATCGGCTGGCCGGGGGAGTACCCCTTCACGCGCGGGCTCCACTCGACCGGCTACCGAGGGCGGACGTGGACCATCCGGCAGTTCGCCGGGTTCGGGAACGCCCAGCAGACCAACGAGCGGTACAAGAAGATCCTCGCCAACGGCGGGGGCGGGCTCTCCGTGGCCTTCGACATGCCCACGCTCATGGGGCGCGACTCCGACGATCCGCGCTCGCTCGGCGAGGTCGGCCACTGCGGGGTCGCGATCGACTCCGCGGCCGACATGGAGGCCCTGTTCAAGGACATCCCGCTGGGCGACGTGACGACGTCGATGACGATCAGCGGACCCGCCGTCCCGGTCTTCTGCATGTACCTGGTGGCCGCCGAGCGGCAGGGCGTGGACCCGGCCGTGCTCAACGGCACGCTCCAGACCGACATCTTCAAGGAGTACATCGCGCAGAAGGAGTGGCTCTTCAAACCCGAGCCGCATCTGCGCCTCATCGGCGACCTGATGGAGTACTGCACCTCGTCGATCCCCGCGTACAAGCCGCTGTCCGTCTCCGGCTACCACATCCGCGAGGCCGGCTCCACGGCCGCGCAGGAGCTGGCCTACACGCTGGCGGACGGGTTCGGGTACGTGGAACTGGGGCTGTCGCGCGGGCTCGACGTCGACGTCTTCGCGCCGGGGCTGTCCTTCTTCTTCGACGCGCACGTCGACTTCTTCGAGGAGATCGCCAAGTTCCGGGCCGCGCGGCGGATCTGGGCGCGGTGGATGCGGGACGTGTACGGGGCGCGGTCCGAGAAGGCGCAGTGGCTGCGCTTCCACACGCAGACGGCGGGCGTCTCGCTGACGGCCCAGCAGCCGTACAACAACGTCGTCCGTACGGCCGTCGAGGCGCTCGCGGCGGTGCTGGGCGGCACCAACTCCCTCCACACCAACGCGCTCGACGAGACCCTCGCCCTGCCGTCCGAGCAGGCCGCGGAGATCGCTCTGCGGACGCAGCAGGTGCTGATGGAGGAGACCGGGGTCGCCGGCGTCGCGGATCCGCTGGGCGGTTCCTGGTACGTCGAGCAGCTGACGGACCGGATCGAGGCCGACGCGGAGCGGATCTTCGAGCGGATCAGGGAGCGGGGGGTGCGGGCGCATCCCGACGGGGTGCATCCGATCGGGCCCGTCACGTCCGGGATTCTGCGGGGGATCGAGGACGGGTGGTTCACCGGGGAGATCGCCGAGTCGGCGTTCCGGTACCAGCGGGCTGTCGAGAAGGGGGAGAAGCGGGTTGTGGGTGTCAACGTCCACCGTGGCTCTGTCACTGGTGACTTGGAGATCCTGCGGGTCGGGCATGAGGTGGAGCGGGAGCAGGTGAGGGTGCTCTCGGGGCGGCGGGCGGGTCGCTCGGAATCGGCTGTGCAGGGGGCCATTGCCGCGATGCTCGCCGCCGCGCGGGACGGGGCGAACATGATCGTGCCGATGCTCGCGGCGGTGCGGGCCGAGGTCACCCTCGGCGAAATCTGCGACGCCCTCCGGGAGGAGTGGGGCGAGTACACGGAACCGGTGGGGTTCTAGCCGTTCTTCCTCGCCCCCGCCGCCCCTGCCCATTCCCGTCCTTCTGGGGCTCCGCCCCAGACCCCGTTGGCCGGGTTGTCGGGTGCGGGTCGGCTGTCGCTGGGCGCGCAGTTCCCCGCGCCCCTGAAAGACGGGGCTGCGCCCCTGTCTTCCAGCCCGCCCGACGTTCACTTTTCAGCCCGTCCGGCATTCACCCTTCAGCCCGTCCGGCGTTTGAGGACGAGGCCGTTCAGGCCGAT
>NZ_LIQZ01000593.1 GCF_001418655.1 Streptomyces phaeochromogenes | reverse complement strand
GCGCCCAGTGCACGGCCAGCGCGGTCTTGCCCACCCCCGCGGTGCCGGACACGGCCGAGATCACCACGGCCGACGGCTGGTCCGCCGCCGAGGCGAGGATCTCCTCGAGCCGGGCGAGCTCCTGACCGCGGCCGGTGAATCCGCGTACGCCCATGGGCAGTTGTACGGGGGCCCCCGCGGGCCACGGTGTTGTCGCCGACGGCGGCTGAGGCGGGGGAGAGGCGGTGGGAGCTGCGGCGGCCGGTACCTGTGGCGTCGGCCAGGGGGAGGGTCCGGGCAGGTCCCCCCGCAGGATCGACTGGTGTACCTCCCGCAGTCCTGAACCGGGGTCGGCGCCCAGTTCCTCCGCCAGCCGTTGCCGGAGGGTCGCGTAGCAGTCCAGCGCCTCCGCGCCGCGTCCGGCGGCGTGCAGCGCCTGCATCAGCGCCTCGGTGAGGGGTTCCACCAGGGGATACTCGCCGAGCAGTTCGGTCAGTGGGCCGACCACGGTGGCGGGGTCGCCGACGCGCGACTCCAGGTGGGCCCAGCCGACGACAGCGTCCACGCGTTGCCGCCGCCATGCCTCGCGCACGCGCGCCGCCCACTGCCCGCCCAGTCCGGCCAGTGGCTCCCCGCGCCACAGGCCGAGCGCCTCGCGCAGCAGGGCCGCCGCCCGCGCCTCGTCCGCCCGCCCCGCCGCTCTGGCCCGGCCGACCAGTTGCCGGAACCGATGTACGTCCACGCGGTCCGGGCGGGCCTCCAGAACGTATCCGCCCGATCGGCGCACCAGTCGTAACCGGACGTCCCCCGTGTCACCGGTCTGCTCGCACAGTCTGCGGATCCGGGCGATGTGGGCATGCAGCGCACGCCGCGCCCCGTCCGGCGGATCCGTTCCCCAGACCCGTTTGATCAGTACGTCGGCCGCGACAGGCCGTCCGGTGTCCACCGCCAGCGCCGCCAGCACGGCCCGGCGTTGTGGGGGGCCGACCTCCGCCGTGCGGCCCCGTACCGACAGTTCCACCGGACCGAGAAGTCGCAGTTCCACCACGGCGCCCACACCCCTTGTGCAGATTTGCTTCACCTGTTGCGCACATGCCGGTGCTGGGCGACAACCTATCGACAACATCCCGACCCACACCCGGACTTCAGTCTGAATATGCACAGTCGGTGTCCAGGGGCAGGTGGTGTCCCCGCTCGGGCGGCGATCCGCGCACGAGTTCGGATCGGCTTCGTATCCCTTCTCCGGTCCGGTCCGGTCCGGTCGGATCGGCGTCCACGGACTCGACTGTCGCGCTGGATGTGTTGACGAGCCGGTGGGGCGGCAGCCGTGCCGGGACGGAGAACGGCCGGTTCGAGCACGGGCGGCGGGGGCCGTCCGCTCTACGGCCGCGCGTGAGGCGGTATTGGGGGAGATGGGCGTGAACGAACAACGGGGGGCGACAGCAATGGAGACGGGTGAGTTATCGGTGCGGCAGCTGGATCGGCCGTCCGGACCCGGGTCCGGGTACGTCGCAGTCCAGTCGCCGTCGCCGTCGTCGCCGGACGGCAGTGGGCGGAGCGTATTGGAGGGCGCCTTCGAGCTGTTGGCAGCGGTGGAGCGGGCCGGAGAGGCCGGACTGACCAAGCTGGCGTCGAAGTGCGGGCTGCCGAAGACGACCGCGTACCGACTGCTGGAACAACTGGTCGAGCTGGGTGCCGTGGAGCGAAGCGGTGGGGGTTACCGGATGGGCCCGCGGCTGTTCCGGCTCGGGCAGGGGTGGCAACCGCATCCCGGGCTCCGATCCGCTGCGCGAGAGCCGGCGCGCCGCCTGGCGCGCGCCACAGGCGCGGTGGTGGGGCTCAGTGTGCTGCGGGAAGGGCAGACGCTGGTCCTGGACTGGACGGCCTGCGAGACCGATGAGGTGTTCGGACCCTTGCTCAACGACATGACCTGGCCGTGGTTCACCGCGGCCGGCAAGGTGCTGGTGGCCGGGGCGAGTCCTCAGCTTCCCCTGGGTCCGCTGCCCGCGTCCTGGCATCGGGAGGCGGCGGCGATCCGGGACCGGGGGGTTGCGTTCGACCGGGAGGAACTGGTGGCGGGTGTGTGTTGTGTGGCGGCGGTGTTGCACGGCCCGGGAGATGTCCCGCTGGCGTCGTTGTGCCTCGTGACGGATCCGGCTCACAGCCTGGACCGGCTCGCAGGCGTCGTTCAGCAAACGGCAAGGACCATCAGCGCGACGCTGCGCGGCCGGTGAACCAGTTCGCCGAGTGTGCAGGGGACACCCCTCGCTTGTGCGGGCGTGCCCCCTGCGCCGGGTCTGCGGGCCTCATTCCGGGGACTACGGCTCTCTTGGGCCGTAGTCCCGCCGTCCGGACGGCTACCTGCGGGGGAGCGAGGTGTTGGTGATCGGGAGCGGCTGGTGCGCGCCCGCCACGTAGAGGTCCGTCGGTGCGGTGCGCAGCTCGAACGTGTCGTCGTAGCCCGAGACGCGCACGGACATCACGAAGAAGCCGTCGTCCTCGGCGGTGGTCTTCACGTCGTACTCCTGCTCCCAGTAGGTCTGCAGGAAGACCTCGGTGCCCTGGGGTTCGACCCCCTTGGGGAGGGTGACCCTGCCCTGGACGGTGAGGATGTCGCCCGCCTTCACCTTCTTCTTGTTGACCTTGTAGGTGACGGAGCTGGACTTGGGGTTGGCGGCCACGGTGGTGTCCGCGTAGTAGCCGTCCTGCGGGGTGTTGAGGTCGCCGTCCTCGTCGTAGAGGGCCGTGATCTGCACTTCGTGCTGGACGTTGAGCAGGCTGCTGCCGGTCACGTGGTCGATGTCGACGTCGGGGACGGTGAACTTCCCGTCGGCGTCGGTGACCGGTTTGCCCAGGTCGCGCGGCTCGTAGTAGGTGGGGTCGATCGGGTCGCCCCATGGATTCCAGGTGGTGAAGCGGACGACCTCCTGGACGGTGACGGGGATGTTGGGCTCCGGGGTGCCGTCGGCCTTGGTGACCGTGCCGGTGACGTCGACGCGGCGGTTGTCGTAGTCGGTGCTGTTCGGGTTGGTGCTCACGGTCAGTACGTAGGCGTCGCCGGGGGCGGCGTCCGAGGGCTTCGCCGAGGCGGTGGGCGCGGACAGGGCGCCTGCGGCGAGCAGGAGCACGGTGGTGGCGGCAAGCCGCGTCGGAAGGGACGTTCTGGGCACGGGTCAACTCCAACTTGGGCCGGGACTGGAGGAGTTGCGCCGGGCGGCACCGGTTCCGCCGCGGCGCATGTGTGCGACACACCAGGTGCGACCGGCGACGTGAGGCGGGAGTTGTAACTGCGCGACCCCTGTTACGCGGCTGTGGCAGGAGGTGGTTTTGTCCAGGTTGCGGGTTCACCTGGACGTCGGCTTCAGGCTGTCCCGTGTTGCCCTCGGCGGGTGGATGTGGGGGAGGTGGGGGAACCGGGAGCGTGACCCGCGTTGCGTCAACGGCTTGGAGCACGCCTCGGTCAGAGGCCCACGGACATGTGTCTCGTCCGTGAGCCATGTCCCGGCTGCGGTGCGCCGCACGGTCCTTCGGCGGTATCCGCGGCGCTGCTCCACTTCTCCCTTTCCCGCGTCGGGGATGCGGTCCCGGTGGCCTTCGCGGACGCTCCCATAGGCGTCGATGTCGAACAGTGGCCGTCCGCCGGCAGGGCCGTCGAGGTGGCACAGATCCTTCAACGGACGGAACGCGCCGAACTGTAGGTGCTGCCGGCCCGAACTCCGCGCCGCTGTGGCCCGTTTGCTGGGCGCGGAAGGAGGTGCGTCGCCGACCTGCTCACGCTTCCTTGGTATGTGGCAGTCCGCACAGCGGAATTGGCCTAGAGAGGTTGATAAGGCTAGCCTTACTTAAGTCGTCCCGTAGGGGCGGTCGGCAGCTGCCGCTACTGGGGCTCCGTTTCGGGAGCTTTTACACCCGCGAACGGTGCGACCTGAGGAAGGAACGCCTTGACCACGGCCACGCTGCCCGCCGCCCCACCAACGCGCGAAGCCCCCGCCATCGAGTGGCGCGGGGCTTCCGGATTTTCGGTGAGGCGGGCGCGCGAAGGGGACGGCCCTGCGCTGGCGGAGCTTTCCCGGCCGTTCGTCCGCACAGGCGCGCTCCGCGGTCGCCCCGCCTCTCTCTATCAGTCGAAGGCGTTGGACTTTCTCGTCGCCCAAGCCCCCGAGGGAGACCTGGAAGGCTGTCTTGGATTGAGCGAGCACGCTTCGGTCGGAGTGCTGTACAACTTCTGCGTCGCCGACCACCGGCAGGGCTCGGGCATGGGCAGTAGCCTGCTGCAGGCCGCGTTCGCCCGGGCGCGCAGCCAGGCGCTGACCATGCTGTTCACCGCGACGACCGGAAGCGGCCGGCTCTTCCTGAGCCACGGCTTCCGCCCGGCCGACCCGGGGCTGGCCCCAGCCGCCTGGGCCCGGGCCCTGGACCCAGACCGCAACACACGCGTTCTGGCCCGCACTCTGTAGACAGCTGGGGGTGAGGGGTGGCCTCGTACCGGGTCCTGCCCCCAACCGGTCAGTCGTATCGCACGTGCGGCCCGTCCGGACCACGGCGGCCACCGCCTCCGCCAACTCCTCCATGTCCCTGGCCGCCAGCCGTGAGACCGGCAGACATGCACCGGTCGGCGACTCCACCCGGCAGCGTGGCCCGGGTGAGACCGCCCACCCGGTGGTCTGTAGACGTGCCACAGCGTCTGTCTCGTGGGGCACCGGCACCCACACGTTGAGCCCGCTGCGCCCGTGGGCCGAGACCCCGCCGCTCCAGCGCGGCGATCAGTGTCTTGCGCCGCCGTCGTACGACCGTGCGATGGCGGCGCTGTCCGGTGTGCCGCGCTGCCGCAGGCTCATGACCGTGTACTGCGGGAGCCCGCTCACCCACCCGGGACCGAGTTGATGGCGTCCCGCCACCCGGTCCGCAGTGACCCGGGTGGAAGTGAATACCGCGAGCCGCGGGTCGGGTCCGTAGGCCTTGGGCGTCGACCGTATGTACGCCCACCGCGTCGGTGGAGCCGGCCAGGGGCTGCAGGGGTTGTCCGACGATGCGGTGTCGGCAAGCTGGTCGAGCTGATCCGGATGCGGCGCCGTGCCCTTGCTCAGCCCTGCGTGTACGCGTTCTTCATCACGTCGACCAGGGCGCCCCACACATCCGCACTGCCACGAACTCCCCATCGTCGTCAGGCTGTTCACGACTACCTGGCCCTACCCGAAAGGGCCGCCCGTCACACCGGAGCAGCAACGGGCCTCAGTGTCTGTCGCCATTAGGCGCGCGTTCGATCAGGACAGAGCGGACGGCCGACGCAGACCTGTTCCTACAAGGGTCTTCTCGTGTACCTGATGCCGGGTCAAGCCCGTCTGATGTTCCTGGTCAGACAAGGCGATCTCGGAGCTGTCGGACGGATGGCACAGCCAATACTCTGAGCCCCGTCCGTACTATCTGGGAGGGTCGTGACAAGCAGGTTCACCGAGCTGGCCGTTGACTGCCATGATCCGGAGAGACTCGCGGCCTTCTGGTGCGAGGTCCTGGACTTCAAGGTGATCGACCGGAGCGAGTGCAAGGTCGAGATCGGCTCCTGGGTGCCGTCCGTCGAGGGTGTTCGGGCCCGCCAGATGCCGCCCACCTTGCTGTTCATCCAGGTGCCCGAGGGCAGGACCGTGAAGAACCGGCTTCCTCTCGACGTCAGCCCGATCGACGGCAGCACTGAGGACGAGGTGACCAGATTGCTCGGCCTCGGCGCCACCAAGACGGATGTGGGCCAGGGCTCAGACCGAAACTGGGTGGTCATGGCAGACCCCGAGGGCAACGAGTTCTGCGTCCTGCGCACCCTGGCACCGCAGAACTAGTGCCGCATCGACCAACGTTCGCCCTGTGGTGCCGCGCTGTTTGAAGGTCGTGGCCGCAAGGGGAGCGGAAGCCACGCCAACTCCGAAGGCCGGACGCTCCGTTGCTGCCGAAGCGGCCATGAGGTCAGCGGTTGCCGTCCGTGGAGCCGCCGGAGCTGGGTTCGAGGGGCTGTGGGATTGGCGGTGATGTGTGTGGTGCGGTTTCGCCGCCCTGGGTCGCTCAGCGGGCTCCCGCCGGGGCACGGAGCTGTTCGGCCAGCCGCTCGAGTTCGGCCGCCGTGGCGGGTGACAGGTCGCTGAGCCCGCTGTGCACGGCCGTCGGGCTCTTCAGGAAGCGCCGGAGCACGGCCACGAGGAGCCCTTGCGGCAGAGCCCGCAACGCGGCGAACGCGCCAGGTACCGGCGGCGTCTCCATCGCGGCGAGGTTCTGCCGCATGAGGTGGAGCATGCCGCGGACCGCGTCCGGGTCATCGGCCAGCACTACCGGGCCGCCCGCCGCGTGTACCGCTTGCCCGAGCGGGACCTCGAAGGCGGCGTGCGTCCTGAGCCAGGCATCCATCTGCGGCTCGGCCTTGGCGTTGATCCCGGCGGTACGGAAGGTCTCTACGATCCGTTCCAGTCGCGGGGTGGTACGGCCGTCGGGCTCGCCGATCGGCATCGCCACCCGGCGGGTTATGAAATTGCTCTTGCGGTAGTGGATCACGTCGCCGTCCATCGTGCCGCCGGTCGTGGGGAAGCCGAGCAGCACCCGCTCGTGGCCGATCACCGCACCCAGCGTCTCCGGGCCGGCGGCCCAGTTGAGCAGGAACAGCACGTCACCTCGGACACCGGCGAGTGATTCCAGCACTGCATCCACCTGGTGGGTACGGACGAAGACGGTGATCAGGTCGTACCCGCCGTCCGGGTGCTCGACCACCGGTACCGGCACCCGCCTGACAGGGCCGTCTTCCTCGGCGAGCTGCACTCCCTGCCGGCGCAGGACGGTCAGGCGCTCGCCCCGGGCGAGGAGCGACACGTCGTGGTCGGCCTCATGCATGCGGGCGGCGAACAGGCTGCCGCAAACCCCGGCGCCGTACACGAGCAGCTTCATGACAGTCCTCTCTCATACGTTCGTTTGACTCATACGTTCGTTTCATTCAAACATATGTATAGTCCCTCGTGTGGCGACCACAGACACCCGCACCCAGATCCTCGACGCGGCCGAGCACCTCTTCGCCGAGCACGGATACCGCGGCACCTCGGTCCGCGCGATCACCAAACTCGCCGGAGCGAACCTGGCCGCCGTCGGCTACCACTTCGGCTCGAAGGCGGAGCTGATGGCCGCAGCCGCCCGCCGCGTGATCGAGCCCATCAACGCTGCCCAGTGCGCCGGGCTCGACAAATTGCTCGCCCGGACCCCCGACCCACCGGTCGGCGAACTGGTGGAGGCATTCGCGGGGCCGCTGTTCGACGAGATGCGGGCAGGTGACGAGGGCGGTGCCCGGACGTCCCGGCTGATCGTGACGATCCTCAGCGATCCGGCCGAGGAGGCACGCAGCTGGACCGGCCCGGCCGAGGACTCGGTCCGCGAGCGCTACCTCGCAGCCTTCGCGCGCGCACTGCCCGGCCTTTCCCCGCAGGAGCTGCGGTTCCGGATGCGGGGGATCCTCGCCGTGACAGCCGTCGACCGCCTGGAGGTCCACCAGCAGCCCTCCCCTGGCTGCGCGTCCCCGGTAGCGGGCGAGGCGGCCCGGCGATGGGCGATCACGTTCCTGACGGCCGCAATGAGTGCGCCACCGACCCGGACCTGACGACCCAAGACAGACGCCGGCGGCGCGGGCCAGGCGGCATAAGCCCTGTGGGCAGGGGCAGTGAGGCGCTTGTCGGCGGCGTTCTTGTGCGCGGACACCAACACCATCTGGGCCCGCCGCCAGGTCACACCGACCCGTGCCCCGGCGCACAATCCGCAGCAGTCGCTGCCCGTCGTCGTCATCGATCTCACGCACCCGTACGCGCTCAGCCACGACGACAGCGTGACGGTGACCAACGCCGGCCACTTCCTTCAAATAGCGTGGCACTACAGGGCGAACGTTGGTTGATGCGGCACTGAGCCGTTTCGTCTGGATCATCGGATCGCTGGTCCGGGCGTGCCGTTGACTGACACGCAGTGGGCGCGGATCGAGCCGTTGCCCCCGGACCGGACGCCGAGGCAGGGTGGCTGCTGGCGGGATCACCGTGAGGTGATCGACGCGATCGTCTTCAAGTTCCAGACCGGAACGCAGTGGGTGCACTTGCCGGAGTTATGGCGGGGGTTGGCAGTTGTCCGTTTGTCCACAGTGCCGCGAGCTGGAGTGCAACGTCACCCCAGCGGTCTCGCGTAGCTGGCGGCGCATTTCTTGGTGAACTCACCGACAGAGCCACGCCTAGCCGGCTGCGCTGTCCTGGCCTCGATATCGGTAGCGGATGTTGCGACTGCTCCGCAATCGTTGCCGCAGATCGACTCGCGTGTCTCGTCGGTCAGTCGGGTGTCTCGGCCGAGTCGGCGGGGTGGGAGTCGTCGGCCGGCGCGGGCCGCTCAACGTCGTCGTTGGTGGCGGCCCAACTGGCCAGCAGGTTCAGGGCGTCCTGGGTGGGTGAGTGGGGCTCGGGGGTGTAGGTGAGGAGGAACTGGCTGGGGCCGTCGGGGAGCGGGAAGGTCTCGAAGGGCAGGTCGAGGTCGCCGACGACCGGGTGGTGGAGGAGTTTCACGCCGGTGGTGTGCATGCGGACGTTGTGAGCGGCCCAGCGGCGGCGGAATTCCTCGCTGCGGGTGGACAGTTCCCCGATCAGGTCCGTCAGTCGCCGGTCGTAGAGATCGCGGCCGGCCTCGGCGCGCAGCATGGCGACGGTGTCGTTGGCGACTTCGTCCCAGTGGCGGAAGAACTCGGTCGCGTGCGGGCTGAGGAAGACGAACCGGGCGTTGTTCGGCGGCCGTGCCGGGTCGGCGTAGACGGGCGAGAACAGGGCGCGCCCGAGGTGGTTGGCGGCCAGAATGTCCCCGCGTCCGCTGAGGATGAACGCGGGTGTGCCGGCCATCGAGTCGAGGACGCGCTGCACCGTGGGCCGCACCCGCTGCTGGGCCGGGCGGCGGCGTGGCGGACGGCTCGTACCGGCACCGCGCAGGAGGTCGAGCAGGTGGATGCGTTCGGCCTCGTCGAGCTGCAGTGCTTGCGCGATGCCTTCGATGACGCTCTCGGAGACGCCGGTGGCGTTGCCGCGCTCCAGCCGGGTGTAGTACTCGCTGGAGATGCCTGCAAGGAGGGCGACCTCCTCGCGGCGCAGCCCGGTGACCCGTCGGCGCTCTCCGCCGTAGAGGGGCAGTCCGGCCTGTTCGGGGGTGACCCTGGCCCGGCGCGTGCCGAGGAATTCCCGGATCTCCGCGCGGAAATCGCCGCGAATATCACGGTTGGTTCCTTGTGGGTCGTTTCTGCCTGCCATGCGCTTCACTCTACGAGTGCTTCCGCCGGGTTGGGGGTCCCTGTCAGTGACCCCCTCATCAGGGACTCCCACGCACGTGTGACAAGCGGTTTTGTTGGTGGTGCACCGACCGCGGCGGTGTGAACCGTCCGGACAGGAGGCGCTTGTGCCGCCGGTCCCAGCCCCCTCTGCGGCGCTGCGCGCATCATCCCCGCACACAGCGGGTGCCGGATCACGGCGCCTGAAAGGAAACCCCCCATGAGCAAGGCCATTCTCGTCACCGGTGCCGGACGCGGTCTCGGCACCGACATCGCCCGCGAGGCCCTCGCCGCAGGCCATCAGGTCGTCGCCACAGGCCGCCGCCCCGACGAGGTCGAGAAGACCCTCGGCGGGCCGCAGGACAATCTGCTGGTCACCAGGCTCGACGTCACCAGCCTGGAGGACGCCGAGGCAGCCGCGCAGGCCGCCGTCGACCGCTTCGGCCGCATCGACGTCCTCATCAACAACGCCGGGAATCTTGTCGCCGGCTACTTCGAGGAGATCTCGCCCGCGCAGATGCGCCGGCAGTTCGAGACCAACCTCTTCGGCCCGATGAACGTCACCCGCGCCGTCCTGCCCGTCCTGCGCAAGCAGCGCGCCGGCCATGTCATCACCATCACCTCTACCGCCGGCCTGGTCGGCATGGAGTTCACCTCCGCCTACGCCGCCTCCAAGTTCGCGGAAGAGGGCTGGATGGAGTCCCTGCGCCATGACGTCGAGCCGTACAACATCCACACCACGATCGTGGAGCCCGGCTACTTCCGTACCGAGCTCCTCGTGGAGGGCTCCACCAACTGGCCCGAGCTGTCCATCGACGACTACGCCCCGCGCACCGCCCCCAGGATCGAGGGCATGAAGAGCATGAACGGGAAGCAGCCCGGCGACCCCGCCAAGCTCGCCCGCGCCCTGCTGGCCATCGCCGGGCAGGACAAGCCGCTGCCGCGCTTCGTCGCCGGTGCGGACGCCATCGAGGCCGCCGAGGCCAAGGCGAAGGAACTCCTCGCCCAGGCCGAGGCATCCCGCGAACTGGGCGACAGCCTGGCCCACGACGACGCCCACGCCTGACCACCACGCCCCGCGGCCCGGCTTGGGTGGAGGACCGCTGCCGGGCGCGTCTTCGACAGCACGGAGAGAGTCAGCATGCCCCTCAAAGGCGATTACGAGCCGAGCAAGGCGCAGTTTGTACGTGCCCAGGTGGAGCTGTACGAGAGCTCCGGCGGTACGCAGGGAACGACGCTGAGTGTCCTGGTCGCACGGGAGGAAGACGAGAGGCCCCGTGACCTGCCCGTCGTCATCCTGACCACTCTGGGCGCGAAGAGCGGCAAGATCCGCAAGACCCCGGTCATGCGGGTGGAGCACGACGGCGTCTACGCCGTCATCGCCTCCATGGCAGGAGTCCCCAAGCATCCGGTCTGGTACCACAACGCGGTGGCCGACCCCCGGGTCGAGCTCCAGGACGGCCCTGCGCGCCAGGACATGCTGGCCCGCGAGGTGACCGGGCAGGAGAAGGCCGTGTGGTGGGCTCGAGCCGTCGAGGCGTTCCCCGACTACGCCGAGTACCAGAAGAGCACGGACCGCGAGATCCCGGTCCTCGTTCTGGAACCGGCGGCCCACGAACACCGACCCGGCAGCCGGTTCAGCCCGCAGACCGCCCCGCCGCCTGGCCCCGGCAACACCAGAGCCGGTCCTCACCTGACAGCGGCCGGCTCGAATGCCCGATGGCCGGCCAGCGCGCACCCGGCTTTCCCGGACGAAGCACATCACGGAACTACCGCGGCATCGCTGCCCTCGGAAGCCCGGCCTACGACGACACGCACGTCTGAGCACCATGCCCCGGCCGAGGCCGCCAGCCGCCGGGTCCACCTGCGGCGCTGAGCCGCTACCGGGAACGACGCCCGCGCCAGCGGCGCACGGACCACCCAAGCATGGCCCACCAACTGGTGGCGCATTCCTCATGAGCACCGACCGGCCTGACGGCCGTCACGACAAGGAGTACCTGATGAAGCACATATCCCTGGGCGGGCTCGATGTCTCCCGCATCGGCCTGGGAGCCATGACCATGGCCGGCACCTACACCACGGGCGGAGGGCTCGACGACGCCGAGTCGATCCGCACCATCCACCGGGCCCTGGACCTCGGGGTCACCCACATCGACACCGCCGAGATCTACGGCCCCTTCCACAGCGAGGAACTCGTCGGCAAGGCCGTCAAGGGCCGGCGCGACGACGTCGTCGTGGCCACGAAGTTCGGCCTCGTCTCCCACTCCGGCGACGGCCCCGGCGTCATCGACAGCAGCCCCGGCAACGTGAAGACCGCGGTCGAAGGCTCGCTCCTGCGCCTGGGCACCGACCACATCGACCTCTACTACCAGCACCGCGTCGACCCCAACACGCCCATCGAGGAGACCATCGGCGCGCTGGCCGAGCTGGTCGCCGAGGGCAAGGTGCGCCACATCGGCCTCTCCGAGGCCGGCCCCGAGACGATCCGCCGAGCACACGCCGTGCATCCGGTGGCAGCGCTGCAGACCGAATACTCGCTGTGGACCCGCGACGTCGAGGCCGAAATCCTTCCGCTGCTGCGCGAGCTCGGTATCGGATTCGTGCCCTACTCCCCGCTCGGCCACGGCCTGCTGACCGGGCAGATCCGCACCGTCGACGACTTCACCGACGACGACTGGCGCAAGACCAACCCGCGATTCACCGGCGAGAACTTCCAGCGCAACCTGCGCATCGTCGACGAAGTGCAGGCCATCGGCGCCGAGATCGGCGCCACCCCGGCCCAGACCGCGCTGGCATGGCTGCTGACCCGCGGCGACGACATCGCCCCCATCCCCGGCACCCGGCGGGTCGCACGCGTCGAAGAGAACACCGCCGCCGAGGTCCTAGAGCTCAGCGCCGCTCAGCTTGACCGCCTCAACAACCTCACACCGGCCGCGGGCGAACGCCACGACGAGGTCAGCATGGCCAGCATCGACCGCTGACCGTTGGCGCCCGTGTGCCCGGATCAGCGGGCACCCGCACCCGCCACAGACCGCCACCGTCACATTGCCGAGAAGGCCTCATTGAGCTCCAACTCGACATGCCCTTCAGTGGCATCAGCGTCCAGGCTGTTCCAGACCATTTCTTCCACAGCTCCCAGCGGGTCCGTGCGTCGCCCCCCCCCGTGACCGCCACCACCATGAGCACCAGAACCGCGCGCCCTGTCCAAAGCGAGGCGTTGCTTAGGGCCTCTTGGCAGCTCGGGGGTGTGACCCCGTTCCGAGCGGTTCCCGCAGACCCTGTTGTGGCCCCGGGCTGAGCGGGCGGATGTGCGGTCGGACGGCCTGCGTTGAGCCGGTTCCGCCGCCCGGGGCGGTGGGGCTACTTCTCCAGGATGCCCGAGGAGGCGATTTCGATCTTCGCGCGGGTGGCGCCGGATCGTGAGCCGAGGGACTCGATCTTCTTTACCAGGTCCTGGCCTTCGACGACTTCGCCGAAGACCACGTGCTTGCCGTCCAGCCACGGTGTGAGGACTGTGGTGATGAAGAACTGGGAGCCGTTGCTGTCGGGGCCGGAGTTCGCCATGGACAGCAGGAACGGCTTGTCGTGCTTGAGCTTGAAGTTCTCGTCGGGGAACTTCTGGCCGTAGATGCTCTTGCCGCCGGTGCCGTCGCCGCGGGTGAAGTCGCCGCCCTGGAGCATGAAGTCGGGGATGACACGGTGGAAGCCGGAGCCCTCGTATCCGAAGCCGTGCTGGCCGGTGGTGAGCTCGCGGAAGTTCTGCGCCGTCTTGGGGACGACGTCGTCGTACAGGTTGAAGACGATCCGGCCTTCGGCGCTGCCGTCAATGGTGATGTCGAAGAAGACGTTGGTAGACATAGGG
>NZ_LIQZ01000592.1 GCF_001418655.1 Streptomyces phaeochromogenes | reverse complement strand
TCGCCCGCCGTCTCGACGACCCCGCGCTGCTGGCCTTCGCCCTCAACGGCAGGTTCATGCAGTCCTTCACCCGGGCGGGCCTCGCGCCACAACGGGACGCGATCGGCGCGGAACTCGTCGAACTGGCCGCGCGCCACGGCCTGGTGACCTACGAGGTCCTCGGCCACCTCGTCCGCCTCCAGGCCCGCGCCGCCCTCGCCGACTTCACCGCCGCGGACACCCACGCGGCCACCGCGGACCGCCTCGCCGAACGCCACGAACTGCCGCTGGTCGGCGTCTTCACCGAGTGGTACGGAGCCCTGCGGCTCAGCGCGACCGGACAGCCGTCCCGGGCCGAGACCGCCTGCCGTGCCGCCGCGGCCCGCCTCGACGGCGCCGGCATGCCCGGCCTGGAACGCGGCCTCCTCCCGCTCGCGCTCCTCTGTCTGCGCCTGACCCACGGGCTCCCGCCGGACCCGGACCCCCGGGCGGACTGGGGCCCGCACCGCCCCTGGGCCGAACCGTTCACCCTGATCGCCGAGGGCCGTCGCACCGAGGCCCGTACCGCCCTGCGCGCCCTCCCGGAGCCACCCCACGACCTCCTGTACGAGGCCTACAGCGCCCTGGAGGCCGAAGCCGCACTCCGCCTCGACGACCGGACCGTACTGGAGCGCGCCCGCACCCGCCTGCGCCCGGCCGCCGCCGAACTCGCGGGCGCGGGCAGCGGACTGCTCACCCTGGGACCGGTCGAGCGATACCTCACCGACTAGGGGCGACGGACGACGAGCAGGCCCGAAGGCTCAGCCCTCCGCGTCGGCCTCCTGGTTCGCCGGCCGAGCCGCCGGCTTCTTTCCGGCGACTACGTCCTGGAGGCGCTGCGTGCCGAGCTGGGCGGCCTGCCGGGTGGAGTTGGCGGAGACGCCGTCGAGGCCGCCGTTGGTGAGGGAGAGAGCACTGTCACCGACCCGTACGGCGGCGAAGTCCAGGGTGAGTACGGCGGACGAGCCGCCCGACTCGCCGTACACCTTCAGGCGCAGGCTCTCGCGCGCCTCGCCCACGCCGGGCAGGGGCGTGGCGGTGACCAGGACGGTCAGCTCCCCGCCCTTGACGTCCGTGGCCGTGAACTGGCCGCACTTCCCCGGCACCTCCTTCAGCCAGGCCAGCGACGCGTCCAGTGCCGTCCGGTCGTACGCCCCGACCTGGTAGCGCACCTGCGCCCCGTCGTCCTTGTCGTCCAGGCCCCTCACCGCGCGGGCCCCGGCCGGTTCGCCCAGCAGGTCCTCCGCGTACAGGCCGTCGAGCAGCCGCTGGCAGTCGGCGTTGTCCGTCTTTCCCTTGAGCAGCGCGTCCCGCCAGGTGGCCCCGCCCTGGGTCGGCTTCCAGCCCTTGCCCAGGTCCTTGTTGGAGATCAGCGCCGACTTCACCTGCGCCTCGGTGAGCGTGGGGGCGACCGTGACCGACGGGGACGGCGACGGGAGCTGCCCGGCCACGGGCGAGGCGGAGGCCGCCGCGTCGCCCGTGGCCGGGCAGCTC
>NZ_LIQZ01000591.1:6598-7024 GCF_001418655.1 Streptomyces phaeochromogenes | reverse complement strand
GTCGGCGACCAGGACGGGACGCTCCGGCAGGCTCACGGTCACGGCGGTGCCCGCGCCCAGCACGGTGGCCTCGTGGGTCGGCAGGTCGGCCTTCACCTCGGTACCGTCGGCGAGCCGGACGGTGACGCGGGTGGCCGCGCCGAGGAAGGCGGAGGCGACGACCCGGGCGTCCGAGGCGTCCTCGGCCGTCACCCGCACCGCCTCGGGCCGTACGAGCACGTCGACCTCGGGAGAGGCGGGCGCCTCACCGTCGACCGGCAGCCGCTGTCCGAGCACCTCGACCGTCCCGTCGATCACCCGCCCCGGTATGCGGCTCATCGTGCCGACGAACTCGGCGACGAACGCGGTCGCGGGCCGCCCGTACAACTCGGCGGGAGCCGCGCACTGTTCGAGCCGTCCGGCGCGCATCACGGCGACCCGGTCCGC
>NZ_LIQZ01000591.1:0-6541 GCF_001418655.1 Streptomyces phaeochromogenes | reverse complement strand
CGGGCGAGCGCGACGCGCTGCTGCTGCCCTCCGGAGAGCTGGTGCGGAAAGCTCGTGCCCTTGTCCCCGAGCCCGACGAGTTCGAGCAACTCGGCCGCGCGCGACTGCCGTTCAGCCGTACGCACCTTGCGCATCCGCAGCCCGAAGGCGACGTTGTCGAGCGCGCTGAGGTGCGGGAAGAGGCTGTACGACTGGAAGACCATCCCGGCGTCGCGGCGGTGGGCCGGGACGCGCGTGACGTCCTCGCCGTCAACCAACACCTCACCGGCGTCGGGGTGTTCGAACCCGGCGAGCATCCGCAGGGCCGTGGTCTTGCCGCAGCCGGACGGGCCGAGCAGGGCGAGGAGTTCGCCGGGCCGTGCGGTCAGGTCGAGCCCGTCGAGGGCGACGGTCTTGCCGAACTCCCGGCGCAGGCCCCGGAATTCGACGGTCGCGGCTGTCGTGGCCGCCTTCTCAAGCGTGGTTGCGGTCATGGTTCATCCCCGGGGAGCGGTACGGGAGCGCCCGCCGAACCCGGCGAGCGCGAGAAGGAGTGCCCACGTGACGAGCAGGCTGAGCACGGAGACGGCGACGGACAACTGGGCCTGCGAACCGCTGACGTTGACGATCCACACGGCGAACGGCTGGAAGCCGAGCAGTTGGGCGACGGTGAACTCGCCGAGCACCAGGGCCAGCGTGAGGAACGACGCGTTGAGCAGCGCCCCGCGCAGGTTCGGCAGCACGGCCCGTACGAGCGCCTGCGGCCAGCCCGCGCCACAGCTGCGGGCCGCCTCTACGAGGGTGCGTACGTCCATCGCGCGCAGCCCGGCGTCCAGGGCCCGGTACACGAACGGCAGCGCCATCACGACGTACGCGAGGACGAGCACGAACGGGAAGTCGGGGTTCTGGATCGACACGAACGTCTGGAACAGCGGGGTACGGGAGAGGTGTTCGGGCCCCCACTTCAGGACCGTGCCGATCCCGGCGACGAACGCGATGGGCGGGACGACGAGCGGCAGCGAGCAGACGATCTCGACGACGGGCCGCAGCTTCGGCGCGCCGAGCCGCAGCGCGACCATCGCGGGCACCATCAGCAGCAGCACGATCGCGATGGTGGCGGCGGCCAGTTCCAGCGAGAGCAGCAGGCTTGAGACGAACCCGTCGGTGCCGAAGATCTGTGTGTACGCGTCGAAGGTGATGCCCTGCTCCGGCACGTCGACCGTGAAGACGACGGACGCGGCCAGCGGCACCAGGAAGTAGAGCGCGGCGCCGGCGAGGACGGCCCCGCGCCAGGGACGTACGGACCGGTTCAGTTGTCGAGCCATCGCGCGCTCCGTCGTTGCAGGGGCAGGTACACGGCCATCACCAGGCCCGCGACGAGGACCATGTCGAGGCTGAGGGCGAGCGCCACGTTCTCCTGGCCGACCAGGACGTTGCCGGAGATGGCGTCGGCGATCTGCAGGGTGACCAGCGGGACCGAACTGCCCACCATGGCCGCGGCGGTGGCGTACGCGGCGAAGGCGCTGCCGAAGAGCAGCACGAATCCGCCGAGGAGGGAGGGCGCGAGGACGGGCAGGGCGATGTGCCGCCAGTACTGAACGGAGGTGGCCCCGTTGTTCCGCGCGGCCTCGCGCCACTGGACGCGCAGCCCGTCGAGGGCGGGGGTGATGGTGAGGACCATCAGCGGGATCAGGAAGTAGAGGTAGACGATCACCAGACCCGAGAAGCTGTAGAGGTTCCAGCCCTTGTCGGCGAGGCCGAAATAGCGGGTCAGGACACCGGAGTTGCCGAGCGTGGCGACGAACGCGAAGGCCAGCGGGACGCCGCCGAAGTTGGCAAGCACGCCGGACGCGGTGAGCACGGCCTCGCGCAGCGCGCGGAAGCGGGAGGTCACCACGGCCTGGGCGACCAGCAGGCCGAACACCGTCGAGATGACCGCCGAGACGGCGGACAGCTTGACGCTGCCGAGCAGGGCGGTGAGGTACGCGCCCTTCAGCGAGGCGGTCAGGTTCGCCGTGGTGTACGAAGTCGCCCCGGTGGCCGGGTCCTTGACGGTGAAAGCGCCGTTCAGCATGGCAAGCGCGGGGATCCCGAAGGCGAGCGTCACGAAGGCGAGCAGCGGGACGACGGCGAGCCAGCCGGGCGCGTGGCGCCGCCGCTTCGGGGAAGCGACGGGCGCCACGTCCACACGGGTGAGGGTCGCGGTCATCCGGCGACGGCCTTGCCCCAGCCCTGGCCGAGCACGGTCTTGGCCTTGCTCTGCTGGGCCTCGGTCGGGAAGGCGGGCGTCCCGGAGACCTCGGGGAGCTTGGCCGCCGCGGTCTTGTCGAGCGTGCCGGCCTTCTCCATGGCGGTCATCAGGGCCGGGCGGGCGTATCCCTTGAGCCAGAGGTTCTGGCCCTCGGCGCTGTAGAGGTACTCCTGCCACAGGCGGGCCGCCGCCGGATGCGGGGCGTCCTTGTTGATGGCCTGCGAGTAGTACTGGGAGAACTTGCCGTCGGACGGGACCGAGACCTTCCAGTCGAGCCCCTTCTTCTTGAACTCGTCGGCGTAGCCGGCGTTGAGGTAGTCCCAGTCGATGCTGATCGGCGTCTCGCCCTTCTCGACCGTGGCGGGAGTCGACTCGACGGGCGTGTAGTTGCCGTTCTTCTTCAGCTTGGCGAAGAAGTCGAGGCCGGGCTGGATGTCGTCGAAGGAGCCGCCGCTCGCGAGGGAGGCCGCCCAGACGCCGCCGAAGGCCGAACCGGACTTGGTGGGGTTGCCGTTGAGCGCGACCTGTCCCTTGTACTGCGGCTTCAGCAGGTCCGCGAAGGTGGTCGGGCAGGTCTTCACGCGCTTGGCGTCGCAGCCGATGGAGATGTAGCCGCCGTAGTCGTTGAACCAGCGGCCCTTCGCGTCCTTCTGCCCCTCGGGGATGTCGGCGAAGCCCGCGACCTTGTAGGGCGCGAGGAGTCCCTGCTGGGCGGCGCTGAGCGCGAACGAACTGCCCAGGTCGAGGACGTCGGGCGCCCGGTCCTGCCCCTTCCGCGACGTCACGGCGTTGATCTCGTCCTGGCTGGCGCCGTCGGGGTTCTCGACCTCGACCTTGATGCCGTACTTCTTCTGGAAGCCGTCGATCAGGGCGCCGTAGTTGGCCCAGTCGCGGGGCAGCGCGATCGCCTGCAGCGTGCCCTCCTTCTTGGCCGCTTTCACGAGGGCGTCCATGCCGCCGAAGGCCTCCGCGGAGGTCGCGGTGGCGGCACTCCTGCCGTCGGTGGTGGTGGACGCGTCGTCGGGGGCCGCGCCGCAGGCACTCAGGGCGAGTGCGGCGGCGCCGACGAAGACGGCTGTTCTGGGCAGGGACACGGTCACGTTCTTCTCCAGGGGGCGCGCAGGGATCACACGAGACGCAGAGCTGGTCAGCAGAACTTGTCTGAACAAGTTGGCCCAAGTAGGCCCGCCATTGATGACCTGTTCGTAAACATTGTCGAAACCGTGACCCTTGATTTCGCTGCCACTCGCCGGGCGCACGTGTCACCGGCGATCCTCGTCTAGGCTGATCAAGGGGTACACATCTGCGCACAGAGGGGGAGCATGGCGACGCGACACGAGGAGATCGCCGAGGAACTCAGGCGGGCGATCGACCGCGAGGAGTACACGGTGGGCAGTCGACTGCCCGCCGAGACCGACCTCGCGTCCCGCTACGGCGTCTCCCGCGGTACCGTCCGCCAGGCCGTCGCCGCCCTGACCGCCGAGGGTCTCATCGGTTCCCGGCAGGGCGCGCGCCGCGTGGTCCTCGCGAGCCGCCGCAGTCAGTCCTTCGAGGAGTTGCGCTCCTTCGCCCAGTGGGCCCGCGCGATGGGCCGCGAGGCTACGGGCCATGTGGTGTCGTCGCAGTACCGCCCGGCCACCCCCGAGGACTCCGTCCGCCTCCAACTGCCCACGGGCACCCCGGTGTTGCACGTCCTGCGCGTACGCGGCCTGGACGGCGACCCGGTCCTGCTGGAGCGCACCGTCTACGCGGCCTGGATCTCCCCCGCCGTCGAGTCCGTCGAACCGGACTGCCCCTCGGTCACCCAGCGCCTGTACGAGGACACCGGCCTCGTCTTCGCCTACGGAGAGCACGTCATCGACGCGGTAGCGGCCGGCGCCCAGGACGCCGAACTCCTCGACGTCCGCCGCACCAGCCCCCTCCTACGCGTCCGCCGCGTCACGACGACCCGCGAAGGCCGCCCGGTCGAATGGTCCGACGACCGCTACCGCCCGGACGCCATCACCTTCAGCGTCCACAACTCCATAGCCAACAACGCCCTGGCCCGCCAATCAGGCCAGTCCGACTTCTGACCCCGGCCCCTCCAGGGTCGCGAGGAACCGCGCGCTCAGCCCCCACCCACTCGCACGCGACTACGGACAGGGGGTCGCCCTTTCAGGGCCGCAGGGAACTGCGCAGTCCCTCCAGGGGCGCGAGGAACCGCGCGCTCAGCCCCCACCCACCCGCACGCGACTACGGACCGGGGGCCGCCCCTTCAGGGGCGCAGGGAACTGCGCAGTCCCTTTAGGGGCGCGAGGAACCACGCGCTCAACCCCCACCCACCCGCACGCGACTACGGACCGGGGGCCGCCCTTTCAGGGGCGCAGGGAACTGCGCAGTCCCTTTAGGGGCGCGGGGAACTGCGCAATCTTTTAGGGGCGCGAGGAACCGCGCAGCCAGCCACGACCCACCCCCACCACCCCGCACACCCCTTACGTAGGCGACCCCGAAGAAAACCTCCGCAACAAAGGCGAAAGCACCAACACGGACTTGGTCCGCTCCACAAACGGCTCCCCGGCAATCCGCTCAAGCACCCGCTCGAAATGCCGCATGTCAGAGGCGAAAACCTGCACCATCGCATCCGCCTCCCCCGTGACGGTGGACGCGGCCACAACCTCCTGATACCGCTCAAGCCCCCGCTGAATCGTCTCCGGCGACGTGTTCCGCCGGCAGTAGATCTCGACGAACCCCTCGGTCTCCCACCCGAGCGCGGCAGGATCGACCCGAACGGTGAACCCGGTGATCGCCCCGGTCGCCCGCAACCGGTCAACCCGCCGTTTCACCGCGGGCGCGGACAGCCCCACCTCCTGCCCGATGTCGGCATAGGAGCGGCGGGCGTCCTCGGCGAGGGCGTGCACGATGCGTTCGTCGAGATCGTTCAGCACTGCGGGTGGATCACTTCTCTGGAGTGGCGAGACGGGAGCGGCGATAGCCGTAACTGAAGTAGAACACGAGCCCGACGGCCATCCAGACCCCGAAGACGACCCAGGTCACGGTGTCGAGGCTGCCCATCATCCACACGCAGAAGGCGAAGCCCAGCGCGGGCATCACCGGCGACAGCGGCACCCGGAACGTACGGGGCATCTCGGGCCGCGTACGCCGCAGCACCACGACGGCCACATTGACCAGCGCGAAGGCGAAGAGCGTGCCGATGCTGGTCGCGTCGGCGAGCTGCCCGAGCGGAATCGCGGCGGCGAGGACACCGCAGAACAGGGAGACGATGACCGTGTTGACGCGGGGCGTACCGGTCTTCGGGTGGACGCGCGAGAAGACCTTGGGTACGAGCCCGTCGCGGGACATGGCGAAGAGGATGCGGGTCTGCCCGTAGAGCACGGTCAGTACGACGCTCGCGATGGCGATGACCGCGCCGGCCGCGAGCAGCGTGCCCCAGAAGGCGTCCCCGGTGACGTCCTTCATGATCCCGGCGAGCGCGGCCTCCGAGTCGGTGAAGCCCTGCCAGGGCTTCGCGCCGACGGCGACGGCCGCGACGAGCACGTACAGCGCGGTCACGATGATCAGGGAGAGCATGATCGCGCGCGGCAGGTCGCGCTGGGCGTTCTTGGCTTCCTCGCCCGCAGTGGAGGCTGCATCGAACCCGATGTATGAGAAGAAGAGGGTCGCTCCGGCGGCACTGACGCCCGCCATGCCGAGCGGCATGAAGTTCTCGTAGTTGCCGGACCGGAAGCCCTGGATGCCGATCGCGCAGAACAGCAGCAGCGCGGCGATCTTCACGACGACCATGACGGTGTTGGCGCGCGCGGACTCGCGGGCGCCGCCGAGCAGGAACGCCATGGCGAGCAGTACGACGATGAGCGCGGGCAGGTTGAAGACGCCGCCGTCACCGGGTGGCGCGGAGAGCGCGTCCGGAATGGTGACGCCGATCGTGCCGTCGAGCAGCTCGTTCAGGTACTCGCCCCAGCCGACGGCGACGGCCGCGACGGAGACGCCGTACTCCAGGACCAGACACCAGCCGCAGATCCAGGCGATGAGCTCGCCCATGGTTGCGTACGCATACGAGTACGAGGACCCGGCGACCGGGATGGTGCCCGCCAGCTCGGCGTACGAGAGTGCGGAGAAGAGGGCCGTGAGGCCGGCGATCACGAAGGAGACCGTGACGGCCGGGCCGGCCTTGGGGACGGCCTCGCCGAGCACCACGAAGATGCCGGTGCCGAGCGTGGCGCCGATGCTGATCATCGTCAGCTGCCAGAGGCCGAGGGAGCGCCGCAGGCTGCCACCCTCGCCCTGGCCACCCTCCGCGACCAGGCTCTCCAC
>NZ_LIQZ01000590.1 GCF_001418655.1 Streptomyces phaeochromogenes | reverse complement strand
GGCCGCGCAATCTTTAGCCCCTCCGGCGTTTGAGGAGCGGGGGTTCGGGGGCGGAGCCCCTGAGTCAGGGACGGGAATGGGTAGGGGCGGCGGGGGCGGAGAAAGCCTTAGGAGCTCAGCGCCTTTGCCAGTGGCTGCGGCAGCTCTCCCGTGTGCACGATCCCCAACGCCTGCGTGGCCCGAGTCAGGGCCACATACAGGTCACTCGTGCCGTACCGGGCCGGCTCGACCACGAGCACCGCGTCGAACTCCAGCCCCTTCGACTGGCGAGGGTCGAGCAGCACGACCGCACGGGTGAGGTCGGGCTCCGCCCCGGCCTCAACCCCGTCGAGCCGCGCGGCCAGCGCCACATGCAGGTCCCGCGGCGCGATCACCGCGAGCCGCCCCTCCGCGGGAGCCAGCTCCGCGACGGCCTTCTCCACGGCGCCGGGCAGCTCGGCGCCGTCGGCGGCCTCGCGCACCAAGGGGCGTACGCCCGTCGAGCGGACGGAACTCGGCGGCTCGAAGTCCACGTTCTCCGCTCGCGGGACGGCCGCCGCCACGTCCATGATCTCGGACGGGGTGCGGTAGTTGACCGCGAGGCGGGTGTGCTCCCAGCGGTCCTGGACGTAGGGGTGGAGGATGTCCGACCAGGAGCCGACGCCGGCCGCGTCGGCCGTCTGGGCGGGGTCGCCGACGAGCGTCATGGACCGCGTGGGGCTGCGGCGCATCAGCAGGCGCCACGCCATCGGCGACAGCTCCTGCGCCTCGTCGACGATGATGTGCCCGAACGCCCAGGTCCGGTCGGCCGCGGCCCGTTCGGCGGCGCTGCGGTGGTCGTCCTCCTCGTGGCGCTCGGCCATCCGCTCGGCGTCGATGATGTCGTGCGCGGAGAGAACCTCGGCGGCGTCAGGGTCACTGTCCTCCTTGTCCTCGAACTCGTACGTCCTGGAGGCGTAGGAGACGTCCAACACGCCCTGGGCGTAGGCGACTTGCTGGTTGCGCTCCCGCTCTGCCGCCGCCTTCGCCAACCGGTCGTCCTCGCCGAGGAGTTCGGCGGCCTCGTCGAGGAGGGGGACGTCGGCGGTGGTCCAGGCCCGGGTCACCGTACGGCGGATGGCGTCCGCGTCGGCCTCGGACACGTACGCGTCGGGTTCTGCCAGGAAGTCCGCGATCAGCCGACGCGGGGTGACGCGCGGCCACAACTGGTCGATGGCGGCCCAGACTTCGCGGTTCTGGGCCAGTTCGTCGCGGATCTGGGCGACGTCGCTCGGGTCGAGCAGGTTCGTGCCGTCGAAGGGGTCCGTGCCGATCCGCTCGGCGAGCATGTCGGTGAGGGTGTTGAGGATGTGGCCCTCGAAGTGCTCCCGGGCCGCGTTGTGCGGCAGGTTCACCTCGCGCGTGCGGTCACGGGCGACGCGTACGAGACCGGCGTCGAGCATCAGGATGTCCCGGTCGTGCTCGATGGCGATCACCGGGTCGGGCAGGGCCTGACGGTCGCGTACGACGGCGGCCAGGACGTCGGCCATCTCGGCGCGGCCCTTCACGGCGGCGGCCTCGGGGGTGTCGGACACGGTCGCCTTCACCCCGGGGTACAGCTCGCCGACGGTCGCGAGCAGCACGCCCGTCTCGCCGAGCGAGGGCAGGACCTCGCCGATGTAGCCGAGGAAGGCGGGGTTCGGGCCGACGATCAGGACGGCACGCTTGGCGAGCAGCTCCCGGTGTTCGTACAGGAGATAGGCCGCCCGGTGGAGCGCCACGGCGGTCTTGCCGGTGCCCGGGCCGCCCTCCACCACCATCACTCCGCGGTGCGGGGCGCGGATGATGCGGTCCTGCTCGGCCTGGATGGTCTGCACGATGTCGCTCATGCGGCCGGTGCGCGCGGAGTTGAGGGCGGCGAGCAGCACGGCGTCGCCGGTCGGGTCCTCGTGCCCGGTGCGCTGCTGGTCCCCCAGGTCGAGGATCTCGTCGTGCAGGGCGGCGACCGAGCGGCCGTCGGTGGTGATGTGCCGACGGCGGCGCAGGCCCATCGGGGTGTGGCCGGTGGCGAGGTAGAAGGGGCGGGCGACCGGGGCCCGCCAGTCGATCAGGATCGGGGTGTGCTCGGTGTCGTCGGCGCGGATGCCGATGCGGCCGATGTGGTGGGTGAGTCCCGTGGTCAGGTCGATACGGCCGAAGCAGAGCGAGCCGTCCACGGCGTTGAGCGCGGCGAGCAGGCCGGAGCGCTCGGCTACGAGGATGTCCCGCTCCAGGCGGGCCTGCCTCGGCGTGCTGCCCTGCGCGAGCGCGTCCTCCACCGAGTCCTCGGTGTCGCCGCGCAGGGCGTCCACGCGCGCGTACAGACCGTCGATGAATTCCTGCTCGTGCCTCAATTCATCGTCGGTGAATTCTGTGTGTGATCCCCTGTTTGACAATTCCGCTCCCGGCCGGATATACTGCGCCTAGTGAACTTCTTCGCGACCAACTTCCTTGAAGTCGCGAACCATTCAATATACGCAGAGAAATCCCCCGCAGGCAATTGGCCGCGGGGGATTTCTTGTTTACCCCGGCTACAGCACGTCAGCCAGTTCCTCCAGCAGCCGTCGCTTGGGCCGGGCGCCCACCATCGACTTCACCGGCTGTCCGTCGCGGAACACGATGAGCGTGGGCATCGACAGCACCCCGTACGCGTTCGTGGTCTCCGGGTTCGTGTCCACGTCCAGCTGCACCACCTTGAGCCGGTCGCGCTCCTCGGAGGCGACGGCGCTCAGCACCGGCGCGATCTGCCGGCACGGCGGGCACCAGTCGGCGGTGAACTCCACCAGCACGGGCAGATCAGCCCCGATCACCTCCGCCTCGAAGTCCGCGTCCGTCACTTCGGCCACACCAGCTGCCCTGATCACTTGAAGGTCCCTCCCAGTTCGCACACCGGCTCCGGACCGCCCGGAACCTCCGCCCCGGCCGCCAGCTCGTCCCTCGACGCCTCGGCCCGCGCCAACTGCTCGCCGACGTGCGCGCGTACGCCCTGCAACTCACCGATCAGCGCGTCGAGTTCGCCGAGCTTGCGCCGGTACACGGCGAGCGACGCCGGGCAGGAGTCGCCCTCCGGATGCCCGGCCCGCAGACACTCCACGAAGGGCCGCGTCTCCTCCAGGTCGAACCCGAAGTCCTGCAGCGTCCTGATCTGCCGCAGAAGCTTCAGATCGTCCTCGTCGTAGGTGCGGTACCCGTTGTTCCCCCGCCGCGCGGGCAGCAGCCCCCGCGACTCGTAGTACCTGAGGGTCCGCGTGGTGGTCCCGGCCCGCGCCGCCAGCTCGCCGATTCGCATGCGTACGAACGTAATCCTTGACCCCGGCGTCAAGGCAACGCCGGCGGCAGCAGCGGTTTCCGCTCCACCGGGGACGACAGGAGGATCGACGTCGTCGTACGGCCGAGTGCCGAGGTCTGTTCCAGGACCTCCTCCAGGTGGAGGGTGTCCTCGACCGCGACCTTGAGGATCCAGCAGTCCTCGCCGACGACGTGGTGGGCCTCGGTGATCTCGGGGCGGGCGAGCAGCTCCAGGGTCCTGGGGTGCTTCAGCGTGTAGCCGCCGTGCGGGTTGACGCGGATGAAGGCCTGCATGCCGTAGCCGAGGCGGGACGGCGAGACATGGGCGCCGTAGCCGGTGACGGCACCGACGGACTCCAGCCGGCGGACGCGTTCGGCGACCGCCGCCGGGGACAGCCGGACCCGGCGGCCCAGCTCGCTGAGCCTGATCCGGCCGTCGCTCTGGAGCAGCTCCAGGATCTGCCGGTCCAGGGCGTCGAAGGCCACCGACGTTTCGTTGGCGGCGGCTCGCAGATGCCGTGGTTCTTTCGGTACCGCGACCGGATCTCCCATGACTCCCCCTTCAGACCTCACTCGTACGCCGGAAGAATTATGACCACAGGGTCCACGGAACAGGACTGTGGTCAAGGGCATTACGGGAGGTGCGCCGTGCGCGAGGTGTGTGTCATTGGCGGAAACCGGTATTTCGGCAAGCGGCTGATAGCGAGGCTGATGGCCACGGGGGACAGGGTCACCGTCATCAATCGCGGCTCGTCGGCACCTCCCCCGGGAACGATTCATCTCGTCGCCGACCGCAATGACGAGAATTCCCTTGAGAATGCGCTCGGTTCACGGACCTTCGACGTCGTCGTCGACCAGGTCTGCTACACACCGAGACAGGCGGAGATCGCCCGCCGGGTCTTCGCTGGACGTACACGCCGCTATGTGATGACCTCGACGGTCGAGGTGTACGAGTACGAGGACTCGGCGGAGCTCGTGAGCGAGGACGCCGTGAACCCGCGTACGGTCCCCGTCGATCTCGAACTCCCCTGGGACGACCCGGAGTTCCTCGACACCCACTACGGCGAGGGCAAGCGGCAGGCCGAGGCGGTCTTCGCGGCCGATCCCGAATTTCCGTACGTGGCCGTGCGGGTGGCCCATGTGCTGGGCGGGGACGACGACTTCACCGGACGGCTCGACCACTACACCGAGCGGATCCGCGCGGGCGAGACGATCGCCGTCCCCGCCACGAACCACCCGGCGACGTACATCCACGTGGAGGAGATCGCCGACTTCCTGGCCTGGGCGGCGGGCGAGACGTTCACCGGGCCGGTGAACGCCGCGTCCCACGGGGTGCTCACCACCGGGGAGTTGTGCGAGGAGCTGGCCGAACAACTCCCGGGCGGGCGGACCGTGTTCCGGGCCGCGTTCCGGGCCGTCGAGGTCGGGGAGTTCTCGCCGTTCTCCTTCGCGCGTTCGTACGGGATGGACAACACGCGGGCCACCCGGCTCGGGTTCACCTTCGGCAAGGCGCGGGAATGGCTGCCGCGCGCGGTGGCGGAGACGCTCGGGAAGGTGAACTGACATGCGGTACCGCACAGTCGGCGGGCTGCGGGTGAGTTCCGTCGGGCTCGGCGCCATGCCGTTGTCCATCGAGGGCCGGCCGGACGAGGGGCGCGCCATGGCCACGGTGCACGCCGCCCTGGACGCGGGCGTCACGCTCCTGGACACGGCCGACTCGTACCACCTGCCCGGGGAGGAGCCCGGGCACAACGAGCGTCTCGTGGCCCGCGCCCTCGCCACGTACGGCGGCGACACGGCCGACGTCCTGGTGACCACCAAGGGTGGACGCGGCAGACCGGCCGACGGGAGCTGGACGGTGACGGGCTCTCCCCGGCACCTGAAGTCGGCGGCGGAGGCCTCGCTCAAGCGGCTGGGCGTGGAGGCGATCGGCCTCTACCAGCTCCACAAGCCCGACCCCGCCGTGCCCTTCGAGGAGTCGGTGGGCGCCCTGCGCGACCTCCTCGACGAGGGCAAGATCCGCCACGCCGGCATCTCCAACACCGACGTCGGCCAGATCCGCCGGGCCCACGCCCTCCTCGGCGACCGGCTCGTCTCGGTCCAGAACCGGTACTCCCCCGCCGTCCGGGACAGCGAGCCCGAACTGCGGCTCTGCGCCGAGCTGGGCCTCGCCTTCCTGCCGTGGAGCCCGCTGGGCGGGATATCGCGGAGCTCGCTGGACGGGCCGTCGCGGCGACTGCCGCCCGAAGACACCGGCCACTCAACGGGTCTCGATGCCTTCCACGCGGTGGCTCGTGAGCGGGGCGTCAGTCCTCAACAGGTCTGTCTGGCCTGGCTGTTGGCTCGCTCGCCGGTGGTCGTCCCGATCCCGGGCGCCAGCCGGCCCGGGACGATACGGGACTCGGCGGGCGCGGCGGATCTGGAGCTGACGCCGGAGGAGGTTGCGCGGCTGGAGGTGGAGGCGGGAGTGGGCTCCTGAGGGCGGGTCGAGCCGTGCCGTGCCGCCCTGTCCGGGAGGCCCGAACTCACGGACGGGTCAAAGGGTTTGGCTCGCCCGGTCGCCGCGTGGCATGCCTGCGTCGCCGCGTACGACTTCGATCGTGCTCGTCCAGCTGTCGGCGGCGTGGCCGAGGGTGACGGCCTTGTCGTAGACCTCCTTGATCGGGCGGAGTGTGCTCACGTCGAGACCGCGGTGTTCGGCCCACTCCAGGACGTGGCCCACGCCGGACGCCATCATGCCGAGGTTGGCCGCCTCGCCCGGGTGGCTGCCCGCGTCGACGTGCTGAGCGGCCTCGGCGGCGAGGGACGGCATGAAGGCGGTGATGGTGTCCAGGTAGGGGGCGAGATCGGCCGCGCGCACCCCGTCGGCACCGGCGAGCGCGTACGCGTGCAGCAGGCCGGAGATCGAGCCGTAGAAGTAGTCGAGCAGCGCCAGGTCGTGGACGGCGGCCAGCCCCTGGTCCTCGCCGAGGTGGGCGGGCTTGCCGCCCAGCGCCTTCAGTGCCGTCTCGTGCTTGTCGTACGCGGCTCGCGGGCCGCTGTAGAAGATCAGCGCGGGCGGCTGTCCGATCAGGTCGACCGGCACCATGATCGCCCCGTCGAGGTAGTCGATGCCGTGTTCCTGCGCCCAGGCGCCGGTCTTGCGGGCGTGTTCCGGGGTGTCCGAGGTGAGGTTGACCAGTACCCGGCCGGGGAGCTCCTCGGCGACCGAGTCGAGGACGGCGCCTGCCGCGTTGTGGTCGACCACGCAGACGACGACCAGGTCTGCGGCGCGTACGGCTTCGCGGGCGCTGGTCGCCCTTGCCGCGCCCCTTGCGACCAGGTCGTCGCCCTTGCCGGGGGAACGGTTCCAGACCGTGGTGGGGTGGCCCGCCTTCAGGAACGCGGCGGCGAGGGCCTGGCCCATGGCGCCCAGGCCCAGGACGGTGACGGGGGTCTTTTCAAGGTCATTTGGCATACGGACCATGCTGGTCCTGGGTCCAACTCCCCACAAGTACGCACTATTTGGTCAGGTACTGAGCGGGAGGTAAGTGGGTGACCCCACGGGAACCGGCTTCCGCCGCCGGGGAGGTCGATCCGGGGGGCGGGGGCCAGTGGGCGTGGCTGGGGCCGTGGTGGGCTGGTGGTGCGGTTCCCCGCGCCCCTGAGGGGCGC
>NZ_LIQZ01000059.1 GCF_001418655.1 Streptomyces phaeochromogenes | reverse complement strand
ACTGCGCGAGCAACCCCGACCCACCCGCGCCCAACAAGACACCCCCCACCCGGCGGAGCCACCCGCACCCGGCGGCAGACTTGACGCACAGGAATTCGCACGGTTTGATCCAGGGCGTGCCCAGGCCCCCGGCCCGGCACGCAGAGGTACGCCCAGCCGGTATCGGACAAGGTTCTCAGTCCGGCCCAAGTCGCCAGGACCGTCACGGGGTCCGAGGCGGGGACGTACTCGCGATTGATGGAGCGGACATGCCCGTCAAGCGTGACGCCCGCGTAGGAGTGTTCAGGGTGGCCGCTGCCCTGTTCGTCCTCGCCGCACTGGCTTCGTGTTCGTCGGATCCGGACGGCAAGGGCCCGGACGAATCCACGAAGCCGAGCCCGAAGGCCGTTCGGCTGCCCCCCGTGCACGCGGGTTTCGACTACCAGATCGGCGGCGCCTATCCCCCGCCCGCCGGCGTCCGTATCGTCGCCCGCGACCGCAAGGCCGAACCCGCCCGCGGCCTCTACAACATCTGTTACGTCAACGCCTTCCAGGCCCAGCCGGACGAACGGGACGACTGGCCCGCCGATCTGCTGCTGCGCGACAAGAAGGGCAAGGTAGTCGTCGACGGCGACTGGGACGAGGCCCTGCTCGACATCGGCACACCCGCCAAGCGCGAGCGCGTCGCGGCCCGGATCGACGAGTGGATCGACGGCTGCGCGGAGAAGGGCTACGACGCCGTCGAGCCCGACAACTTCGACAGCTTCACCCGCTCCCGCGGGCTGCTGAGCGCGGCCGACGCCACCGCCTTCATCAAGCTGCTCTCGGACCACGCACACGCCCGGGGCCTGGCCATCGGGCAGAAGAACACGGTGGAGCTGGCCGGTCAACGAGGTCGTACGGGGCTCGACTTCGCGGTGGCGGAGGAGTGCGGCGAGTACGACGAGTGCGGTGAGTACGCCGAGGCGTTCGACGACCGGGTCGTCGTGATCGAGTACACCGACAACGGTTTCAGGAAGGCCCGTTCGGGCTTCGGCGACCGGCTGAGCATCGTGCGCCGGGATGTGCTGGTGTCGACGCCCGACAGCGCCGACTACGTCCGCAAGACCCGCTGACGGAGGCTCCAGATGGCTCGAACCCGAGGTCTGTTGTGCCCAGTTGAGCGCCGTGGCCTGATCAAAGGGGCTGCCGCGATCGCCGCCGCGCCGCTGCTGGGCGCATGTTCGCAGGGCGCGTCCGACGGCGTGGATGCCGACGGGAGAGTGACCGTGGAGCTGTGGCACGGCCAGGTCGACATCGCCAAGGACGCGATACAGGCGCTGGTCACGGAGTTCAACCGGACGCATCCGAGAATCCGGGTGGACGCCGGTGGCGGCGGGGTCATCTCCGACGCGATGCTCCAGAAGGTGACGGCCGCGCTGGCCGCCGGTTCGTATCCGGACATCGCGTACGTCTTCGGCTCCGACCTCGCCAGCATCGCCCGCAGCCCCCGGGTCGTCGACCTGACGGACGCGATGCGCGGCGGCCCCACGCCCTGGAACAGCTTCTGGGCGCCGGTGCGTGAAGCAGTCAGCGTGAACGGCAAGGTGCGGGCCGCTCCCGCGCTGCTCGACTCGCTGGCCGTCGTCTACAACAAGAAGCTGTTCCAGCAGGCCGGTGTCCCCTTCCCTGAAGCGGGCTGGACCTGGGACGAATTCACCGACACGGCACGGAAGTTGACCGACTCCGAACGGGGCGTCTTCGGTACCGGCTGGCCCGGCACCGGTGACGAGGACACGGTCTGGCGGCTGTGGCCGATGATCTGGGACCTGGGCGGTGACGTGGTCGCCGCCGACGGCAAGAGCATCGGCTTCGCCCGCCAGGGTGTCCGGGCGCTCGACACTCTGCGGCAACTCGTCCGGGACAAGAGCGTGTACGTCGACCCGAAGCCCGGCGGGGAGCAGATGTACCAGGTGTTCCTGGGCGGCCGGATGGCGATGGTCGCGACCGGGCCCTGGCAGCTGCCGGACATCCTGGACGCCGAGGTGGACTACGACGTCGTACCGCTGCCGTCCTACAGCGGGCGGCCGGTGACCATCTCGGGCCCGGACACCTGGACCGTCTTCGACAACGGCTCCGCACGCTCGCGGGCGGCCGTGGAGTTCGTCCAGTGGATGATGCGGCCGGAGCAGGACGCCCGTTGGGACATCCGGGCCGGGAGCCTGCCTCTCGGTTCCGCGACGGAGCGGCGCCCGCAGTGGCGGAAGCACTCCCGGGAGACCACGGGACTCGCGGTGTTCACCGACGCGCTGGACTCCGCCCGGGTCCGGCCCGTCCATGCCGCGTACCCCCAGATCTCCCAGGCCCTCGGCGAGGCGATCGTCTCCGTGCTGCTCGGCCGGGACTCCCCCGCCAAGGCGCTGCGCCGGTGCGCCGACAAGGCCGACGCGGCACTGCTCATCCCGCGCTGACCACTCACGGATCCGGCCCTTCACGGATCCCCCGCTCAACCTGTGCTGATCCCGCGCTGTACCAAGGGAGGAAGGCCGCAATGACATCACTGCCCCGCGCCATCACCCTCGCGCCGCAGTCCCAGCCACGGGCACCGGCCGTCTCACGGCGCGGCGCGCGGCGGCGCGCCCGGCGGGAGAAGGCCACCGCCTGGGCGTTCATCGCCCCGTCGGTTCTCGTCATCCTGGGCCTGGGCATCGTCCCGGTCGTCTGGTCGCTGCTGCTGTCGTTCCGCGCCGACGACCTGGTCACGCCGGGCCGCTGGGTGGGCCTCGACAACTACCGGGCGCTGGCCCAGGACCCCAACTTCCATACTGCGGTGGGCAATACGCTGCTGTACTCGGCGCTGTTCGTGCCGCTGAGCCTGCTCGGCGGTCTGGCGCTCGCGCTCGCCCTGAACCGGCGCATCCGTTTCATCGGCCTCTATCGGACCCTCCTCTTCATCCCGTTCGTGGTGTCCGCTGCCGCGCAGGGCGTGCTGTTCTCGTTCATCCTCGACCCGGAGTTCGGCGCGGCCAACTCGCTGCTGCACAAGTTCGGCATCTCGCCGCAGGGCTTCCTGACCGACCCCGACCAGGCCATGTACCTGCTGGTCCTGATCTCGCTGTGGAGCGGTGTCGGCTTCTGCGTGGTCGTCTATCTCGCCGCGCTGCAGGACGTACCGCGCGAACTCGTCGAGGCCGCCCGCATCGACGGGGCCGGCCGGTGGCGCGTACTGCGGCACATCACCCTCCCGGCCCTCACCCCCGTGACGGTCTTCCTGCTGCTGTGGCAGCTGATCACCGCGCTCCAGGTCTTCGACCTCGTGTACGTGACCACCAAGGGCGGCCCGCTCGGCTCGACGACCGTGATCGTGTACTTCGTCTGGCAGCAGGCGTTCCAGATGTTCACGGCCGGATACGGGGCCGCCGCCGCGTACGTCCTCGCGCTGGCCCTGCTGGTCGCGGGGGTGGCCCTGCGTGTCGTCCGGCGCCGGCAGGGGCGCGTCGTGGAAGGAGCCCTCCGATGAGCACGCGGACGATGAGCAATCGGACGATGGGTGCGCTCAAGGTGAGCGCGCGCGGGGCGAGTTGGCGCAGGGTGAGCCCTTGGCATCTGCTGCTCGCTCCCCTGGCGCTGGCGTTCGCGCTGCCGCTGGTGTGGCTGCTGCTGAGCTCGGTGATGACGAACGCGGAGATCAACCGGTTTCCGCCGGCGCTGTGGCCCGACGGCATCGATCTGGGCGGCTACCGGTACGTACTGGGCAACGCGATGTTCCCGCGCTGGTTCGCGAACTCGCTGATCGTCGCGTCGGTCGCCGTGGTGTCGAATCTGCTGCTCGGGTCGCTCGGCGGCTACGCGTTCGCGCGGATGCGGTTCGCGGGGTCGCGCGTGCTGCTCGGGCTGATGCTGGCGACCATGGTCATCCCGTTCCAGCTGACGATGATCCCGACCTTCCTGGTGATGAAGTGGCTCGGTCTGATCGACACGCTGGGTGCGCTGATCGTGCCGTCGCTGGTGACGCCCTTCGCCGTGTTCCTGTTCCGGCAGTTCTTCCTGACGCTGCCGAGGGAGATCGAGGAGGCCGCCTGGATCGACGGGTGTTCGCGGCTGCGCGTGCTCTTCTCGATCGTCATGCCGCTGGCCCGGCCCGCCCTCGCGACCGTCGCGGTGCTGACGTTCCTCACGACGTGGAACGACCTGTCCTGGCCGCTCATCGCGATCAACCACGACACGCAGTACACGCTCCAGTTGGGTCTGACCACCTTCCAGGGGCAGCACCACGCACGGTGGTCCGCGGTGATGGCGGGCAACGTCATCACGGTGCTGCCGGTACTGGTGGCGTTCCTGCTGGCGCAGAAGACGTTCGTCCAGTCGCTCACCTCCAGCGGACTGAAGGGGTAACCGCCTTGTCCCGAACCTTCGACCTCCTGGTGATCGGTGACGTCAATCCTGATGTCGTGGTGGGTCCGGTGCCCACCGCGATCGCCTTCGGCCAGCGTGAACAGCTCGTCGAGCGGGGCGCGTTGGTCCTCGGCGGGTCGGCGGCGATCATGGCGTGCGGGGCGGCCCGGCTGGGACTGCGGGTGGCCTTCGCCGGGCGCGTGGGGGACGACCCCGCGGGTGCGTTCGTCCGAGGAGAGCTCACCGACCACGGCGTGGACACCACTCATCTCACCGTCGACCCCCACCTGCCCACGCCCCTGACGGTGGTGCTCAACGACAAGGACGGTGACCGGGCCATCCTCACCTCGCCGGGCTGTCTGACGGCGACGAGTGCGCAGGACGTGCCCGAGGCACTGCTGGCCGACACCCGGCACGTGCACGCGGCGTCCTACTTCCTGATGCCCCGTCTGGCCCGGTCCCTGGCAGCCGTGTTCGCCCGGGCCAGGTCCCACGGGGCGAGCACCTCGCTCGACACCAACGACGACCCCGACGGCAGCTGGGACCGCGAACTGCTCGACCCCGTACTGGAGTTCACCGACATCCTGCTGCCGAACGCCGCCGAGGCCCGCGCGCTCACCGGAGAGTCCCAACTCGACGTGGCAGCAGCCTCGTTGGCGGAAATCGTCCCGCTGGTCGTCGTCAAGGACGGCTCCGAGGGCGCGCTCGCCCACGACGGGGAACGGGTCCGGCGCGTTCCGGCCGTACCGGTTGAACCGATCGACACCGTGGGCGCAGGCGACAGCTTCGACGCCGGTTTCGTCGCGGCGAGCCTGCGCGGGCTGGACCTGCGCTCGTCTCTCGCGCTGGCCGCCGTCTGCGGTTCGCTCTCGACCCGCGGCCACGGCGGTACGGCTGCGCAGCCGACGTGGCACGAGGCCTGCGCCCACACCGACCTGGAGAACCGCACATGACCGAGGTAAAGATCGCCTTCGTGGGAGCCGGCAGCGTGGTGTTCACGCAGGGGCTCCTGGCCGATCTGTTCGCCTTCCCCGAGCTGGGGCACGCCCGGATCGCCCTGCACGACATCGACGAGGAACGGCTGGCCACGGCGGAGGGAGCCGCCCGCCACATCGCGGACGAGCGCGGCGCCAAACCGACGATCACCGCCCACCTCGACCGGCGCGCCGCCCTCGAAGGTGCCGACTTCGTCGTCAACACCGTCCAGGTCGGCATGAACGAGGCCACCCGCACCGACTTCGACGTCCCGGCCCGCTACGGAGTGCGCCAGACCATCGGCGACACGCTCGGTATCGGCGGCATCTTCCGCGCCCTGCGCACCTTCCCGGTGCTGCGTGGTCTCGCCGAGGACATGGCCGAACTCTGCCCGGACGCCCTGCTGTTGAACTACACCAACCCGATGGCGATGAACGTGCTGTATCTGTCCCGCATCGCACCGGCCCTGCGCGTGACGGGCCTGTGCCACTCGGTGTACTGGACGATGCACGACCTCTCGCAGCTGGTGGGCGTCCCCTTCGAGGAGGTCTCCTATCTGGCCGCCGGCGTGAACCACCAGGCCTGGGTGCTGCGTTTCGAGCGCGACGGCCGCGACCTCCACCCGCTCCTCGACGCCGCGATCGCCAAGGATCCGGGTCTCCTGCGCCGCGTACGGGTCGACATGTACCGCAGGCTGGGCCGCTACCCCACCGAGACGAGCGAGCACTCCGCCGAGTACGTCCCCTGGTATCTGCACCACGACACCGAGATCGAACGTCTCCGGCTGCCGGTGGGCGCGTACCTGGGGATCATCGAGGAGAACACCGCCGAGTACGAGCGCACCCGCCGGGCCCTGCTCGCGGAGACTCCGCTGCCCGTCGAGGGCACGATGGAGTACGCGCCCCAGGTCATCCACAGTGTCGTGACGGGGACCCCGCGCACGATCTACGGGAACGTCCCCAACCGCGGGCTCATCGACAACCTGCCCGCCGACTCCGTGGTCGAAGTGCCTTGCTTGGCCGACGCGTTGGGCGTCCAGCCGACCCGTGTCGGCTCGCTGCCTCCACAGTGCGCGGCGCTCAACAGCGCGTACGTCTCGGTCACCGACCTGGTCGTCCGCGCCGCCACGGACGGCGATCCGCGGCACATCCGCCATGCCGCGATGGCCGACCCCGCGACGGCGGCGGCCCTTCCCGTGGAGCGGATCTGGGACCTGTGCGACGACCTCGTACGGGCTCATCGGGAGCTGCTCCAGCCGGAGTTGCGGGAGGAGCTGGGGCACTGACACCCGGCCCGGGCACTGACACCGGCCCGGGACCGGGTCACCGCTCCAGGAGGTCCAGGGCCTGCCCCCAGCGGAACTCCCGGCCCGCCGGGCCGCCGAAGGCGTGCTCGCCGAACCGGACGCCCATCCCGCGCAGCCTTTTCAGGCTGTCCTGATACGCGGGGTGGACCGTCAACGCCTCGCTCACACAAGGGAGTACGGAGATCGGCACCCCCATCCCGTACGCCTCGCAGAGTGTGCCGAGGGCGAGGGTGTCGGAGATCCCGGCCGCCCATTTGTTGATGGTGTTGAAAGTGGCGGGCGCCACGGTGACGGCGTCCGGGTCGGGGAAGGGGCGCGGGTCGCCGGGGGCACGCCAGGCGGACCGGATCGGCCTGCCGGTCCGCGACTCGACGGCAGCGGTGTCGAAGAAGCCGGTCGCGACCGGGGTCGCGAAGACCCCGACCTCCCAGTTCCGCTCCTGCGCCAGGGTGATCAACTCCTCGACCCCCTCGGCGACTCCGGCGGCGCAGACGACGACGTAGAGGAAGGGCTTCCGGGCCTGTTCAGTCACCCGGGAACCCTACGCGGCCCGCCACTGCCCGCTACTGAACAGGGAAGGAATCCCCTCGCTCCGCGTCCGGACGCGGGCCGTGGATCCGGCGTTCCTTCTCCTCGATCGGTACGTCGTTGATGCTGGCCTCGCGCCGCGTCATCAGGCCGTGCTCGTCGAACTCCCACAGCTCGTTGCCGTAGGAGCGCCACCACTGGCCGTCGGCGTCACGGCACTCGTACTGGAAACGGACGGCGATGCGGTTGCCGTCGAAGGCCCAGAGGTCCTTGCGCAGGGCGTACTCCTGCTCACGCGCCCACTTGTCGGTGAGCATGTCCACGATCTGGGCGCGGCCGGTGACGAAGGTGTCGCGGTTGCGCCAGACCGAGTCCGGCGAGTACGCGAGCGACACCTTCTCGGGATCGCGGGTGTTCCAGGCGTCCTCGGCCGCCTGGACCTTCTGGGCCGCGGTCTCATGGGTGAAGGGCGGCAGGGGCGGGCGGTCGGTCATGACGGCTTCCTCTCTATGACGGTGCAGCTCCACGACAAGGCAGTTCTATGGCCGTGCAGCTCGATGGCGGTGCGACGAGCGGGAGAACGTGCGTTCTCCCCCACGGCTGCTAACGTAGAGAACGTTGGTTCTCCCGTCAAGGCGTCAAGGAGTGGGCCGGTACATGGACAGCGCGATCGCCAGGGATCAGGCCCTGGACGCGGCGGAAACCCTGTTCTACGGGCGGGGCATACAGGCCGTCGGCATGGACGACATCCGCGGCGCGTCGGGGGTCTCCCTCAAGCGGCTCTACCAGCTGTTTCCCGCCAAGGAGCAGCTGGTGGTGGCCTACCTGGAGAGGCGTGACATCCGCTGGCGGCAGCGGCTGGCCGACCACGTGGCCGGGCACGAGGATCCCGGGCGACGCGTCCTCGCGGTCTTCGACTGGCTCGGCGAGTGGTTCCGCGAGCCCGACTTCAGGGGCTGCGCCTGGATCAACTCGTACGGGGAGCTCGGCGCCACGTCGGAGCGGGTCACCGCCCAGGTCCGCACCCACAAGCAGGCCTTCAAGGACTACCTGGCCGGCCTCGTGCGCGACGCCGGGTTGCCCTCAGACCTGGCCGAACAGGTCTATCTGCTCGCGGAGGGGGCCATGGTCACCGCCGGGATCGAGCAGAGCGGCCCGAAGCCCGCCGAGCAGGCCGGGCGGGCGGCCCGGATGCTGGTGGAGGGACACGGCGGGACCGTCGGCCATTGACTGATGTCCCGTCGAGTTGCAGACTCCAATTGAAGATTCAACGGAGAATTGTTCACCAGGCGAACACGTCACGGCTCCCGCTCGGAGCGCGGCGCATCGCCTCGCACGACGGGAAGAGCCGCGCATGACCCTCCATCGTGACCTGCTGATCGGCGGCAAGGACCTGCCCGCGACCTCCGGCCGCACCGCCGAGGACGTGAATCCCTACAGCTCACAGGTGTACGCCACGGTCGCCGCGGCCGGCGTCGAGGACGTCACCCGGGCCGTGGACGCCGCCGACGCGGCCTTCGCCGACTGGGCGGCGCTCGGGCCCGCCCAGCGGCGGAAGATCTTCCTCACCGCGGCCGACCTGCTGGAGGCCCGCACCGACGAGGCCGTACGGATCATGGCGGGCGAGGTCGGCGGGACCCGGCCCTGGGCCATGTTCAACGTCGGTCTCGCCGCGAACATCCTCCGCGAGGCCGCCGCCGCGGTGACCGCGCCGCGTGGCGAGGTACTGAGCGCGCAGGAGGAGGGCGCGCTGGGGCTCGCGGTCCGTGAACCGGTGGGTGTCGTGGCCGCCTTCTCGCCGTGGAACGCCCCGGTCATCCTGGGTGTCCGGGCGGTCGCCGCGCCGCTCGCCGCGGGCAACACCGTGGTGATGAAGCCGAGCGAGGACGCGCCGATCGCCTGCGGGCTGTTCGTCGCGGACGTCCTGCGCGACGCGGGCCTGCCCGACGGCGTCCTGAACGTGATCACGAACGCCCCCGAGGACGCGGCCGTCGTCGCCGAGGCCCTGATCGCCGACGAGCGCGTACGGGCCGTCAACTTCACCGGTTCCACGGGCGTCGGCCGGATCATCGGTGTGCACGCGGCCCGGCATCTGAAGCCCGCGGTCCTGGAACTCGGCGGCAAGAACTCCGTGATCGTGCTCGACGACGCCGATGTCGACTACGCGGTCGACGCCGCCGTCTTCTCCGTCTTCATGAACTCCGGGCAGATCTGCATGTCCGCCGACCGGATCCTCGTCCACGAGAGCCTCGCCGAGGAGTTCACCGCCAAGTTCGCCGCGAAGACCGAGTCCCTGGCGTCCGGCGACCCGGCCGACCCGCACACTGTCGTCGGCCCGCTCGTCACGACGGACGCCGCCCGCCGGGTCGCCGCGCTCGTCGAGGACGCCGTCGCCAAGGGCGCCACCGTGCTGACCGGCGGCGGCGCCCCCGAGGGCGCCGTGCATCCGGCGACCGTGCTGACCGACCTGCCGGAGGACGCCGACCTCTACCACGGCGAGGCGTTCGGCCCGCTCGCCGTGATCAGCACCTTCGGCACGGACGACGAGGCGATCGCCTTCGCCAACGCGACGGAACACGGGCTCACCTGCGGGATCATCACCGAGAACGGCACCCACGGGCTCAGGGTCGCCCGCCGGATCCGTACGGGGATCGTGCACATCAACGACCAGTCCGTCGCCGACGAACCGAACGCCCCCTTCGGCGGGTTCAAGGCCAGCGGCTACGGCCGCTTCGGCGGGCGCTGGGGCATCGAGGCGTTCAGCAACACACGCTGGGTGACGCTGGCGACGCAGCAGGCGCACTTCCCGTTCTAGGCGGTCCGACAAATGAGTTGCCCGGGCGGCTGCCCCGACGCCACCATCTGCCCATGACCACGAACGAAGCCCTTCTGCCGCCGACCTTCGCCGCCGCTCGTCCGGTGCGGGTCCAGCAGCAGTCCGGCCGACCGCGGAGGCTCTCGCTTCCGCGGTCGTGACCGCCGCGCTCGTCGCGGGGCTTCTCGCGGGCCTTGGCATCGCCATGCCCGTCGGAGCGGTCGCGACCTACCTCGTCTCCCTCACCGCCCGTACGTCCCTGCGGACCGGCGTGTGCGCCGCCCTCGGCGTGGCGACGGCCGACGGGCTCTACGCCCTGGTGGCCGCGCTCGGCGGCTCCGCACTCGCCACCGCCCTCCAGCCCGTACTGGTCCCGCTGCGCTGGGCCTCGGGACTCGTACTCGTCGCCCTCGCCGTACGAGGCGGAGTCGCCGCACTCCGCCAGTACCGCGAGCAGCGGCTCGCCACCCGCTCCGACCGGACGCCTGTGAGTCCCGGTCGCGCGTACCTGACCCTGCTCGGCATCACCATGCTGAACCCCACCACCGTCGTGTACTTCGCGGCGCTGGTCCTCGGCAGCAGTGCCGGCGCTGCCGCCGGCCTCCTTGAACAGGGTGTGTTCGTCCTGGCCGCCTTCGTCGCGTCGGCCGGCTGGCAACTGCTGCTCGCGGGCGGCGGTGCGCTGCTCGGCCGGGTTCTGACGGGTCGGCGGGGCCGGCTGGTGACGGCACTGGTGTCCAGCGCCGTGATCCTGACCCTGGCCCTACGCATGCTGGGATGAAATCAATGGGGTAGCCGTGTTCAACGGGGAGTCGGTACGAGTCGCACGAACAACGATCGATGGGATGGATGTCATGCCTCTCAAAGGCGAGTACGAACCGAGCCCCACCAAGTGGGTACGCGATCAGGTCGAGTTGTACGAGAGCTCGAACGGAACCGAGGGAACGACGTTGATGGACACGGGGTTGCCCGTGATCGTGCTGACCACCCTGGGTGCCAAGAGCGGGAAGATCCGCAAGACGCCACTCATGCGCGTGGAGCACAACGGCACGTACGCCGCCGTCGCCTCACTGGGCGGCGCGCCCAAGCACCCCGTCTGGTATCACAACGTCGTCTCCGATCCCCGCGTGGAACTCCAGGACGGCGGGACGCGCCAGGACATGACGGCACGCGAAGTGACCGGCGAGGAGAAGGCCCAGTGGTGGGAGCGGGCCGTCGCGGCCTATCCGGCGTACGCCGACTACCAGAAGAAGACCGATCGCGAGATACCGGTCTTCGTCCTGGAGCCGGCCGCCGGGAAGTGAGCGGCGCGGGCACATGACCGTGGGCGGTCACGGGGCACGGTCCCGGTGCCGTGACGGGGCACCGTCCCGGTACGGCCCGTCGTCCTGGTCCCGACAGGGGCTCCGCGGCGGCTCCGGGAACTCGTTCGAAAAAAAGTTGGCATGATTCCCGGGCCGCCGGGCACCCGACGCTCAGGCCCCGCCGCGTTCCCCCGTCGCGGCGGGGCCGCCTGCGTGTGCGCCGGGGCGGGAGCCCACGTCCTCGGCCCGGGCGGCACGGCGCGCGGTGGCGGCGTCCGTCACGTCGAGGAAGATCTGGTCGGCCTCCGGGACCGTGTGGGCGACGGACCGCTTGATGCGCACGGCGACGAGCTCGACCTCCTCACTGTCCAGGCCGGGGACCAGGTCGACCCGGGCGGCGACGAGCGTCGAGTCGGGGCCGAGCTGCATGGTCAGCAGGGACTCCACCGAGTCGATCTCGGGCTGTGCCTCCAGCAGAGCGCGGATACGACTGCTCGACTCCACATCCGCGGCCTGGCCGATCAACTGGTCGCGTGCGTCACGGCCCAGCCGGAACGCCACGTACACGAGCAGCGCCCCGATGCCGAGCGACGCCGACGCCTCCCAGACGATCCGGCCGGTGACCATGTGAAGGGCCATCCCGGCGATCGCGAGAGTCACCCCGAGCACGGCGGTGCCGTCCTCGGCGACGACGGTGCGCAGGGCCGGGTCACGGGCCCCGGCGGCGAGGCCGCCCTGTTGGCGAACCTGATGGAGGGCCCGTAGCAGGGACGCGCCCTCGGCGAACAGGGCGACGACGAGGACGACCAGTCCGACCACATAGCCGTCGTGGGTCTCCGTGCTCCCGCTGCTGAGGGCGTCGAAGCCCTGGTAGAAGGAGAAGCAGCCGCCCATCACGAAGATCCCGACGGCGGCGAGCAGGGACCAGAAGAAGCGTTCCTTTCCGTAGCCGAACGGGTGCCGGCTGTCGGCGGGGCGCCGGCTGCGGCGCAGGGCGGCGAGGAGGAAGACCTCGTTCAGGCTGTCGGCCACGGAGTGCGCGGCCTCCGAGAGCAGCGCGGGTGATCCCGCGATCAGCCCGCCCACGGCCTTGGCCACGGCGATCACGAGGTTCGCGGCCAGCGCCACCAGCACGGTGACCCGGGTCCTGCGATCGGACGGTGTGGAGGGCTTGTGACTCATCTCGGCCGAATGCCCCTCCCACCGGCCCTCACACGGGGCGACGGCGGTTTTCGGGGAACCCTCCCCAGAGCACGCGCACGGAAGGAGCGAGGCATGAGCGACACCGAGGGCAACAGGGCGTACGGCAAGAAGTCCTTCAAGCGGTCCAAGAGCCACTTCGCGGACCGCGTCACGGCGGACGGCCGGGACGGCTGGCCGGTCGAGGCGGGGCGCTACCGCCTGGTCGTCAGCCGGGCGTGCCCCTGGGCGAGCCGCGCGGTGATCTCCCGGCGGCTACTGGGGCTGGAGGACGCCCTGTCGATGGCGATCGCCGACCCGATCCAGGACGACCGCAGCTGGCGGTTCACCCTGGACGCGGACGGCCAAGATCCCGTACTCGGCATCCGCTTCCTCAGCGAGGCGTACGAGGCCCGGGAGCCTGGCGCTCCGGGTGGCGTCAGTGTGCCCGCGCTCGTGGACGTGCCGACCGGCCGGCTGGTGACCAACGACTACCAGCGGCTCACCCTGGACCTCGCCACCGAGTGGACGGCCCTGCACCGGGAAGGCGCGCCCGACCTCTACCCGGCGGACCTCCGTGACGAGATCGACGAGGTCATGGCGGAGGTGTACAAGGACGTCAACAACGGGGTGTACCGGGCCGGGTTCGCCACCGGTCAGAAGGAGTACGCGGCGGCCTGCGAGGGTGTGTTCCGGCGGCTGGAGCTGCTGTCGGAGCGGCTCGCGGGGCGCCGGTACCTGGTCGGGGACACGATCACGGAGGCGGACATCCGGCTGTTCACCACGCTGGTCCGCTTCGACGCCGTCTATCACGGCCACTTCAAGTGCAACCTCTGGAAGCTGACGGAGGACCCGGTCCTGTGGGCGTACTCCCGTGACCTCTACCAGACGCCCGGATTCGGGGACACGGTCGACTTCGACCACATCAAGCGGCACTACTACCAGGTCCATGCGGGAATCAACCCGACCGGCATCGTGCCGCTCGGGCCGGACCTGTCCGGCTGGCTCACCTCGCACGGCCGCGAGGAGCTGGGCGGGCGCCCCTTCGGGGACGGGAGTCCGCCGGGGCCGGTGCGCGAGGGCGAGGAGGTACCGGCGGAGGGTCGGCCCTGAACCGTCCGTGCGTCCACACCCGCCACCTGCCCCGTCCGTGCGTCCGCGCCTGGGCAGCCACGCGTCCGCCGGGTCTTTGCGTATGTGCCGCTGAACTGGACACTCGCCATGGTGAGTCCTGGAACGCGAGCCGAAGGAGATCCAGATGCAGAAGAAGAAGCTGCCACTCGTCTACAAGCCCCTCGGGTTCGTGCTCGGCTGGGCGAGCGGGGCCCTCGCGAGCATGGCGTTCCAGGCGACCTGGAAGGCGATACGCCACGAGGACGACGCGCCCGACGCGCTGGACAAGGACCGTGGTTGGGGCGAGGTGCTGCTCGCCGCGGCCATCCAGGGAGCGCTCTTCGCGGTCGTCCGCAGCGCGGTGGACCGTACAGGGGCGACGGCCATCGAGCGGTCCACCGGAGTGTGGCCCTCCAGCGACAAGGGGGGCCGCGACTGACTCCCCTTACCGTCCAGTACGGTTGGCCTCCACGCAGTCGGCCCGGAGCCGGCCGGGAGTCAGGGGAGCGATCGTGAAGAACCAGACAGAGGTCGGCGACACCGTCGAGGACTTCGAGCTTCTCGACGAGACCGGCACCTCGCGCAAGCTCTCCGAGCTGCTGGTCGAGGGGCCGGTCGTGCTGTTCTTCTATCCCGCGGCGCTGTCCGCCGGCTGCACCGCCGAGGCGTGCCACTTCCGCGACCTGGCCGCCGAGTTCACGGCCGCCGGGGGCCGTCCGGTGGGGATCAGTGGTGACGCGGTCGAGCGTCAGCAGGAGTTCGCCGGGAAGCACACCCTCGGGTTCCCGCTGCTGTCCGACCCGGACGGGCTGATCCGCGAGCAGTTCGGTGTGAAGCGGGGCTTCTCGCTGGCGCCCACGAAGCGGGTCACCTTCGTGATCTCCGAGGACCGGAAGGTGCTGGAGGTGGTGCGCAGCGAGTTCAAGATGAGCGCGCACGCGGACCGCGCCCTGGCGGCCCTGCGCGCACACAAGGGCTGAGCCCTCAAGCCCTCTTCAAGTCCTCTTCGTTCAGCCCTGCTTGGGTCGTTCAGCCCTGCTTGGGCGCGGTCGTCCGGTTGCTGCGTACGGTGAACGAGTGGCCGGCCGGGTCGGCGAACCCCCGCTCCTCGAACGGACCGGACGGGTCCTTGGCCTCCAGCGCCCGGCCACCGAGCCCGATGACCTTGCGCTCGGCCGCGTCCAGATCCTCGACGTGGAAGTCGATGTGGGCCTGCAGCGAGTTCTCGGGGCGCGGCCAGCTCGGCGGAGTCGCGTTCACATCCCGCCGGAACGCGATCCGAAACCCGTCGGCTCCCTTGATCTCCACACGGTTCGCCGACGCGTCCGTCTCCTCGGCGTCGAGGAACTCCTTGTAGAACGCGGCGAGTTTCTCGGGCTCGGCACAGTCCAACACCACGACGCCCGCCACTACCAGTGCCATGTTTCCTCCGTACACCGACCGACCACGAGCGGCACTCCGCCCACGGCTCCACGGCGACCGGGTACCCCTCCTGCGGAAATCAGTCGGCCGCGCGCCCATGACCCGTCGGCGCGGCGGACGAACGCGCTCATTCGGCCACGGAGACCGACGAATCGCCGAGGTCACGGAGTGGTGTAACGCAGGTCACGGTCAAGTCACCGAGGTCGCGGCATAGATCATTTACGATCAGGGCAGCCTCGTAGCGTAAATCGAGTCAACTTTCGTCTCGGGAAACGCAGTTCGAGCCAGCGGGCGTCAATTTCGACGTCCGCGCACAGGGATGGGGGGCTCTGTGCATCGTCTCAAGAGAGGACGCGAATGCCGCAGGACGTCAGGTTCGACCTCCCCTTCACCACTCCCGTCAGCGAACATCTCGAGTACGCCCGCTCCCGCCATCTGCGCTGGGTATGGGACAAGGGCCTGGTCCGCAGCCAGGCCGGATTCGAGGAGTACCGCTCCTGGGATCTGCCCCAGGCGGCGGCCCGCACCTACCCCCACGCTTCGGCTGACGACATGGTCGTCCTGATGAACTGGTTCTCGCTGGCCTTCCTTTTCGACGACCAGTTCGACTCAGGAAGGCCGGATCGCGCCGACCGCATAGCGGAGGTCGCGCGGGAGCTCATCGCCACCCCCTTGCGGCCGGCGGGCATCACCCCTCGTGTGGCGTGCCCGATCACCATGGCCTGGGCGGAGGTCTGGGCCCATCTTTCGGATGGCATGTCTCTGACATGGCGTACGCGATTCGCGGCCTCCTGGGGCCGTTTCCTCGTGGCGCACACCGAGGAGGTCGACCTGGCCGCCCGCGGCCTGGCCGGCACGCTCGACCTTCAGGAGTACGCCGAGTTCCGCCGCCGTACGGTCGGCATCCACCACAGCATCGACGCCGGTGAGCGCAGCCGCGGCTTCGAGGTGCCCGCCGAGGTGCAGGCGCATCCACTGATGGAGAGAATGCGGGACCTGGCCGCCGACACCATCGGCTTCATGAACGACATCCACTCCTTCGAGCGCGAGAAACGCCGAGGAGACGGCCACAACCTGATAGCCGTACTGCACCGCGAGCGCCACTGCGGATGGCAGGAGGCCGCCGACGAGGCCGTCAAGATGACCACGGACAGCCTCGCCGAGTACCTCGAACTGGAGGCGCAGGTACCGCAGATGTGCGACGAACTCGGCCTGGACGAGGACGACCGCGCGAAGGTCCGGATGGGCGTCGAGGCCATCCAGCACTGGATAAACGGCAACTACGAGTGGGCACTCACGTCCGGCCGCTACGCGGCGGACAAGGAATCCCCGGCCGCCAGGGCCGAGTTGGCGGGCCAGGGCTCACTGGACGATCTCCTGGCAGTCTGAGAACAGTTCCCCGCGCCCCTTCGAGGGGCGCGGGGCTGTGACATCGTGCGGCTCCGCCGCGTGGGCGCGACGAGCCACGACGAACCCGCAGCCGACCCACAACAGCCGCTCCCCAGAAAAAGCGCAGCGACGCGCCTACGTCGCGAACTCGACCGGAAGCCGGTTGAGCTTTGCCTCCCATGTGGAGGCCGTGGACGTGAGCTCGTCCGGCGTCACCGCGAGCCGCAGCCCCGGCAGCCGGTGCAGCAGCACATCGACAGCCGTCTCGATGATGGCCTGGCCGATGTTCTGTCCGGGGCACTCGTGCGGCCCCCCGCTGAACGCGAGGTGCGACTGGTTGCCGTGCACGGAGATGCCGACGTCGGGCCGGATCTCCGGGTCCACGTTCCCGGCGGTCAGGCCGAGGACGAGCAGGTCACCTTCCTGGATATGGTGCCCGCCCAGTTCGAGGTCGGCCGCGGCGAACCGCCCCGGCAGGACGGCCAGCGGCGGCGTGTTCCACATGACCTCCTCGACGACGGCGGAGATGTTCAGCTGCCCGCTGACGAGGCCGGAGAGCCGGTTGCCGTCGGTGAGTACCAGTTGGAGCACCCGGGCCAGCAGATTGCTGGTGGTGGCGTGGGCGGTGATCAGCACCAGACGCAGATGGTTGAGGATCTCGTCGTCGTCGAGCTCGGCGTGGTGCTCCAGCAGCCCGGTGGTGAAGTCGGAACCCGGCTCCACCCGCTTGCGCTCAGCGAGTTCACCGAGGATCTGCATGATGCGGTCGTTGTGGACGAGGGCGTCCGCACCACCCTTCATCACCTGGGCGCAGGACTCGGCGAGCTGCCGCCCCTCGCCCTCCGCGAGCCCGAACACCCTGGTCAGTACGAGCATCGGCAGATACTCGGAGTACTCGGCCACCAGGTCGGCACTGCCGGCCCCGGCGAACGCGTCGATCAGTTTGTTCGCGAAGTGCGTGACGTGACGGCGGATGCCGCGACTCGCGACGGCCTGGAGGTTGTCCGTCACCGCACCGCGCAGCCTGCGGTGCGGTTCACCGTCCTGGGAGACGCAGTCGGGCCGCCACCCCAGCATCGGAATCAGTGGCGAGGTGCTCTCGACACGCCCGTCCTTCCAGTCCCGCCAGATCCGCGAATCCCGGCTGAACTGACGGGGGTTGTCGAGCACCCGCCGGTTCTCCCGGTAGCCGAGGACCAGCCACGCCGGGATGTCGCCCTCCAGCAGTACCGGCGCGACCGGCCCGTGCTGCTTGCGCAGCCGCGAGTAGATGCCGATCGGGTCGGTCGCCGCGTCGGGCCCGTAGAGACGGGTGAGCCCGTCTCCCCCGCCGTGCGCGACCGGGCAGCCGCGCGGGGCGTCGGGACCGTTTAAGGGCTGGTCGGTCATCGGGACTCCAGAGCGACTGCGGAGCGTTCCTTGAGGTGGCGTATCAGCGCGATGAGCACATCACGGCTGGAGGCCCGGTCGCGGGCGTCGCAGGCCACGATCGGGGTGTGCGGGGAGATGTCCAGGGCGTCGCGGATCTCCTCGACCGGGTGGTCCTTTGAGTCGGGGAAGACGTTGAGGGCGATCACGAACGGGACGTTCTGCCGCTCCATCTCCTCGATCGCCCGGAAGCTGGAGGCCAGTCGACGCGTGTCGACCAGGACCACGGCCCCGAGCGCGCCCTTGAACAGCCCGTTCCACAGGAACCAGAACCGCTCCTGGCCGGGAGTGCCGAACAGATACAGCACCAGCTGGTCGTTGATGCCGATCTTGCCGAAGTCGAGGCTGACGGTGGTCTCCTGCTTGTCCGCCACCCCGATCAGGTTGTCGACGTCGGCGCTGGCCTGGGTCAGCGTCTCCTCGGTGGTGAGCGGCTTGATGTCGCTGACCGAGCGGACCATGGTGGTCTTACCGGTGCCGAATCCGCCGGCGATCATCACCTTCACCGAGCGGGCACCGGCCGGCAGAGTGCCGTCCGCCGAGTACCGGTCGGGATGGTCAAAGCCTTTCAAGTCCACTGAGTACCTCCTCAAGGAGCGCGAGGTCGGGCCCGCGACCGGCGCCTGACGCCGGGATGGGGTGACGGGCTTCAACGCGGCCTGCGTCCAGCAGATCGGCCAAGAGCACCGCGAGAATGTTGAAGGGCAATCCGAGATGGGCGCCGAGTTCGGCCACCGACAGCGGATCGCGGCAGCGCCGGAGGATCTCCTCGTGCTCGTGCTGCAGACCGGGGACGGCCGCGGCACGGGAGGTGATGAGGGTCGCCACGTCAAGGCTCGACGACGAACCGCCCGGTCCGCTGCGACCGCCCGTGAGGACGTAGTAGCGCTCGAGACCGGACGGGTCCGTGGGTCGGCGGGGACCACTCATCCAGAGTGCTCCTCCAGGCGCGGAGTGGTGCCGAGGAGCTCACCCATCCTGCGGGCCAGGTCCCTCATCTGGTGGCCGAGCAGGCCCTGGTCGAGCCCCTCCCTGGCGAGTACTCCGAGGTACGTCTCCACGCCGGCGCGCACCACGAAGAGGTGGCCGCCGTCGACCTCGATCATCGCGAGGCGCAGTTGCCCGGCGTATTTGGGGAACTGCTCGGCCACGGGCTGGGCCAGTGCCTGCAGGCCCGCCACCACGGCGGCGAAACGGTCCACGTCGTCGGGGTCGTCGGCGCCGTAGGAGGTGATGGCCTTGCCGTCGCTGGAGGCCACGAGGGCGAAGCGGATCTCCTGGATGCTCTCCACCAGATCGCGGAGCGCCCAGCTCACGTCGGTTCCCTGTTGCGTCATGTGGACTAGTCGCTCTCTTCAGTGCGGTGCTCTGTGGACTCACGTCCGGCGGTCGGCTCGTGTCCGGCAGCCGGCTCACGCCGCGCGGCCGGCTCACGTCCGGCCGTGGCGAAGGCGGCCAGGCCGGTGAAGGACTCGTCCGGCGGCACCGCGTGCGAGGCGGTGGCGGGGGACTCTTCCTCCCGGGCGGCCGACTTGGGCCTCTCGGACTCGGCTCGCCTGCGGCGCCGGGGCAGACCGCCGGGGGTGGTGTCCCCGGTCTCCTCCGGCTCCTCGGCCTGAGCCGGTTCCTCGGCCGGGGCCGAAACGGTGCCCGGCGCGACGGAAGCCTCAGCGACAGGAGCCGGCGCCGTGACGGCGGCGGGCAACTGGCTGAAGTACTTGTGAGGTACCACGATGACCACTGAGGTGCCGAGCCACGGAGAGTCCGCGAAGGTGACCCTGATGCCGTACCGGCGGGCCAGGGCTCCCACCACGCGCAGACCGAGGTGGGCGTCCTCGGACACCCCGCCGAGGCCGGGGCCGGGGGCCACCCCCTCCAGCGACTGGAGGGCCTCCTGCTTCTTCTCCTCGTTCAGGCCCTTGCCGGAGTCCTGGATCTCGATGCCGACGCCGTTGGGCACCTCCTTGCCGGAGACGATCACCGGCTCGGTGGGCGGCGAGTAGCGTGCCGCGTTGTCGAGCAGGTGGGCGAAGACCAGCGTGAGGTGGTCCACCATGCCGCCGTCGACGCCGAGTTCGGGCAGGTGCTGGACCTGGACGCGGTCGAAGTCCTTGATCCGGCCGATACCGCCGCGCACCACGCTGAGCAGGCGCTGGGGCTCCTGCCACTGGCGGCCGGGCCGGTCCGAGCCGCCGAGTACGCCGATGCTCGCGGCCAGCGAGTCGGCGGGGCCGAGCTGCTGGTCGAGCTCCATCAGCCCCTGGGCGACGGAGGGCAGCCTGCCGTGTTCGCCCTGCATCTCGTGGAGCCGGCCGCGCAGCTTGCTGGTCAGTACGTGGATGCGGCTGCCGATGCTGATGACGGCCTGCTCGGCGGAGGTGGAGCGGTTGAACTCCTGCTCCACGCCGATGAGCGCCGTCCTGAGCACCTTGCGCAGTTGGGCCTGCAGGTCGGCGCTGACCTCGGCGCACTGGTTGACGGAGGGCAGCACGTCGTCGATGGAGTCACCGGCCCGCAGCCGCTCCAGCGCCTCGGGCAGCTGCTGGTCGGCGAGCTGGGCGACGGCCGCGAGCTGGCGGTCGAGCTGCTCCTGCCAGGCCTGCGTCTGCTCGGCGATCCGCGCCTCGTAGGCCTTGGCCTGCTCGGCCAACTGGGCGTCGTACGTGGATCGTTCGGCGGCGTACTTTCGCTCCAGCCCGGCCACGTGCTGCTGCCACTGCTGGGAGTGTTCGGCCTGCGCGTTCCTGAACTCGCCTGCGCTGCGGCGCAGCTGGAGCTGGGAGCGGACGAGGAGTCGTACGGAGATGGCGCTCGCGGCCGTCGCCGCGACCCCGGAGACGATCGCGGGTATCTGGGTCGAGTCGGGTCCGGCGACCGCGGCGGCGACGGTTCCAGCGCCTAAGGCCAGCGGCATCAGCCACCAGCTGTACCAGGCGGCCGGTGCCCGCGCCTCCGGTGGCGGAGTGGCAAGTTCCATCTGCATCCTTCGAAGCAACACGATCGAACAGGGGGGAGAAGCTCGGGGCAGCACTCGTCGCGCGGTGATCCACCCCGCGACGGGCATGCGTGGACAGCGAGCGACAACCGATTGCTGTCGCGTCAACTCGCCGCGCCTCAGGGAACCTTATCGGGTTTGATCTACCTCAGATCAACCTCACCGGCCCACTTCTGTGAAGCTTTGGCGACCCTCCGACCAGCTCGAATCAGTCGACAAATCCCTTTACTCATTGCCGCGACCGGAGGGTGCTGTGACGAAAACGGCGGGTACGACACGGATCGCGTGGGCATGCATGTCATGATCACAGCACCCGAGTTGATCTTGAGGAGACCCACCGATGAGCGGCGTATCAGGTCCCCCCGCCTCGGCCCCGACCGCCCCCGGCCGCCTGCCCTTGATCGGACACGGACACCAACTGGCCCGACGTCCCCTGGAGTTCATGAACGCGCTGCGCGAACAGGGCAGCGTCGTGAAGATCCTGATAGGCCCCACCGCCGCCTATGTGGTCACCGACCCGGCCGTCACCCGCCGGGTGCTGGTGACGGAGGTCGACGCGTTCGCAAAGGGCGGCAAGATCATCGACGCGCTGCGGGTGTTCTTCGGCGACGGCCTCGCCACGATCGCCGACGGCGACCTGCACATGAAGCACCGGCGGCTGATGCAGCCCATGTTCAACAAGTCGCACATCGCCACCCGTGGCGACGTCATGATCAGCCACGTACGGGCGGCGACCGAGGCATGGGCGGAGGGGGTCGCGCGTGACACGTACGAGGACATGAACGACCTGACGCTGTCGACGTTCCTCGTGGCGCTCTTCGGTTCGGGCCTGCCGGGACATGTCGAGCAGGAGTTCCAGGGCCTCATGCCGGAGATCATGCGTGGCACGATCCGGCAGACCATCCTGCCCGGTTGGGTGACGAAACTGCCCCTGCCCGCGAACCGCGCGCACGAGCGCCGGGTCGCCCGGCTGCGAGTCCTCATCGACCAGGCCATCGACCACCACCGGGCCCAGCTGGCGTCCGCGGAGCAGCCCGCGCCGCCGCCCGGCTGCCCCGCCCATCAGGACGGCGCGCAGGCCGAGGGCACCGCGTCGCAGACCGGACTCTTCTCCACTCTCCTCACGGCCGACGACCCCGAGACGGGCCCTCTCTCCCGCCAGCAGCTCCAGGACGAGGCGATCACCCTCCTCACGGGCGCGATCGAGACCACCGGGACGACCCTGGCGTGGACCCTGTACGAGATCAGCCGCAACCCGGGCATCGAGCGGAAGCTGCACGCCGAACTCGACGCCGTCTGCGGCGAACGCCCGCTGCGCCAGGAGGACCTGGGCTCCCTGCCGTACATGCGCAGTGTCCTCAAGGAGGCCATGCGCATGTACGGACCGGCTTGGCTCGTCACGCGAACCACCACACGGCCGGTCGTCCTCGACGGAGTCCCGATCCCCGAGGGCGCGGACGTCGTATACAGCCCGTACGTCCACCAGCACGACCCCGAGGTCTATGCGGACCCCGCGGCCTTCGACCCGGGCCGTTGGGAACCCGAGCGCGCGAAGAGCATCAACCGCTCCTCGTTCCTCGCCTTCGGGGACGGCCGGCGCAAGTGCATAGGCGAGGAGTTCGCCTGGACCGAACTCCTCATCGTCCTGGCCACCGTCGTCCAACGCTGGCGGCTGACCCTCACGTCCGCTCCCCCGCGCCCCCAGGCCATCGTCACGGTCAAGCCCGACAAGCTCTCCATGACACCGCAGCCGCGGGTCCCGACGAAGGCCCAGGAGCACGAGGAACAACCCACCCCTTCCTGAAGACGGTCACATCCCGGTGAGGCGCTCCCGCCGCTCGGCGTCCACGACCCCAAGCCCGGGCCCGGGAGCGAGGGCTAGCACGCCGACCTTGCCCAGGTGGGCGTTGTTCTGGACCAGGCGGGCCGCCTCGGCCGTGTCGGTGAGGGGGTAGGTCTCGGTGAGGGCGGGGGTGAGGTGGCCGAGGTCCAGGAGGCGGCCTACGGCGGCCTGTTCGTGGAGGTTGGAGCCGTGGCTGCCGATGACGCGCTTGAGGCGCATCCAGAGGTACCGGTTGTCGAACTCGTGCTGGTAGCCGGTGCTGGAGCCGCACGTCACCACCGCCCCGCCGCGGCGGACGACGAAGACCGAGACGCCGAAGGTGGCCCGGCCGACGTGCTCGAAGACGATGTGCGGGTCCTCCCCGGTCGCGGCCCGGATCAGCTTGCCGAGCCGTTTGCCGACCACGGCGGGATCGGCGGGCGGCTCGCTGCCGCTGAGGCCGATCTCCTCCCGGTTGATCACGTGGTGGCAGCCGAGCCGGCGGGCGTACTCCGCCTTCTGCTCGCTGCTGACGACGCCGACGGCTATGCCCCCGCCGTTACGGACGAGTTGGACCGCGTACGCGCCGAGGCCGCCCGCCGCTCCCCAGACCAGCACCACGTCGCCCTGGGTCATCCGGGCGCCCCGGTCGCTGACCAGCATGCGGTACGCCGTGCCCGCGCACAGCGGGTTCGAGGCGGCCTCCTCCCAGGTCAAGTGGGCGGGTTTGGGGAGGAGTTGGCTGGTCCTGGCCACGGCGTAGTGGGCCAGTCCTCCGTAGTTGGTCTCGAAGCCCCAGGCCAGCATGCCCGTGCCCAGCATGCCGTCGGCGTGGGTCGCCGGGTCCTCCTCGTCCACGTACACGGGGCTCACCACGACGTGGTCGCCGACCTGCCATCTGCGCACGCCCGAACCGGTGCGTACGACGACGCCGGAGGCGTCCGAGCCGATGACGTGGAAGGGCTGGTCGTGCCGGGCCGCCCAGCGGTCCTGGCGGCCGAAGTGCTTCAGGAAGCTGAAGGTCGGGATGGGTTCGAACATCGCCGACCAGACGGTGTTGTAGTTGATGCCGCTGGCCATGACGGCCACCAGCACCTCGTTCGGGGCGAGTTCGGGCATCGGCACCGCGCCGATGTGGATGGATTTCCGTACGTCCTTGTCGGCGACTCCGGTGAAGCTGTCCACGTCCTCCGCGCGCAGGTGGGCGGCGGTGAAGCGGTCGGGTGGGGGCAGGTGCTCCAGTTCGGTGCGGGCGGCTCCCGCGACAACTGCCTCGGCCAGGGCATCCATGGTGGTTCCTCCTTGAGGGGTCGACCGGGGCCAGGGATCAGCTCGGGCCTGTGCCCGAATCAACCCGGGCCCGGGCCCGGGTCAGCTCAGGCCGAGGCCCGCCGCGAGCATGGGCCACGACGCCTTGAACTCCTGTCGCCAGTACGGCCACGCGTGTGCTCCGCCGTTGTAGAAGTGCACCTGGGCCGGGACGCCCAGGGCATCCAGCCGATCAGTGAAGCGGTGCGCCTGGGACCAGAGCGCGCCTTCGAGCACCGCGCCTTCGAGGTTGTCGAAGTCACCGCCCGCCAGACCGCTGCCCTGGGAGATGTACAGGCTGGTGCCCTTGAGGCCCGCGGCCTGCGCCGAGGGGTTGTGCCGGTTCCAGTTGTCCCGGTTGAGCAGCGGGCTGCCCCAGAGCGTCAGCGGCAGCAACTGTTCGCGGGCGACGATCGCGTTGAGCACGGTCGGCATGCCGAAGGCCGTGGTGTCCAGGATCCCGCTGTACGAGGCCGCCGCGGTGAAGGTCCCGGGGTGCCGGGCGGCGAAGGCCAGGGCGCCGTAGCCACCGGTGGAGACACCGGCGACGGCACGTTTCGTCCCCGCCCGGAACTTCTGCTGCAGCACCCCCATCAACTCGTCGACCTGGAATGCCTCGTAGTCCGGTGCGCCGGCGCTGCCGTAGTTCCACCAGTCGGTGGGGATGCCGGTGGGGCCGGACGACGGCATCACGGTGATGACGTCCTGGCCGGCGAGGAAGTCGACGACGTCCGTCTCCCTCGTCCAGGACGTGTAGTCGTCGTGCGCTCCCTGGAGGAGGTAGAGCACGGGCCAGGTGCGGCCGGGCTGTGCGGCGTACCCGGTCGGCAGGACCACCCGTACAGGCAGGGACGCGCCGACCGCCGGGGAGGCGACCGTGAGGTCGACGGTTCGGGTGTCGAGCCACTTCTCGGCGACGATCGTGGCGCCCGCGGCCACCGCGGCGGCGGGAGCGGCCGTCGCGGGTGGGGCGCTGAGCCCGACTCCCGCGCCGAGCAGGGCCGTTGTCACCGCGAGCGCGGCGCATCTCCGCCTACGAGCCATACGAGTCGTACGAGTCATGGGGCAAGTCCCTTCAGGAGTCCCGCAGATCGCGTGTCAGCAGTGCGGCCAGCGTGTCGACGACCGGGGGGTCGAGCAGCGACAGATGGTGGCCGGGCAGCGGGACGACGGTCAGGTCGGCGCAGTGCGCGTCCCAGCCGAGCGTCGCGTCGCCGCGTTCGTACCGGGGGTCGTGGACGGTGTGCGGAGCGGTCTCGCTCGCCCGGTAGAGCAGGGTGCGGCCCGCGTATCCCCCGGGCCGGTGGCGCTCGCCGCTGCGCAGGTCCAGGTACGACGTCCGCTGGTGTTCGAGGACCGCTTCCGGCAGTTCGACGGTGTCCCGCAGCACCTTGATGACCAAGTCGATCCGTCCCGCGTCGTCGAGCCCGGCGAGTTCGCCGTACGGCAGGTGGAGCGCGGTGCCGTAGGTGCGTTCCACGTACGCGGCGAAGTCCCGGAAGTGCCGCAGGGCCAGGTCGGTCGCGGTGAGGCTGGTGGGCAGGGGCAGGACCGAGTCGAGCAGGACCAGGGCGGGGACCCTGCCGTGCGGGGCGAGCAGCCGGGCCGCTTCCTGAGCGACCAGACCGCCGTACGACCAACCGCCAAGGAACCAGGGGCCTTTGGGCAGCTCCGCTCGTACTCTCCGGGCGAACTCCTCGGCCCGTCCCGGCACATCGTCGGGGTCGGGCTGCCGGTCGAAGCCGTGCACCGGGCGGTCGCCGTCCAGGCGATGGGCCAGCCGGGCGTACACATCGGCGGATCCGCCTGCGGCGTGGGCCAGGAAGAGGGGGGTGCCGGGACCGGTTCCCGGGAAGGCGCGGAGAGGGGTCGGCGCGTCGGGCCTGGTCGCGGCTGCTGCGGCGGCGGCGCCTCGTACGGGCATGTCGGCGGCGGAACTCACCGCCGCCCCCGGCTCTTTCAGATCGCCGGTCGTCGTCTGCCGTGCCGCGGTACCGACCGTCTCCGCTTCTCCCCCGGTCTCCAGCAGCTCGGCCACGGCCCTCAGCGTCCCGCGTCTGAGCAGCACCCCCGGCTCCACCTCGATGCCGAACTCCCGCTCCACCGCGGCCCGTATCCGCACGGCCGTGAGGGAGTCCAGCCCGAGGTCGGTCAACGGGGTGTCGGGGTCGAGGCGTTCGGGGCTGTAGCCCATGACCGCGGCCACGCACAGCCGGAGCCGTTCGAGAGGACCGGCGGCCGGGTCGAGAGGCTCCGCCCGGGACGGTTCATCGGCCGGCTCCTCCCCCGCCCAGAAGCGGCGGTGCCGCCAGCGGGGCGGCGGGACGTCCATGATGCGGCCCTCGGGATGCAGGCCCTCCCGCGGCTGGGCCACCCGTACGCCGTGGACGAGCAGCGTGGCCAGCGAGGTACGGAAGGTGAGCGCGTCGTCGGTGTCGCGGCGCAGGGTGGGAACGATCAGCGCGTCGTCGGCGCCGGCATCGCGCAGGGTGTCGGTCAGCGGGTGCAACTGCGTGGCGTGCGGGGCGACTTCGACGAAGACACGGTGGCCGTCCTCGGCGGCTGCGCGCACCGCCTGCGCGAAGCGGACGGGGTTGCGCAGGTTGGCCGCCCAGTACTCCGTGTCACAGGGCACGCTCTCGCGGGGATCACCGATCGCGGTGGAGTAGCGGCGACAGCGGGGCTCGGAGTGCCGGACCTCGCCCAGTTCCCACGCGAACTCCGCGAGCAGCGGGTCGACTTCGGGCGAGTGGCCGGCTCCGGACACGCCCAGCGAACGGGCGAAGCCGCCGTTGTCGGTCACCCGGGCGACCAGCCCGGCCACGTCCTCGGCCGAGCCCGTGACCACGCTCTGCGCGGGCGAGGAGTGCACGGCCACTTCCAGCGTGCCGAACTCCCTTGCCAGCAAAGGAATTTCGGCCGCCGGCAGCTCCACGACCGCCATGGCTCCGCCGGTCAGCCGGTCCAGCAGCCGGGAGCGTACGGCGACGATCCGGGCACCAGTGGCCTCGTCCAGCGCGCCCGAGACTACCGCCGCCGCGATCTCGCCCAGCGAGTGGCCGATGACGGCGTCGGGTTCGAGGCCGTACGAGCGCCACAGTTCGGCGAGGGCGACCTGGACGCCGTAGAGCACGGGCATGACGGTGGCAGGGGTCGAGAGGTCGGCGTCGGGTCGGAGTCCGGCGCGCAGGGAGAGCCCCGCGTGGTAGAGCACGATGGCTTCCAGTCGGTCGACGGCGGCGGCGAACACCGGTTCCGTCGCGAGGAGTTGGCGGCCCATGCCGGGCCACTGGGAGCCGTAGCCGGAGAAGACCCACACCATGGGGCCGGGCCCGCCCGGCCGCCCTTCCCCCGTGACCAGCCGCGGGGAGGGTTCGCCCGCCGCGAGGCGGCCGAGTGCGGTGAGGGTCTCGGTGCGGTCGCGGATGACGAGGGCCGCGCGATGGCGGCCACGGCCGGTGCGCCCCGCGAGGGTGCGGGCGAGGTCGGCGTCGCGCACGCGCCGACTGTCGGGGGTGTCCAGCCAGGCGGCCAGCTCACCGGCGTAGGCGCGTACGCGTTCCTTGGTCGGTCCGTCGAGCAGGAGCAGGGCGGGGCGTCCGGCGGGACCCTTCGCCCGGGCGGCCCGGCGGTGTTCGGCGAGGACGACATGGGCGTTCGTACCGCCGAAGCCGAAGGCCGAGACGCCCGCGGTGGCCGTGCCCGAGTAGCGGGGCCAGGGTTCGGGCGAGCCGACCACCCGCAGGCCGAGCGCGTCGAGGTCGGCGTGCGGGCCCGGGCGGGTGAAGTGCAGGTGGGCGGGGATTTCGCCGTGGTGCAGGGCGAGCACGGTCTTGATCAGGCCCGCGATACCGGCGGCGGCTTCCAGGTGGCCGAGGTTCGTCTTGGCGGAGCCGATCAGGAGGGGCTGGTCCAGGGAGCGTTCGCGGCCGAGCACGGCGCCGAGGGCGCTCGCCTCGATGGGGTCGCCGAGGGCGGTGCCCGTGCCGTGCGCCTCGACGTAGTCCACGGTCGTCGGGGCGGTGTGGGCCTCGGCGAGGAGGGCGCACTGGGCCTCGGAGTTGGGGGCGGTCAGGCCGTTGGAGCGGCCGTCGGAGTTGACGGCCGTCGCATGGATCACCGCCAGGACGCGGTCGCCGTCGCGTTCGGCGTCCGCGAGCCGTTTCAGTACGACGACTCCGCAGCCCTCGCCGCGTACGATCCCGTCGGCCGCGGCGTCGAAGGCCTTGCAGCGGCCGTCCGGGGCGAGGGCGCCCGCGCGCTGGAAGCCGAGGGTGACGGCGGGGGTCAGAAGCAGGTTCACCCCGGCGGCGAGTGCCGTGTCGCTCTCGCCCGTCGCCAGGCTGCGTACGGCGTGGTGCACCGCGACCAGCGACGACGAGCACGCCGTGTCGACGGACAGGCTGGGGCCGCGCAGGTCGAGGGCGTACGACAGCCGGCCCGCGGCGATGCTCATGGACGCGCCGGTGGCCGTCCAGGCGTCCACGGCGCGGAGGTCGGCGGTCGTGAGGTGCGCGTACTCGTTGCCGCTGATGCCCACGAAGACGCCCGTGCGGGTGCCCGCGAGCGTGGGTGCGGCGAGGGCCGCGTGGTCGAGGGCCTCCCGGGTGACTTCCAGGAGCATGCGGTGCTGGGGGTCCATGGCGGTCGCCTCGTGGGCGGGGATGCCGAAGAACTCGGCGTCGAAGCCGGCGATGTCGTCGAGGCCGCCGAGGAAGGCGCCGTGCCGGGGCACGTCGTCCGGCAGTCGTTCCGGATCCCCTACGAAGGGGTCCCAGCGGCCGGGCGGAAGTGTGCCTACCGCGTCGCGGCCTTCGGTGAGGAGTTGCCAGTATTCGTCGGGGGACGTGACGCCGCCGGGGAATCGGCAGCCGACGCCGATGATGGCGACTGCGGGGGCCGGTTCGGTAGTTCGGTCGCTGCCGGCCCGCCGTGGCTGGTCGCGCCCACGATGGGGGTCCCCCCGCTCGAGCGAAGCCGAGAGTGGGGGAGGAGCAGCATATGTCACAGCCCCACGCCCCTTACGGGGCTCGGTCGCCTCCAGGCGTCTCACCAGGGCGTCGATCGTCGGGGCCTCCCACAGCAGCGTGTCCGGGAGGCGTCTTCCGACCAGTTCGCTGAGGTCGGCCGTCAGGGCCACCGCGTCGCGGGAGGTGAGTCCTGCCTCCGCCAGGGGCCTGTCGTCGGGGAGTTGGACGGAGCTGACCCCGTACCAGTCCTGGAGCCGCCCCGCGATCAGCTCGCGGATCTCCCTGCGCGAGACGCTCATCGTGGCCCGAACCCGCCGTCGAGGAAGCGCGCCCGGGTGGCCGCGCGGGACACCTTGCCGCTGCTCGTGCGGGGGACGGAGCCCGGCGGTACGAGCAGCAGTGAGCCGAGGCGCAGTCCGTGACGGGCGGAGATCGCGGCGCGGACGACCCGTTCGGCGTTCTGCGTGTCCTCCGGCGCCGGATCGGTGTCGCGCCGGTGCTCCGCGACCACGATGAGGTCCTCGCCCACGTCGTCCGCCCGGGTCACTCCGAACGCGGCGAGGTGGTCCCGGCGGATCAGGGCCACTGCCGTCTGTACGGTCTCCTCGATGTCCTGGGGGTAGTGGTTGCGCCCGTCCACGATGAGTACGTCCTTGAGGCGGCCGGTGACGAGAAGCCGCCCGTCGTGCAGGGCACCGAGGTCTCCGGTGCGCAGCCAGTCCTCGGCCGCGCCGAAGCCGAAGGTCTCGGCCGTGAGTCCGGCGCGCTTCCAGTAGCCGAGCCCGATGTTGGGTCCGCGCAACTGGATCTCGCCGACCCGCCCCTGCGGCAGCACGGCACCGTCCCGGCCGACGATCTGCAGCTCCTGCCCGACGGGCGCCCCGCACGGGACGAGGACGGCCGCCGACTCGTCCGACGTCTCCTCGATCCGCCCCTCCATGAGCGCGTCGGCGTCGCAGGCGACGGCCGAGGACGGTTCGTCCCGGGAGCTCGCGGTCACGAACACGGTGGCCTCCGCCAGGCCGTACGCCGGACAGTGCGCGGCCGGGTCGAGCCCGGCGGGCGCGAAGGTCGCGTGGAAACGGTCCATCGTCCCGGCGCGCACCGGTTCGCTGCCGTTGATGAGCACCCGTACGCGGTCCAGGCGGAGTTCGTCGACGAGCGCGGGGGCGGTGCGGGCCACGCAGTAGTCGTACGCGAAGTTCGGGGCGGCGCTGACGGTGCCCTCGTACGAGCCGAGGAGGCGCAGCCAGCGGGCGGGGTCCTGAAGGAAGGCGGAGGGGTCCATGAGGACGGACGGGAAGCCGCCCACGACGGGCGCGGCGATGCTGAGGACGAGGCCCATGTCGTGGAAGAGAGGCAGCCAGCCGACCGTGGTGGCGGCGTCCGGGTCGGCGATGAACGCGTCGATGGCCTGTCGGGCGTTGGCGACGACGTTGGCGTGGCTGATCATCACGCCGGCCGGGCTGCGGGTGGAGCCGGAGGTGTACTGGAGGTACGCGATGTCGTCCGGCTCGGGGGCGCCCGACGGTTCGCCCGAGTCGATGAACCCGCCCCGTTGGACGGGGAGTCGATCGACGGGGACGACCGGGACCTCCGCCAGGCGGCGTTCGCGGATGAACTCGCCCATCGCGCGGGCCGTTTGGGAGTCGCTGAGCAGACAGGCCGGTTCGCAGTCGGCCAGGACGGCCGCCAGCCTCCCTTCGTGGCCTGGGAGTTGGGGACCGAAGAGAGGTACGGCGATGACGCGCGCGTACAGGCAGCCGAGGAAGCCGGCCGCGTAGTCGAGCCCCTGGGGCAGCACGAGTGCGGCGCGTTCGCCGGGGGAGGCGACCTGGACCAGTCGGTCGGCGACGGCCCTGGCCCGCGCGTCGAGGGCACGCCATCCCAGGGCACGGTGCACTCCGGTGGGGGCGCTGTCGGGGAAGTCGACGTGGCTGAAGGCGCGTTGTTGCGGCCGGTGTCTGGCCCAGTGCCTCAGGTGGTCCGTGAGTGAGGCGGATTCGGCGGGCCGGACGGAGGTCATGGGGGCTCCAACTGGGTCGACGGCAGCGCGAGTTGAGCGAGAGCGGGAGGAGTGAGGGGGCGAGTGCGTCCGCTTGGGGCGGTGCCCCAGGTTCCGCCTCCGGGCGAGGGGCGGGTTAGACGACGTGCTGACAGTTCGTCTGCCGCCTTCTGTCAGTTCGCTGACAAAGGCGTGCCGTCGATTCCATGCCGTGGGCCAGAGCCCGGGCGGTCCTCTCCCGCCGACAATCCGTGCGACGGCGGAAGGAGCGTCTTGTGGGACGTGCACGGCTGTTCGCGCTGTTCTCCCTGCTCACGCTGACCGGGTTCATCACCACGCTCGACAACACGGTCATCAATGTGGCCCTGCCGACCGTGCAGCGCGAACTGGGTCTGACGGTGCCCGACCTGGAGTGGGTGGCCGCCAGTTATGTGCTCAGTTTCGGAGCGCTGCTGCTGCCGGGCGGACGGCTGACCGATCTGCTCGGCCGCAGACCTGTGCTGGCTGCCGGGGTCGTGGTCTTCACGGCGGCGTCGGCGGCGGCAGCCCTCGCGGACAGCGGGGGCACGCTGATCGCGGCCCGTACGGTGCAGGGGGTGGGGGCCGCGCTGGTCATCCCGGCCTCGCTCGCCGTCATCGCGGTCGACCTGCCCGCGCGGCTGCGCGCGACGGCCGTGGGCCTGTGGACGGCGGCGCTGGCCGTGGCGCTGGCACTGGGACCCGTGGTGGGCGGCTTCGTCACCCAACGGTGGGGCTGGGGCTGGGTGTTCGCGCTCAACGTCCCGTTCGGGCTGATCGTGCTGCTGCTGATGCCGGCCGTGCCCGGCCGGTCCGCTCCCCGGCGCGGTGGTCTCGATGTGCCCGGTGTGCTGCTGTCCGTGCTCGCGCTCTATCTGCTCACCTACGGTCTGGTGCGCGGCCAGGAGCACGGGTTCGGCACCGCGCCCGTACCACTGTGCCTGGGCGTTTCGGCGGTCGCCGTCTGTGCGTTCGTCGTCGTGGAGGTCCGGACCACGCGGCCACTGGTCGAACTGGGGCTCCTGCGCGACCGGTTCCTCACCGGCGGGATCGCCGCGCAGGTGCTGTGGGGCATCGGCGTCAACGGGGTGTTCTTCTTCACGGCCCTCTATCTCCAGCGGGTGCTCGGCTTCTCGCCGACGGGTGCGGGGCTCGCGTTTCTGCCGCTGGCGGGCGCGCTGCTGCTGGGGACGCCGGTGGCCGAGCGGGCAGCCCGGGCGCTGGGCGCGCATGTCTCGATCGCGGGTGGCCTCTGCCTGGTGGCGGTCGGTCTGCTGTACGTCTCGGGGGCGGGTGCGCGGGCCGGCTTCTGGGATCTGCAGCCGGGGCTGCTGCTGATCGGCTGGGGTTCCGCGTTCACCACTCCCCTGACCGTGCGCAGTCTCGACCGGGTTCCGGAGACCGGGATGGGGATGGCGACCGGTCTGGTGAGCGCGGCACGCGAGGTCTCCGGTGTGTTCGGGGTGGTCCTGGTGGGCGTGGTCCTCACCCGGCGTGAGAGCGCCGAGCTCCGTTCCGGCGCCGATCCCCGCGGCGCGTTCCTGGAGGGCTACGACCTCGGACTCCGGCTCGCGGCGTGCTGCGTACTCGCGGGTGCGTTCGTGACGCTGGTGACGCTGCGCCGTCGTGGGCGTCATCGGCGGGTGGTGGCGCGGAGCAGGACCAGGCCCAGGATTCCCCTTGTCATGAAGTGACAAGCCCCCGGTGCATGTCTGTCAGTCGCCGATGAAGCTGGGCAGAATTCTTGCGGGTATCGTCACCGTGCCCTACTTCCCGTGCGCAGAAGGAGCCGCTGCGTGACCGGATTCCGCATGCTGGAGAAGATCGAGGCCACGAACGCCACAGTCAGGGCCGAGGACGCCCAGGGCCCGTTCAAGGCGTTCCCTTCGGGTCTGCACGACCATCTCAGACCCTTCTTCGACGACATCACCGAAGAGGTCGTACGGGCGATCAGAACCGAGATCCCTGAGTACGCGCGGCCGACGGACGACACGTACATGCAGGTCGTGCATCAGGGCGTGGAGCACGCACTGCAGGGGTTCCTGGAACGGATGGCGAAGCCGGACACCGACTGGCAGCCGGTGACGGCGACGTATCAGCGCATCGGCCGGGGCGAGGCGGACGAGGGACGCAGTCTCGACGCGTTCCAGTCGGCGCTGCGGCTCGGTGCGCGGGTGACATGGCGCCGGATCAACGCGCTGGTCGACGCCGATCTGCTGCCGCGCCATGTGCTGGCCGCGTTCGGTGAGGCGTTGTTCCTGCACCTGGACGAGATGGCGGCAGCGACGACGGCCGGATACACGGAGGCGCGGCTGCACGCGGCCGGTGAGCTGCAGCAGCGGCGTACGCGGCTGATCGATCTGCTGATCGTGGACCCGCCCGCGTCGGTCGCGGCCATCACTGATCTCGCGCACACCGCGCAGTGGCCCGTGCCGCGTTCGCTGGCCGTGGTCGTCATCGATCACGGGGCGCAGGCCGGTGCGGCCCAACCCCCCATCGTGCCGCCGGAGTTCCTGGCGCGGTTCGACGTGCGCCCGGCCGTGCTGGTGGTGCCCGATCCGGAGGGCCCGGGAAGGGCGCGTGCCGTCGCCGGTGCGCTCCAGGGCCTACGGGCCGTCATGGGGCCGAGCGTCGCGATCCAGGAGGGGGCGAGGTCCCTGCGGTGGGCGGCCGAGGCACTCGATCTGGCCCGGCGGGGTGTGCTGCCGGACACGGAGATGGTGCGCTGCCGGGACCATCTGGCCACGCTGATGCTGTTCCGCGACGAGGCGCTGGTGGAGGCGATGGCCGACCGGCATCTGCGCCCGCTGGACACCATCCGGCTGCCCCAGCGCGAGCGCCTGGCGGAGACACTTCTCAGCTGGCTCGAATGCGGCCACAACGCGAGCGAGGTGGCCGCCCGTCTCGCCGTCCATCCGCAGACGGTCCGCTATCGCATGCGCCAGCTCGACGAGCTGTTCGGCGACCGGCTCCACGACCCCACCACCCAGTTCGAGATGCAGCTGGCGCTGCGGGCACTCAAGTTGCGGAGGGCGGCCCGGGCACGGTGAGCGTCACAGCGACTGGCCGAAGGCGACCGCCACAGGGACCGGCCGAAGGTGCTTCACAGGGACTGGCGAAGGTAAGCATCAAAGCGCCTGACCGAGGGTGAGCGTGTGCCGTCCGAAGCCGTTGCGCTCGTAGAACCGGATCGCGTCCGCGTTGGCCGCGTACGCCGTCACCTCGGCCAGCTGGGCGCCCTGTTCCCGCGCCCAGTCGAGGAAGGCCGCCACGAGCCGCGCTCCCGCCCGGGTGCCGCGGTGGGCCGGGCGCACGTACAGGCTGTGCAGGGTGGCGAGCTTCACCGGGCGCATGGCCGAGCCGTCCGCGACCGTGCCCACGAGGTGCCCTATGACTTCCCCGTCGTGCTCGGCCACGAGCGACAGCCGGGCCGGGTCGTCGATGCCCGCGGCGAATCTCTCCGCACCTTGTGCGAGAGGCCAGTTGATGTCGACGGTCGCGTCCCGGGTGCCCGCGTCCTCGGCGAACAGGGCCGCGCTGGAGGCGACGAGCGCCGGGATGTCCTCGGGGCGGGCCCGGCGGACGACTGCCTGGTCGTGGTGGTCACTCATGGGACAGGACGGTAGCGGCCGGGTCCGACAGTGCCTCCGGGCAGCGGCAGCGCTCCTCAACTCAGGGGATCTCGACACAGGGGATCTCGACGCAAGGGGTCTCGACTCAGGGGATTTACTGGACAGGTGTCCATGTATAGTGGACACCTGTCCAGGAAATCCCGGCAAGTTCCCCCTGAAGGAGCCCACTCCCCATGCAGACACTCGCCAACGTGCTGGTCGGCCTCGTCGCCGCTCTCCACGCGTACATCCTGGTTCTGGAGATGTTCCTGTGGGAGAAGAAGCCGGGGCGCGGGCTGCACGGGTTCGACCCCGAGATGGCGCGGGCCACCGCCGCGCTCGCCGCCAACCAGGGGCTCTACAACGGTTTCCTCGCGGCCGGCCTCGTCTGGGGACTGATCGCCGACGACCCGACGGGCTTCCGCGTCCAGGTCTTCTTCCTGGTGTGCGTGATCGTCGCGGGTGTGTACGGCACGGTCACCGCGAACCGCCGCATCCTCTTCGCTCAGGCCCTGCCCGGCGCGCTCGCCCTGGCCGCCGTCCTCGTCGCCCGGTGACCTCCGACCCCAGGGCCGACTCCACGGCCGACCCCAGGGCCGAGCGCACCCGGGCCAAGCTGCGCCGGGCCCTCCTCGACGAGTGCGCCCGCCGGCCGCTCGCGGAGGTCAGCGTCGCCGCGCTGGTGCGCGCGGCCGGGGTCGGCCGGGCCACGTTCTATCTGCACTACGCCGACCTGGAGGCGCTGGCCGTCGACGCCTGCGCCGATGTCGTACGGGACGCCGTGGACGCCCTGCACGCCTGGCGGGGCAGACCCGACCCCAGGTCGGCGCCGGACGCCCTGCTCACGTTCTTCGCGGGCCTGCCCCCTCATGCCCCGCTCTACCGTGCCCTGTTGAGCCCGGGCGGCGGCGGACCGCTCGGCCGCGTACTCCACCAGGACCTGCGGGCCCGCAGCCTCGCCGAGCGCGAACTCGTCGGCGCGCCGGAGGCCCCGCTCATCGCCTCGGCCGTCGCCGCGACCTTCGCGGGCGTTCTCGCCGACTGGCTGCACGGGCTCGTCGAGGCCACCCCTGAGGAGATCGCCCACAAGGTGTGGCGCCTGCTCGTGGCCCTGCACGCCAGCCGGTAGAACGCCGCCGGCCGGTAGGTCAGTCGCAGCCCATCCCCTTCTTCACCGCCGGCCACGCCTCCACCCCGTCCGGCGTGCGGACGTACGCCTTCTTCTTGTCGGCCGTCAGCCACAGCGCCCGCTCGCCGTGTCGGTAGCCGGTGTCGCGGGCGCCGTCGGGCAGGGTGACGTCGCCGTCGTACGGAGCGGTGAGCAGGCCGGACAGCACGCCCTCGGGATCACGGGCGTACAGCACGCGCTTCGCCCCGTGCCCCAGTTCGAGGAAGTGGGCCGACTGCCAGTCGCAGTGCTCCGACCCCTGGGAACTGCTGATGGTGTTGACCGAGAGCCGACGGCCGCGCGCGTCGGTCCAGACCTCGTAGCCCTGGTCGTCGGTGAAGGTCTCGGGGAACTCCGCCGGATCGCACGAGGCGGTCGTCTCCGGGCCCCAACCGGGCCGGTTCGGCTGGTCCTTGGCGACGATGACGGCCACCTTGGTCAGGCCCCCGACATCGTACGAGAAGAGCACCCGGTCCCCGTCGTCGCGCTCCACGCGGTAGCCGGACCTCGGGACGCCCGGCTGCTCGATGTCGAAGTACGCCTGAAGCCCTTCCGCCGGGGTCGAACCGCCGTCGCCCTTGCTCCAGTTGCCCCCGAACCCGCCCGAGTGGATGTCCCCCTCGCACTCCAGGGCCAGGCCCGCCGCGCCCGACTCCGCCTCGGTCGCCCGCTGACTGTCCTCGTCATACTCCTTGTGCGGCACGCGCAGCGGTCCGCTGTACGGCGTGGCCGACGCGGGCCCGCCGTCGAGGAGCCCTCCGTCGGTGTGCCCCTTCCCGCTCTCCACCACCACCGTCACGAGTGTCGCGACCGTCGCGATGCCCGCCACCGCCAGTCCGCCCGCCTTGATCCCCCGCATGGTGCCCCCTGCCTGCCGTTTCGCCGTATCCCTCCTCCGACGCACGAGCCCCTCAGGACGTTCAGGCGGAATTCGTCGCCCTTAGGCTCTGCCGGCTTCAGCTCTGCCGGGCCGCCTGGAACGTACGCCGGTAGGCCTGTGGCGAGACGCCGATCGCCGCGTGCAGATGCTGCCGGAGCGAGGTGCCGGTCGCGAAGCCGACCTCGCCCGCGATCTGGTCCACCGGCAGATCGCTGGCTTCGAGCAACTGCCGTGCGCGGACGACGCGTTGCTGGATGAGCCAGCGGCCGGGGCTCATCCCGACCTCGTCGTTGAACCGGCGGGCGAACGTACGCAGGCTCATCCGGGCGTGGGCGGCGAGATCGCCCAGGGTCAGCGGTTCGCCGAGGCGTTCCAGGGCCCACTGCCGGGTGGCCGCGGTGCCCGCGGTCGAGGGTTCGGGCACGGGCTGTTCGATGTACTGGGCCTGACCGCCGTCCCGCCACGGCGGCACCACGCAGGACCGGGCCACCCGGTTGGCCAGCTCGCTGCCGTGGTCCTTGCGCACGAGGTGCAGGCAGACGTCCACGCCGGACGCGGCTCCCGCCGAGGTGAGGAGGGAGTCCTCGTCGACGAACAGCACATCGGCGTCCAGGTCCACGTCCGGGAACATCTTCCGGAACAGCGGGGCCAGCTGCCAGTGCGTGGTCGCCCGGCGTCCGGCGAGCATCCCCGCCGCCGCCAGGACGAAGGCGCCCGTACAGATGGAGACGATCCGGGCGTCCGGCCGGATGGCCCTCAGCGCGTCGGCCACCGCCTCGGGGAGATCAGCGCTGAGCTGCGACAGGGCGAACGGCGGGATGACGACGGTGTCGGCCGTACGCAGCACTTCCGGACCGTGTTCGACGGTGATCGAGAAGTCCGAGCTGCTGCGCACCGGCTGCCCGTCGACCGTGCAGGTCAGGATCTCGTACCGGCCCTCGGCCGAGCCGAAGACCCGGTTCGGGATGCCGAGCTCGAAGGGGTAGACCCCGTCCAGGGCCAGGACGACGACCCGCTCCACGGGTCCGTCGTACTCCCCCTGCCGGGAGTTCTCGGTGGGGGCGGGGCGCTCCCCGCAGTGCGTCTGCAGCATGGCACGATCCTATCGAACAATGGCAATCATGCCATTTCCTGGGCTCTCGCGGCCCGGCAGGCTGGAGCGCATGAGCACTGAGAACACGATGCGCGCGATCAGTCAGGACGTCCTCGGCGGTCCCGAGGTCCTCAAGGAAGTGGAGCTGGAGATCCCGAGGCCCGGGCCGAGCGAGGTGCTGATCCGGGTGCACGCGGCGGGTCTCAACCCGACCGACTGGAAGCACCGGGCGAACGGCAACTTCCTCGGGAAGCCGCCGTTCGTCCTCGGCTGGGACGTCTCCGGCGTCGTCGAGGCGATCGGCCTCGGCGTCACCCTCCACAAGCCGGGCGACGAGGTCTTCGGCATGCTGCCGTACCCCTACGGCGTAGGGGCGCACGCCGAGTACGTCACCGGTCCCGCGCGGGCCTTCGCGCACAAGCCGTCCGAGGTCGACCACACGCAGGCGGGCGCGATTCCGCTGGCCGCGCTGACCGCCTGGCAGGCGCTGGTCGACACGGCGGACGTCCGGCCGGGTCAGCGGGTGCTGATCCACGCGGCGGCCGGCGGAGTGGGGCATCTCGCCGTGCAGATCGCCAAGGAGCGCGGGGCCTACGTGATCGGTACGGCCAGCGCGGGCAAGCACGAGTTCCTGCGGAGCCTGGGCGTCGACGAGACGGTCGACTATCGCGAGACCGACTTCGCCGAGGTCGTGCGGGATGTCGATGTCGTGCTGGACACGGTCGGGGGCGAGTACCGGTCGCGGTCGCTCAAGACCCTCCGGCCCGGCGGGCTCCTGGTGTCGATCCTGCCGTCCGGGTCGCCGGCGCTCTCCGAGGAGGCGCAGGGGCTCGGTGTGCGGGCGATCGAGCTGCTCGTGGAGGCCGATCAGGCCGGGATGCGGGCGATCGCCGAGCTGGTCGCCGCGGGGCGGCTGCGTGCCACGGTTGCCGAGGTGTTTCCGTTGGCCGAGGCCTCGAAGGCGCATGCGCTCGGGGACACCGGGCGGACAGTCGGGAAGCTTGTTCTTCAGGTTCGGTAGCACCTTGTGGGGCGCGGGTGTCACAGGTGGTGTTGAGCTGCGGGCCGGTTGTGGCCGGCCGCGCAGTTCCCCGCGCCCCCAAAAGGGCGCCTTGCGTGAAGCCCGGATATCAGGCGAACGTCAGTACCGGCTTGATCGTCTTGCCCGCGCTCATGTCCTGGACGGCCTGGCCGATGTCCTCGAAGGCGTAGGTGCTGATCAGCCGGTCCAGTGGGAGGCGGCCCTCGCGGACCAGCTTGACCAGGGCCGGGATCGCGGTCTGGGTCTCCTGGTCGCCGAGGGTCAGGCCCACCAGCCGTTTGCCGCCGAGCATTCCGTTGACATCCAGGGCGACCTCGGAACCGAACGGTGGGGCGCCGACGATCACCGCCGTACCGCGGGCGGCGAGCGCGTCCACGCCCTTGCGCAGGACGATGACGTTGCCGGTGGTCTCGACGACCCCGTCGGCCCCTGCCCCGCTCGTGATCAGCTGGACCGCCTCGACGATGTCCGCCTCGTTGGCGTTCACGGTGTGCGTGGCGCCCAACTCCCTTGCCAGCTCCAGCCGTTCGACGACCTTGTCAATGGCGATCACAGTGGTCGCGGGCGTCAGTGCCGCGGCCATCACCGCCGACAGACCGACCGCGCCGGCGCCCAGGATCACGACCGTGTCGCCGGTACGGGGCTCAAGGACGTTCCAGACCGCGCCCACGCCTGTCTGTACGCCGCAGCCCAGCGGTGCGAGGGACGCCAGCGGGATGTCCCTGTCGACTTTGACGAGGCTGCGCTCGTCCACCAACGCCCGTTCGGCGAAGGAGGACTGGCCGAAGAAGTGGCCGCCGAGCGGGGCCCCGTCACGGCTGATGGTGGCGGAGCCGTCGGCGCGGCGTCCGCCGAGGAGGTTCAGCGGCAGCCAGGCGGCGCAGTACGCCGGGTGGCCGTCGCGGCAGTTGCGGCAGGAGCCGCAGGAGGTGAAGGAGAGCACGACGTGGTCGCCGGGCTCGACGCCCGCGACGTCCGGGCCGACGGCCTCGACGATCCCGGCGCCCTCGTGGCCCAGTACGCCGGGCAGCGGGAACGGCAGGCCGCCGCTCGCGACCCCGAGGTCCGTGTGACACAGGCCCGCGGCCACGATCCGGACCAGGACCTCATGGGCGCGGGGCTCGTCGAGCTCCACGTCGGCGAGGGTGAAGGGCGCTCCCCCGGACTCGACCACGGCTGCGCGAGTGGTGGTGGACATGCTGCGAACTCCCTTGGGTGAGGGTGAGTTGAAGGGGTGGGCCCGGCTGCGGGGCGCTCAGTCGAACGAGATGACGACGGACTTGACCTTGGTGTAGGAGGCGAGCGCCTCGGGCCCGTACTCACGGCCGAAGCCGGAGGCCTTGACCCCTCCGAAGGGCACCGCGGGGTCGAGCATCGCCCAGTCGTTGACCCACACGATGCCCGCCTGGAGCCGGTCTGCGACGCGGTGCGCGCGGGCGAGGTCGGTGGTCTGCAGTCCCGAAGCCAGGCCGTACGGCGTGGAGTTGGCCAGCTCGACGGCCTCGTCCTCGGAGTCGAAGGGCTGCACGGTCAGGACCGGGCCGAAGATCTCCTCCTGGACCACCCGGGAGTCGTTCGACAGGCCCGCGATGACCGTGGGCTTGTAGTAGAAGCCGCCGTTCAGGTCGAGGCGCTCGCCGCCGCACACGATGCGACCGCCCTCCTTGCGGGCCAGTTCGACGTACTCCTCGACCTTCTTCAGGTGCCGCTCCCCCGCCATCGGCCCGACGACGGTCCCGGGCTCCCGGGGGTCGCCGACCGGCACGCCGGGGACGGCTTCGGCGAGGATGCCGACCACCGTGTTGTAGAGGGGGCGTGCGACGAGCAGGCGCGGCCCGCCCATGCAGAACTGGCCGGTGTTGAAGACGAAGCCCTTGATGACCGCGCCGATGGCCTTCTCGACGTCGGCGTCCTCGAAGACGATGTGCGCCGCGTTGCCGCCGAGCTCCATGGTGACGGACTTCAGGCCCTCGCCCGCGACGCTCGCCGCGTGCCGGCCCACCGCGGTGGACCCGGTGAAGGCGATCTTGTCGACGCCGGGGTTGCGCAGGAGCGCCTCGCCCGCGATCGGTCCCGTACCGGTGACGACGTTGTAGACGCCGTCCGGGACGCCCGCCTTCTGGAGCAGAGCGGCCATGTAGAGGGCGCTGAGCGGGGTCTCCTCGGCGGGCTTGTGCACGACCGTGTTGCCCGCCGCGAGCGCCGGGGCGATCTTCGAGCCCGCGAGGATCAGCGGGAAGTTGAAGGGCGTGATCGCGGCGACGACACCGATCGGGCCGGGCTTGGTGTAGGCGAGGCCGTTGAGCGGGGTGTCCCTGGTCGCGCCGTCCAGGGTCCAGGCGAGGGAGGCGTAGTACTCGTAGTCGTTGGCCGCGTTCGTGACGTCGACCGCGTGGCACAGGGTGATCGGCTTGCCGACGTCCTGGCTCTCCAGGGCCGCGATCTCGTCCGCGTTCTCCCGGATCAGCTCGGCGACGCGGTGCAGGACCCGGCCGCGCTCACGACCGCTCATCGTGGCCCACGGTCCGCTGTCGAACGCCTTCCGCGCGGCACGTACGGCCGTGTCGACATCGGTGGCGGAGGCCTCCGCGACCGTCGTGACCACCTGGCCGGTGGACGGATCGAACACGTCCGTACGCGCTCCGTCGGCCGCCTCGCGCCACTGTCCACCGATGAACAGCTGCCCGGGCCCGCTCTCGAAGGTGGTCGTCATTGCCCACTCCTCAGCCTCGATCGCCAAGATTTCAACCAACAGGATTCCTGTTGGTTCGCAGTCTCTTTACAGACAGGTTTCCTGTCAATGCCCTAGGCTGAACGCATGGTCGTCACCAAGGCACCCCCGTCACTCCTGTACATGGTCAAGCAGGTGGAACTCGTCGTACGGTCCCGCCTCGACGAGTTGCTGAAGCCCACGGGGATCACCGCACTGCAGTACACCTCGCTCACCGTCCTGGAGCGGCACGACGGCCTGTCCGCGGCGCAGCTCGCACGCGACTCGTTCGTGACCGCGCAGTCCGTGGCCGACGTGATCCGGTCCCTGGAGACCCGCGGTCTCGTACGGCGTGAGCGCAATCCCCGCAACCGCCGCGAGCTGCTGATTCTCCTCACCGAGTCTGGCCGCGATGTGCTCGCTCGGCATGCCGAGCCCGTGCGGGAGCTGGAGGAGCGCATGGTCCGGGATCTCACGGCGCACCAGACGGACCAGTTCCGGCAGGCACTGTCGAAGGCATGGCAGTCGCTGTCCTGAAACTGACGGGCGACACGTCCTTTAAATCGAAGACATATGTCAATCGAACATGCTGAAATTCACCCCATCGAGGGTAACTTGCTGAGTGGGGAACGGTTGGGCGGCCGCCAGCCGCACACGGCCGCGTCTACGCTCAAGGAACGACGTCACCCTGACCCCCGGTGACCCTGTTGGAGGTGATGTCGTCGTGCGCAACGAGTCCGCGCCGTTCACTCCTCATCTGCGTGTCCACGAGGACCGCGGGCACACCGTGCTGGAGTTCCACGGGGAGATCGACATCATCGCGGCGCTGGACATCGTCCCGGCCCTGGACGCGGCCACGGGTCACCCGGCCGCGCGGGTCGTGCTCGACCTGCGGCACATCGAGTTCTTCGACTGCTCGGGCCTGCGCCTGCTGTACCGCGCCCGGCGCCGGGTCCTCGCCCAGGGCGGGCGGCTGCACCTGGTCTGCACCCACCCGCTGACCCTGCGCATCCTGCACGTGACCGGGCTCGACGACGTGCTGCCTCCGCTGTCGAGCATGGACGAGGTCCTCGGGCAGCCCGAGGCCGCCTCGGAGTCCTTATGACCGGGCCCCTCAGCAGCGGCCGGCGTGCAGCACCTCGCGGTCCCACAGGTGACGCGGCTGCGTGTGCAGCTGCCAGTAGTGCTCGGCGATGTCGTCGGGGTCGAAGTCGGTGCCGGGAGCGACCGGGCCGTCCACGGTGACGCTCGCCACGTGCACCCCGGAGGAGCCGTACTGCTGATCGAGCAGCGCGACCAGGGTCCGGACGCCCGCCTTGCCCAAGGAGAGACTCACGTACTGCGGCTTGGGCTCGGGCATGCCTCCCGTGACGAGGAAGGTTCCACGGCCGCGCGCCGCCATCGCCGGCGCGAGTCGTGCCGCGGCATTGAGCGCGCCGACCACATTGACCGCCCACGCCTCCATGTGTTCGCGTACCGAGATCTCACCCACCTCGTCCACACGGACGAGCGCGGCGTTGTACACGGCGACCTCCGGCACGCCGTGCTCGCCGATGGCCCGGTCGAGGGCCGCGTCCAACTCTGCCCGGTCGGTGCTGTCGGCCTGCAACGTGACGACCGGAACTCCATGGGGAGCGCCATGGGGAGTGCCGCGGGAAGCGCCATGGGAAGCGACCTCGCTCGCCACGGCGCGCAGCGTCTGCCCGCCCCTGGCGATCAGAGTGATCGGCATTCCCTCCCTGGCGAACCGACGGGCGACCGCCTGCCCGATCCCCGGTCCCGCACCAATGATCACTGCACCTGACATGGCCCGGCTCCCCTGCTTCACGATCGGCGATACTGGGGGACGCTAAGGCATCACATCCATGTGAAGGTCAAGGAGAAGGCCGGGATGCGAATCGGCGACCTCGCCCACCAAACCGGGGTGAACAGGCGGCTGTTGCGCTACTACGAGGAGCAAGGCCTGCTCCGGCCGGACCGATTGGGCAACGGCTACCGTGAATACGCCGAGGCGGACGTCGCGGCGGTGCACCACATCCGGGCCATGCTCGCCGCCGGACTCTCCACCGCGGTCATCGCCGGGCTCGTGCACTGCGTACGCGACAAGGACGAGCTGAGGGTGCCGGCCGGCTGCCCCACCTTCATCGCCGAGCTGCGGCGCGAACGCACCCGCATCACCGAGGCAATCGGCCAACTCGAGAGCTCCCGGCACCTATTGGACGCCGTCCTCGACACGGCACCACGGGACGGGGAAGATCCGTCACCAGAGACTGCCCCCACGAAGAGCCGGGCCGGTCGCGTGCCCGGGCAAGGCCGGGGCGGCACTATGCGCCTACGGCCCCATCCTCCCGCCGCGGAGGGCGGGTTGCGGCATGCCGCCGATGGCCGTTCGGAGGGGGAAGGACGCGATGGGGGAACCAGCGGAACTGGCGGAACTGGCGGAACTCGATGAATGGGTCGCGGTGATCGACGCGTGCATCGAGCCCATCGCGAGGAGGCCGGTGGATGTCACCGACCCCGACTGGATGCGGAAGCTGCGGGAGGGCCCGCGTCCGCTGGACGAGGCGGGGATCCGACCGGAGGCCGAGGCGGCACTGCGGGACGTGCTCTCCCTCTACGAGGAGGGCGACGAGGACGTACGGGCCGCCCTGCGTGCGCTCCTGGAACGGTGTCACTATTTCGCCTGGGCGACGACGCTGCCCTTCGAGCCCACGCCCCAAGGCTTCCGGCAGCGACTGGTGGAGATGTCGGTCGGGGATCAGGGCCAGGACACCCGGGACATGATGGTCGCCCTGAACGATCTGTGCGGGCAGGCCCGCGACGCCGGCCTCGACATCCGGCCGCTCCTGCTGGACGTGGCCGAACTCTCCAGCAAGGTCGACAAGTACGGGATGGGGTCCACGCGGGGCATCCTGCTCCGGGCTGCCGAGAGGGAGCCCAGCGGCCTCTGGTGAGCGAGGGTCACGGGAGCGGGAACGGGCCGCAGTTCCTCCAGGATGGGCGACATGACGTACGAGCACACCCCCTTGGGCAGATGGGATCCCGCGCCCCTCACCGAAGTCGCTGACCGGTTCCGCGATGTGAGGAACCCCTGGTGGGTGGCGGGCGGCTTGGCGATTGAATTCGCGGTAGGCCGGCGCATCCGGGATCACGGGGACGTTGATGTCCTGCTGCTCCGACGCGACCAGCTCGCCGTCCAACAGTCCCTGCCGGACTGGGAATGGTGGGCCGCCGATCCGCCCGGGAACCTTCGTCCGTGGGCGTCCGACGAGGCTCTTCCGGAGAGCGTGCACGACATCTGGTGCCGGCCGGGGCCGGGCGAACCCTGGCGGATCCAGATCATGCTCGACGAATCCCATGGCCAGGAGTGGGTGTCACGCCGTGATCCGCGAGTACGTCGTCCGCTCGACAAGCTCGGCCTGATCTCCACCGGCGGTATCCCCTACCTCGCACCGGAGGTGCAACTCTTCTACAAGGCCAAGGAGCCCCGGCCCAAGGACGAAACAGACCTTGCCGCAGCCCTGCCCGTACTCACCGACGACCAGCGACACTGGCTCGTCGACGCCATCACCCAGGCCTACGGATCACATCCGTGGGTCAGCCGACTGCTGCGTTGATGCCGGCAAGGGGACTGGTGACACACCCGGAACCTCTCGCGCCGAAATGCCAGGACACGGTCGTGGGCCGCGGTCAAGGCGTACCAGGTCCGCCCCTGATCACCCAGCCGTGCCGTCTCAGTGATCCCGACGAACGCGCACGGCTCGTCGAGTTCAGGCGGCGCTCCTTCGGCGGTACGCGAGCCAGGCGGCGATCCGCTGCTTGAACTCGCGGTGGACGTAGGGGCTGTCGTGAAGGGTGATCCACTCCAGGTGCCGCAGGATGTTCTCCGAGCGGTCCGGGTGGCGCACCGCGAGCACGTCGACGCCGGTCTCGCCCGTCGAGGCATGGACGTACACGCTGGTGTCCAGGGCCATCATGGCGAAGCCCGCGTGGCCCGCGTGCACGCCGAGGAACGCAGATGCAGCGCCCCGGCCCATGATGTCCCAGCGCTCCAGGAGCCGGACCCGGGTCCAGACCGCCGGCGCGGTGTGGCTGCCGCCGTGCATGTTCCGCAGGGCGGCCCCGTGCGTCCGGGTGCCCTGTGGAAGCTGGACGAGGAACTCGCGCCGGTGGTCGAGAAGGCCCGAGGAGACGGCGAGGTCGTACCAGTCCGCGTTGAGTCGCTCGACGAGCCGCGGGGTGTCGTACCGGTGGGAGAAACCACCCGTCACGTCCTCGGCGCCGTACCCGAGGACGAACGGCATCGTGCCGTCCGGCACGGCGTTCGGGATCACCTCAAGACCGGCCCGCCACAGCGGCCGGTACACCTTTCGTTCGCGCTCCCGGGCACCCATCGGTCACTGTTCTACCAGGGCCAACGCGCCAGGAAGCCCGCCGGATCACGGACAGGTCAACCGATCCTGGATCACGCGATCCGAACAGAAGACACTGGGGGGAGGTTGGCGGCTGCGTACTCGTCCGCCATGCGGAACACACTGGCGCAGCGCGGGCACTCCGCGCGGCCCATGAGATAGGTGATCCCCTCGGCCAGTCGGTCCTGACCGTCACGGACCGCGAGGTCGTACATCCACCGTCCCGTGCCGTCGAGTTCCGCAACCGACGCCGGCCGCAGCTCGCGCCGGTCGACATCACCCGCCTCCCAGTCCCGGCGGGCCGAGTAGTTGCCGTATCCGCCGATGGCGATGGTCGTGTCCAGGGCGCAGTGCGGACAGGCCACCGTGTAGAAGTCGTCGCTGAAGTCACCGAGGGCCGCACTCCAGTGGAACTGCTCCTCGATCGCGAGGAGGGTGCGAAAGCCCCAGAGGTAGTCGGCCGGACGCGTCCGGAGACGCCGGTCCACCAGTTCCCGAAGCTCTGCGACGGCGTCGCGGCTCTCCACGAACATGCACTCGCCCTGGTCGTCCGTCATCGCGCTGCGCACGATCGCCGCGGCCATCTCCAACGCCTGCGTTTCACGGCGGGCGAGCGCGACCAGACGTGGCAGCGCGGCGAGACTCCCCGGGACGAGGGTCTCTCCCTCGACGCACAGCATGGTCCACAGCTCGCGCCACACGCTCTCGCCGCCGGCCCCCGCCTCCACCTGCTCCAGCAGCCCGGGCAGAAGCTCGGCGGTCCGAAGTGCGTACGGGCGATCCCATTTCGTCACGTTCACATTCAAGCGGGCCGCGCCGCCCGATGAGACGGGGAGCAACTGGTTTGGCGGAAGAGACCTTGTGCGGCTGTCCGTTGCTCGTGGTGCGTCCCGGGCAACAGCCCTCGCACCAGGAAGTCACCGAGGTCCTCACGCGGTCAACCATTCGGTCAACACGCCTGTCTGGCCGGTCATTTGGGGGGCACTAGGAAGGAGGAAGGAGGACGGCCACATGACGACGTCCCTGAAGCGCATGCCCGGATGGGCCAAGATCCTGAGCGCGGTCGTGCTGGTTCTGGTGATACTCGGTGCCGGGCTGCAGCTGAGCCTGCTGCCCGGGCTGCGTGACGTTTTCCGCGAGGAAAGCCACGACCGGACCGGACCCACGCTCCTCAAGTCCATTCAGGACATGAGCCGTTACGACGCCGCCTCGGGCAACTTCCAGGTGGTGGTGGATCTGGAGAAGGACACCAAGTACCTGCCGGACGCGGTCCGTGGCACCCGCACCCTGTATGTGGGCGCGGGCACCGTGGACGCCTACGTCGATCTCGGAAAGATCCGCGACGAGGATGTGAAGGTCAACAAGGACCGCACCTCGGCCACGCTCAGGCTCCCCCACGCCGCCCTGGGCAAGCCCGCACTCGACCCCGACCAGTCCTACGCCGTCTCCAAGCAGCGCGGTCTCCTCGACCGGCTCGGCGACGTCTTCTCGGACAACCCGAACGACGAGCGGGCCGTCCAGCGGCTCGCCGCCCGGCACATCGGTGACGCCGCGAAGAAGACCGAGCTGACCGCCCGCGCCGAGGAGAACACCACCGGCATGCTCAAGGGGCTGCTGGGCTCCCTGGGCTTCAAGGAGGTGAAGGTGACGTACGGGTCATGAGCCTCCACCCGTGACTCCTCAGGCTCAGGTCATGAGCCTCGGCCCGTGACGCATACGGTCCGGGTCATGGGCCTCTGCCCATGACCCGGACCGGGGCCTGGGCCCGCGCACGCTCGTCGACGCCACCGTCGCCCCTCCGGCCCGAGCACACCGATCGCCCCGGCAGCACGAACCAGCGCCGGGGCGATCGGCGGCTCGGGCCAGGCACACATGTCGTCGGCATCTTCGGCCCCTTCGGGGGTACTCGCCTGTCATCGGACGACAGTTGAAAACTGGAGGGTTGAATGGCCCGCGCAGTGTCACGCCCGCGCATCGCACTACGCCTTCGCTCCACATCTCATTCCGGCACCAAGAAGGCCGGTTCCGGCACGAAGAAGACCAGCCCTCGTACCAAGAAGTCGCGCTCTCCCGACTCCAAGTCCGACCCCCGACCGTCGACTGCTCCAGGCGAACGACGGCCACTTCCCTTTGTCGTACGGTTCCTGGTCATGCTCATCGCCTTCGCGGCGATGGTGGCCTTCGCCGCCGCGCTGGCCCAGATCACGTTGCAGCCGTCGCCGGCCTCCGAGGCCCTGACGCACAGCAACCTGCATCCCGGCCGTTCCCTGCGCGCCTATCTGGACCAGCCCGAACTGCGTGACGCCTTCAAGCAGATCGGCGGCAACCTCGTCCTCGGCATCCCCTTCGGGGTGCTGCTGCCCGTCCTGGTCCCCAAGGCACGCGGGATCCTGCGAGTGCTCCTCCTCACGGCGGCCGTGATGATGTTGGTCGAACTGGTGCAGGGTGCGGTGATCACCGGGCGCGCCTTCGACGTCGACGACGTCATCCTCAACACCAGCGGGGCGCTCGTCGGTTACCTGCTGCTCGGCCGTCGGCTGAGCCGTGCGGTGCATCCGCGCAAGAGCCGCCGCAAGAACTCGGAGGCGTGAGGGCCTGGGGGCCGTGGGG